>NZ_JBTYYZ010000005.1:0-206915 GCF_054881455.1 Companilactobacillus sp. FL22-3 | reverse complement strand
CCTGATTCTGTGTTTAGAATCAGAAGTCTTTTGTTTATTTAGAAACCTTTTTCGGAGGACGAGTATTTCCAGAATTGTTAAGTCCATTGCCAATCAAGTATTGATGAAAGATTTCAATGAATTGATTATTGTCGATCATATCCGAGTGTTGAGCTTTGTCCCCAGTTAAAGTAATCAGCGTATAGTGTTTGATCTGACCTTCGAAGACATACTTGCCAGCATCGACACTGCCTAAAGGAACGATTCCATCATCGGTATAGAGTTGCGTTCCCGCCACGGAATAATACGATAGATTGCTGGGAATTTTACTACGATCCTTGACCAGATCATTCAGCATCTGGGTGCGATTGGAGGTATTGTTCTCTTCAAAATTATAAGGCGTACCTACAGTCATCATATGGTTGACCGTGATTGTTGAATCGTCAAAGTAGTGCTCGAAGAAATAAGTCCAAATCAAACCACCATTCGAGTGTCCGAAAGCATTGAAATTATTGAAACGATAACGTTCTTTCAGTTGGTTAAAAGCCAAGTCGAACCAGGCAGCTTGTTTCTTGATATTTGCATAGCCATCATTATTATTCTCAAAGCCAACGACAATGATCGGACGGGCGTCGTTTGATCTGATCGTACCAGTAGAAGTGATCTTTCCATCAGTGTGAACAGTCATTTTTAATAAACTGTGACGTTCGTTATACCGTTTATTGATCGTGTCAACTAAACCGTCGAAGCGATTAGCACTGGCACTGCTACCGGGGATCATGATGATGGGTGACATTGGAGAGTTATAGCGCCCGGCTAAAGTCGTTACGTTGCTTTTAGTCCAAAGATAAGATGGCACTCCTAAAATAATTAAAATCAGCACTAGAAAAATTAAATAGTGCAAGTTGCGGTTCTTACTGGCATGACGGATGTGAAACTTCATTGCACATCACCGTCCTCAATGCCCAAATTATCCAATATTTTAACCTTAGCGGCCATTTTGACAAAAGGTATGTAAATCATAGTCGAAATGACAACTGCCAGGATTGAGAAGCCTAAGGCCTGCCAGCTACCGTTGGTTCCAATAAAGGCAATCAATGGTCCAGGTGTCCCCACAGGTACCGGATAAACGCTTGGCGGCATCAAGTGTAACGCTATTGCAACGGCTGCCATCAGCATGTTAGCTAGAGGAGCTAAGACAAAAGGAATTAGGAAAATGACATTGAATAAAACGGGAATACCAGTCATAACGCCGCTACCAATATTAAAGATACTTGGTATCATTGCCCAACGGGCAACGGTTTGAAAGTCCCTATCCTTAGAAATAATCAAAATGGCGATGATCAAGCCTAAAATTGAACCGGTACCGCCATAAGTAGCAAAGGCATGATAAAGGGTTGAACTAGTAAAAGGATTGGGGGCGTTCCAAGCGGTGTGGTGCTGTAAAGCATAATTCAAATTAACCGTTGAGAATACGTCCATTTTTTCAGTTCCCAGTGCCGAATACATCCCTGACCAGCCAAAGAAAGACATGACTAAGGTGTAGACTGCGAAGATGAAAGCTTTGCCTAGCTGATCCCAGTTGTTACTAGATGAATAATTGGCAAATAAGGTATTGGCTAAATTTTCGGTTAATGAAGAGTAGTAAGTCACATTGATCAACATACTGAAAGTGATTGCTAAAATTAGCGTAATGATGATTGGTTTCAAGGAGATAAAAGTTCGTTCAATCACGCTGGTAGGATGAGGTTTATTATCTTTAGTCGGTGCCGGACGACTGGAGATTTTAAAGATCCAGCCGATCAACATACCTGAAAGTATGGCAAAAAGGAGTCCGCGCATCCCTAACATGGTTGGATGGAAGCTGAAAGGCTGAGCCTTTGAATAAGTATAATCCATAATCAACAGAGCACTGATACCGGTAATACCAGCCAGTTGATCGTCACGGTGAAAGTGTTTGGCGGTATACTTCGCGGCACCAAAGATGGCGATGACAGATACCCAACCCAAAGACATCGTGTAGAGGCCACTAGCGATATTATCGATCCAACGATAGACGACCTCGCTTTCAGGTGAAGGAAAGACATCAGTCAAAAAGCCCTCTTTTTCAATAATGACGGTCTGAACTAGCTTGATAAAACTTCCAAATAAGGCAAAGGGAAAAATAAGTAACAAGGTGCGTTGAATTATCCGATAAACTAACCATTTTTGGACTTTTAAAGTCCAGTGAATGAGGGTAGCCTCAAACTTATTTTTGAATTGAACTTTCATGAAAACACCTACAATCCATTACAAATACTCTTAGTGAAAATTATAACCTCCAACAAAAAAAGCCGCCATCAAAGCGACCTTTTTTTATAGAAGTAATGGATATAATAAACTGGTAATCCCAGTAAGGTGATTCCAATTCCCATCATTGCTAATCCTGGTTGACGCATAATGGTTGAAATAATAATATAGGCACCACCTAGAAGAGAAATAATTGGGGGAATCGGGTAGAAATTGATTTTGTAAGGACGTTCTAGTTCAGGTTCTTTTTTTCTTAAAATAAAGATTCCAATAAACATCATCATTGAAAAAATCCACATAACGAAGACCAACATGTCAGTCAGATAATCAAAACTTCCCATGAAGATCATAATGATTGCGATAATTGTTTGCACTAGACCGGCATTAGCTGGTACGCGACTCTTTTTAGTCAATTTAGCGAAGAACTTGGAGAAAATTAATTCATCGTCATTTCCTAAGACAAAGCTGACACGTGGTCCAGTCATTGTATAACCATTGACAGAACCAAAAACAGAGATCAAGATACCAATCGTAACGATCTTGCCACCAATGTCACCAAAGATACGAATTGCGGCTTCGGATGCGGCATTTTGATTACCAGGAATCAGGTGGAAAGGTAAGGCTTTGATAAAGACAAAACTGATTGAAACGTAGATCAAAGTGATGAAAAAGAGACCCACGATGATTGATTTTGATAGATCTTTCTCCGGTTTTTTCATTTCTCCAGCTAAATTACCGACATTCATCCAACCGTCAAAGGCAAACATTGTGGCTAAGAGGCCTCCGCCCAGGGATGACCAGAAACTCGAGTGAGTACCAGCCGTGACTGGGAAAAGAGAAACTTGATTACCTGTTGGTGTAAATAGGCCAACCACGATAATCAAAACAATGGGAATCAATTTGGCAATCAAAGCGACCGTCTGGATTGCTCCACCGACTCGGGCTCCAAAAAGATTTACAACATACAAGAAAACTGCTAAAGCAATCGCAATTGGCAAGAGCCAACTTTTATCGAGATTGCACAAATTTAAAACTTGCGTGGAAAAAATAATTGATAACGCTGAAATACCCGCCGGATAATAAATTACCGATTGGGCCCAAGCTAGTAAGAAGGCCGGAACTTTACCATAAATGTATTCAATATATTTGTAGATACCACCTGCGATTGGCAAAGCGGCAGCTAATTCCGCTACCGATAAACCAGCATTGATAGTAATAAAACCTGCTAACAGCCAAACGAGGATTGTTAAACTTGCTGAACCAGTTGCGGCAGTAACACTTGAGATCTTGAAAAAGACCCCGCCACCAATTACTAGACCCATTACAGTTGAGAGTGCTGGTAAGAAACCAAGCTCTCTTTTTAGGCTATTGTTATTTGTTTCATCGTTCATAAGGCAAAAATACTCCCCTCATTGGTATAAAATAAAATTATATACCATAATGGTCAATTTCGAGTATTTTTTTGTTGGTAATTACGCTTACATATAAGTAAAATAAAAATCAGAGGTGATTTTATGATTAGTTTAGGAATTATCGGAACAAACTGGATCACAGAACAATTTGTAAAAGCAACAGACGAGACAAAAACATTTACTTTAACGAATGTGTATTCGAGAACAGAAGCCAAAGCTGCAAGCTTTATCGCTGACTTGAATAAGAAAGATATTACGATCAGTACTGATCTTGAAAAATTCTTCAAGGCTGATTTTGACACGGTCTATATCGCTTCACCCAATGCTTTGCATTTTCAACAAGCTAAACTAGCGATTGAACACGGCAAAAATGTCATTGTTGAGAAACCAAGTACCTCGACAATCAAGGAATTTACGATCCTCGACAATTTGGCTCACGAAAAGGGTGTCTACTTATTTGAGGCGGCAAGACATATTCATGAACCAATTTTTAAGAAGATTGAGACTATCGTTGAAAAGCATCGTAGTGAATTGACCGGAGCCACTTTATCTTATATGAAGTATTCGAGCCGTTATGACGCCTATAAAGAGGGTAAAAACCCTAATATTTTCACGACCAAATTCTCTGGTGGTGCTTTATATGACTTGGGAGTCTATACAGTTTATGACGCAGTAGTATTATTTGGTCAACCTGAGAAAGTAGAGTATGAAGCTGAATTTCTTGACTCAGGAATTGATGGCAGTGGTGCCTTGACACTCAAATATCCAGAATTTGACGTCAATATTATTATCGGTAAGACGAAGAACTCTTATATGTCTTCAGAAATTTATTTTGGCAGAGATACACTCTTGTTAGATAATGGCGGTGACATCAGTCATTTGGATTGGGCAGATGACAATAAGAACATCACTGATATTCCAGCGAATAAGAGTGCTAATCCAATGGATTCAGAAGCAACCGAATTTGCCAGAATAATAACCGAAAATGATCAAGCTACCTATGATAAACTGTTACAATACGCTAGAATCGTAAATCGGATATTAGAGCAAGCAAGAACAAGTGCCGGACTTGTTTTTGATGCAGATGAGGAAAAATAAATTGGAAATACCAAACTTATATCAGGACTATTTTAAACAAAATCAATTTGAACAGTTGACCAAGATTCAAGAAGCTGTTTATATGCCCTTCAAAGAGGGAAAAGATTTAGTTGCCATGGCCCCAACTGGTTCTGGAAAAACATTAGCCTTTGTCATGCCAATGATCGAAACATTGGTACCAAAAGACGGCTTACAAGTGTTGATTTTGGAACCATCACAAGAATTAGCTATGCAAGTGCGAGATGTTATTCAACCCCTTGCTAAGTTGGTTGATTGCAAAGTTCAGGCTTTAACAGGTGGTGCTAATCCAACCCGCCAATTGAAGAAACTTAAAGAGAAACCGGAAATTATCGTAGCAACTTTGGGCCGATTGAATGAATTGGTTGAAACTCGAAAAGTTAAATTAGGCAATTTGAGTACGGTGATTGTGGATGAAGCTGATGAAATGTTGAATGAGTCAAAACTCGATTCTGTTCGCCAAACAATTTCGCAAATGCCAGCAGATGTCCAGATGACTTTCTTTTCAGCTACGGGTAATGACATTTTTCAAGATATGCATAAGTGGTTTGGACAAGACTTTTTAGTGATCGATCAACGACATGACACCAGTTATACAGCTGGAATCGAGCATTATTTTGTCGAAGCTAATAATGAGTTCATTAAGAATGCAATTTTGCGTGAATTAGCTCATAACAAGAAATTTTTAGGAATTGTCTTTTTCAACAATTCTCGGTCGTTACACAAAACTATCAGTGATATGAATCATGATAAGACTAACTTCGTAGCTTTAGATAGTAAGATGTCATCACAGCAGCGTAAAACGGCGTTACAGCTTTTTTCTAGCAAGAAGGTCAACTTATTGTTAACGACGGATGTCGCAGCCAGAGGGATGGATATTGACGATATCAATATGATTGTCAACTACATGATTCCTCGTGATGACAGTGAATATGTCCATCGTGCTGGTCGGACTGGTAGAATGGGCAAAAGCGGTAATGTAATTACATTTGGTAATAGCCATGATATGCGTAATTTACAAGATTTGGTTGATGTAGAGATAACCAAAGCGTATGTCGATAATGAAGGTAAGCTCTCTAAAAAGCCAGTTTTTAAACAAAATAAGCGTCATAACGATACAAAAAATAATTCTAAGGGTAATAACAAACCTAAGAAACGTTTGCGAGACCAAAAGAACAAGGGTAGACGCAATTTTCATAAAAAACAAGATTAAAATTCAAAAATAACCGTTAAACCTGCTGAAGTTTAATAACGGTTATTTTTTTCGATTGAATTTAAGAATTATCACAACCAATATCGCAAATGAAATCATTAATAATAATGCTTGGTATACGCTCATACTGCCCTTTTCGGGGCCATGCATATTTCTCAATTCGATTCATAGGCATCACTTCGCATATGTTTGGCTAGTCACCGTCTTAACTTCCTACGTTGCAATTACCCATTAATATCCATTTAGTTCAAAGAACTTTTATGTAAAAACCAGCATCATGGTAGATGACTAAAGTTTAGTTGATGAAATTATGAAGTTGAATAATTACGTATGTAGGATATAATTTTCTAAGAGGACAATTAGTTATTTATAACGATGGTTCTCAATATTTGGATTTATCAAAACGACTTTTTTGAACTTTGGCACACATTTGGCACACCGACGATCATAAAATTGAGTTTGTGAAATTCCAAAAGACACTTGGTCCCTTGGCCCAGTTGGATAGAGCAACTGCCTCCTAAGCAGTAGGTCCCCGGTTCGATTCCGGGAGGGATCATTAATCTAGTGATAAATTAAATTAGTAAGTCGTAATCAGTCATTGATTATGACTTATTTTTTAAATTAAAGTGAGGTAAGTGTATGGAAAAATTAAAATGTAGTCAGACCTTGTCGATCAGTAATCATCGCGTTTTTTCTTCAGATTTGAATGAACACAATACCGTCTTTGGAGGTAAGACTTTAATGACGATCGATGATAATTCATCAATTTCTGCTTCTCGTGTGGCGCGAATTGAGACGGTTACTGCTTCGGTCGATCAAGTTAATTTCATCTTACCTTTTGGACTGCAAGATTCGATGTGTACTGAATCATACGTATCCGGTGTTGGCAGTCGTTCGATTGAAGTTTTTACGAAAATCATTGGTGAACATCTCAAGACTGGCAAGAGATTTCTCGGTTTGACTTGCTTTTCTACCTTCGTTGTAACGGATAAGAATGTTGTTTTGCCGGCTATTGTACCCGATACTGATGAAGCTGAATATGTTTGCAGCGGGTACCACAAACGTCAAGATGAACGATTAGAAAAGTTGATGGAACAAGAAAAATTTAATAAGAATATTAGTTTGCAATTTCCCTGGCAATAAAAAAACTCTGAATTCAATTTAATGAATTCGGAGTTTTCTATTTTCTAAACGTTATTTAAGATCGGCAGCACGAACCCATTCGTTTGTAGCAACACGATACATAGTTTGACCATTGATTGTAGCTGATTTATCAGTTACCCAAGCAGTATTTTTGGCCAGAGCCCGGTCTTGAACAAGGTTTCCACTGGCAGTGTAAAGGCGTGCTTCATTTTTAGTGTAAACATTGTGGCTGAGAGGAGTTACTTCCAAGCCATCGTTTTGTTTAACCCATTCGTCAGTAGCAACACGTAGATAATTGACGCCGTCTAAGGTCATCAACTTGTCAGCTATCCAAGAACTGTTACCACCTAAGGCACGGTTCTTTAAGATTTGACCATCTTCACTGTAAAGACTTGTGATGGTGTTTGGTAGAGCATAGAAAGTAGCATGGTGAGCGTTGATTGTTTTTGTGTGTTCAGGTTTTGTTTCTGGTTTAGTTGTTGGTTTTGTAGTCGAACTAGAATTATTATTGTTATTAATTTTATGCCAAACTATTTTACCGACGATAGCTTTACCATCTTTAACTTTGATGATTACTAAATCCTGTTTTTCGCCATTTTCATTAGTCGCATAATATCCAGGGATTGACGGAAGTACTTGTGCACCTTCAACATTATTATATTCGTATTTGAAAGTATATTTACCGTCAGGGTATTCTTTTGTCTTAGGAACATCAACACTTAAAGTGTCAGTATGTTGATAATAGACAAAATCCGTAGTACTTGGGGTGAATTTGCCATCTTTGGATATTGTTACAGAAAATTTCTGTGGGGAAACATAAGGATATCCTGTTAATACTGGTGCATCAAGATCTTTAATAGTTGTATTTTTTGCCCCAGTTAAATTAATCGTCCTTGATTCAAATGTTTTTCCCGAGACTCTTAAATTCAAAGTTATGGATCCATCGACTGTATTTGAATCTCTTGGCATGTAAGTGACTTTATTTGTGGCGGTAATAGTTTTATCTTCATTGATATGAGCCATTACTTGTTTTTGATTAGTGTAATATCCTTCAACATTTGGAACGTCAACTAAGATATCGCTGCCAATTTGTCCAGTAAATTCCTTGTCAGTTAAGACTATTTGACCATCTTTACCATCTTTTTCATTGATATTAGTATTAATGGTTGCTTTAGCTGTAACTGTATTATCATCTTTTTGAATGTAGTTAATTGGGTTTTCACAATTAAAATTACCATATTCATCTGCAGTTATATTGATTTTTTTGTCAGTCGTATAGTATCCATCGATTGTCGGAATTTCTACTGGTGTAGATACGCCAATTCTTAAGTCATTTACATTTATTTTCTTGACACTATTTTCACCAGTAAGGTTAGTATGTACGTCTGCAACACCTGAATTTGTATCTTTATACGTTACTGGAGCAGATTCATCAGTGATAAGAGCATGGTCATCACCAACTTTTGCTGTTACTTTACCATAATATCCTTGTATAAATGGAGCAGGGAAGGATATTATTGTGCCTTTTTCTAGATTTGCTGGAAGTTCTTTTGTTACCACTGTAGTTAAGACTTCGCCAGATGCATATGGTGAATTATAATAAACAGTCCCACTATACTCCTCCATTTCATTATCTGGATCTGTAGTTGTCCCCGTCTCTGTTCCGTTATCAGTAGCCAAAACAGTTGTAGTTTGAGCAACTGGTGCAGCAAGTGTTAGTGCGATTATTCCCAAAAAGATTGGTCCGTAATATTTTTTCATATAAAAAGTCCCCCTTAATATAGATGTTTTACAAGGAAAATAATACTAAAGTAGGACGACAATATCTGTCGTCTAATTAATAAATTCGTAATTTTTTTTACATACGGAATGTATTTCGAAAAATGCCTTATGTAAAAAGGAAATTAAAAACTAGACATGTTAGAATTTTAATTATAAATGTCATATTTGGGGCGGAGACGATATGGTATATCACGTTGGTCGATTGATCTCGTTGAAGAGTTCTTTTCAAAATGGCGTGATTATTCCTAATTTGCAGAAGAACGTCCAAGTTGATCATCAGTCTTTTAGCCTGGCTTTGGCTCTTATTAGAATTGGTTTTTAAAGATTAAAAATAGTCTCAATTTCTGACCAAAAATCAGAAATTGAGACTATTTTTTAGATTGAATATCAGTAGTTAAGATCATTTCTCGTAATTGAGAGAAGTCTTTACTAGTAAAGGACTCGTTCAAAACCTCTTCAGCCACGACTAAGGCTTCTTTAAAATGCTTGATCCCCGAGGATGTCATTTTCAAGCAGACTTCTTTTTGATTGTCATCACTGTGATAACGAATGATTGGCCGACTAGGTTTATTTTCCAAACGGACTGCCAGACGTGAAACTGCTGCTGAACTGAGTTTCAGTGAATCTTTAATTTTTAGCAGACTAGCTTTGGAATCATATTGATCGTAGAGATAGTGCAAGAAACTGAACTCAACTGGTGAAAAATCATATTTGATGAGGGCTTTTTCTAGTTTGGTCTGAATATCATTTTCAAAATGCTTCATATTCAGCCAAGTACAAAGATTTGAATTGTCGTTGATAGTGATCACCCCCTTTAAATTTAATATCTATGTATTATGAAACATATTAAATGATTGCGCAAGCAAAGATAACTCTGATAAATGCTAGGTTGATGCGCTACTGAGAGCGCTTTTTTGCTATACTGATCGTATAAAAATAGATGAGAGGGATGTTAATGAATTTTTATTCGTATCAATATTTAGTTGAACATAATAATGAACCCAACTTTCTATTTATTATCGGGATCATTATTTTGGCGGTAGCCATTTTTATCACCGGATTTTTATATTTTAAAAATCGCTCGGACAACAAATATCGTGATCTATTAATAATTTTTGCATTTGGAATAATCTTGTTCATAGGTATTAACTACAATAATTATGAACAACAGCTCGACATCAACAACAAGACGAATCAGACTTTGGAATTGATGCAATCAGTTGCTAAAGATAAAAAAGTGAAAGCTAAAAAGCTTTACTCCAACAGTTCTAGTCTGACCGAAGGAATGTTGATCAAGGCGGGTAAAGATATTTATCGAATCAGTTTTGACAATAATCAGAGTAGCTACACTTTGACGAAAGCAAATATTATTAGTTCACAAAAAATTAATTTGATTGAGAAGTAGGTGGAAGAATGGTTCTCTCTTACGGAGATTTAACTTTAAAATTTATTATTGGTTTCCTATTCATGGTTTTACAGATCAATTTGTTTGGGAGAGGCAATATAGCGCCAACCAGTGCCATCGACCAACTTCAAAACTATGTTTTAGGTGGAATCGTCGGAGGGATGATCTACAATTCAAGTATCACCATCCTTCAATTTGCTTTAGTACTATTGATTTGGACAATGGTAGTGTTTGTCGCTAAATTTTTAACGAATCACAATAATTTCTTTAAGAAGGTGATTGAGGGTACACCACAATTGATTATTAAAAATGGCAAGATCGATGTTAATTTAGCTTTAAAGAACGGTCTGTCGGCGAATGATCTGTCGTTTAAATTACGTCAAGCTGGCGTGATGGATGTCAGAAAAGTTAAAAGAGGTGTATTCGAGCGTAATGGTCAATTGACTTTGATCATGCGTGATGAGACCAGTATCAAGTATCCAATCATTTTGGATGGCAAAATCGACCACGACGAGTTAGCTAATATTCATAAGGATGTCGAATGGTTAGAAGCTGAACTACAAAAACGTAATTTGGATGTAGCCGAAGTTTATCTGGCCAATTATATTGATAATCAATTAATAATTTATGAATACTAAAATATCTTAGGGATTCCAAACTTAATTTTTAAAGTTTGGTAAACTGTATTAAAATAGAATCGTATCTAAATTTTGGTGGTGATAACATGGTAAGTGGATCTAAGGCGTTCTCTGTCTTCATGCTAATTTTTTATGCAATTTTATTATATTTTGTCTTCGCAGATAAAAACATGATTGCGATGTACATGATGGGTATTGGTATGTTTATAGAGGCTTTAGTAAATTGTATTTGCACGTTTCGATCAAAAACTAATAAATAGGGTGGCGATTATAAATGTCAGATTCACAAGTTTACAATGATTACTTTTTCGATGAACCAGTATTTGATTTACATGATGGTGGGTATGTTCCACTAGAAAAGCATCCCGAAGTTCCCGAAAAGCCATTGAATATTCCGGCAGCCTTGAAGCCTGATAAGGTTGACGGCAATGACGTCTATTACACGATTACAGCACAAGTTGGTGAAACTCAGATTTTGCCTGGTGCTAAAACTAAGACTTGGGGTTATAACGCCTCATTGCTAGGAACAACAATTGTCTTAAAACAAGGCGTTCATTATCATGTGCACCTAGTTAACAAACTAGACGAGGTTACAACATTCCACTGGCATGGTTTAAATGTCACTGGACCAATTGTTGATGGTGGACCACATGCTCCAGTTTATCCTGGTGGCAGTCGTGATATTGATTTTACTTTGGATCAACCAGCTCAAACTGATTGGTTGCATCCACATCCATGTCCAAATACCGCTCGCCAGGTTTGGAATGGTCTAGCAGCAGCTGTCGTGGTAACAGACGATGAGGAAGCTAAACTTCCATTCCCTAGAAACTATGGTGTTGACGATATTCCGATTATTTTGCAAGACCGATCTTATCATGACAATCAACTTGACTATAAAGCCGATTATGATATGGATGGTAGTTTGGGTAAATATGCTTTAGTTAATGGAACTGTTAATGGTGTCTTTGATGTAACAACTCAAAGGGTTCGTCTTAGAATCTTGAACGGTTCAAATCGTCGTGAGTGGAGACTACATTTTGATGATAACCATGAATTCACTCAAATTGCTTCAGATGGCGGCACAATGCCAGAACCAGTTAAATTTACGAAGTTGATGTTGACTTGTGCTGAACGTGCTGAGGTGATCGTTGATTTCGGTGATAAGAAGCCTGGAGATGTGGTTACATTGATGACCGATGATATTCCTATCATGAAGTTTAAGATCGGTGAATACGTCCGTGAAGATGTAGAATTGCCAGAGCACTTAACGACTATTGATGCACCAAAAGTAACGCCAGGATTGCCTGTTACAAGAACTGTCATGTCAGGGATGGATGATCAGGTCAGACTGGATGGAAAACTCTTTGACATGCAAAGAATCGATCGTAAACAAAAGATTGGCGATACCGTCCTTTGGGATGTAGTTAACACTAATGATCCAATGGGTGGTATGATTCATCCATTCCATATGCATGGTTGCCAATTCCTTGTTTTAAGCCGTAATGGAAAAGCTCCATATCCTAATGAACATGGCTGGAAAGATACGGTTGGCGTCAATGCTGGCGAGACTGTTAGAATTGCCGTTCAATTCACTAAATTTGGCGTTTATATGTATCACTGCCATATCCTTGAACATGAAGATACCGGGATGATGGCACAGATTGAAGCCTATGATCCAAACCATGAACACAAGTATCATTTGATCAGTATGGACGAGATGCAACATCCAACGAATAAGTAGTTGCTTAAAAATTAATATTAACAGGGGATTGTACTGACGGTCGGTTAAGTGCAATCCCTTTTTTTCGTTTTCTTCAACTGCGACCCAACATTTCAACAAAAAAAAGTCCGAAACAATTATCGTCTTAAGAAAGTAGGAAATTGAAAGATCATTAGTATGGAAAAGTGTGTCATAATGCAAACAAGAGCTTTTTTAACAAAAGGGAGTCATAACTTGAAAGATGTGAAATTTAAAATTCGCTTAGGTTATTTGATGTTTGCAATTGTTTTGGATGCCTTCGCCAACGCTTTGATGATCAACAGTAATATGGGGAGCGCCGTTTGGACCGCTTCGGCAGTCAATATTTCTAAGTTGCTGCATTCGTCATATGGGACGACATTATTTATTTACGCTGTGATCGTGACGATAGTCAATCAATTTCTATTGAGAAAATTTGATGGCCATATTTTCATATCTAATTTGTTATTTTCATTACCATTCAGCTATTTAGTGGGCTTCTTCTCATTCATTATGGATCCATTGAGATTAAATCAATTACCAATTACTTTACGGTTATTAGTCGATGTTTTGGGACTGTTTGGCGTTTCAGTCGGAACTTCAATCTACCAACGCTGTAATTTGATTCAACATCCGAATGATGAATTAGCGTATCTTTTACGCTTTAAATATTTACATGGTTCGGCTGGTTGGGGGCAATTATTCAGTTATACGCCGCCGGTTATTATTATGCTCATCTGTTTTGTACTGACCGGTAAAATATTATCCGTTGGTGTAGGAACTATTTTGGCAATGTTTTGCCAGGGTATCATTATCGGTATATCTGATAAGATTGTGTTACCAAGTTTAAAGCATCATTACTCATTTTAAGATACGGTAACAATTCATTTAAGAGATTGTTAATATTAAAAAAATTATCAAAAAAAGAGTTAAAATTACACGTTTATACTCTTGCGATTAATTACCACATGGGTTACTATTGCAAGTAGGGACTACCAGATTTAAAAACAACTGATTCCTTCCCGACGGTGAGATTAATTTCTCACTATTTTTTTTGAATAAAATATCTACCAGAAATCATTTTATAAAAACAATTAAACGAATACAAAAAGGCAGTTGAGACATTCCAGCTTGGGAAGTTTCAACTGCCTTTTTTATTATTACCTATTAATCACAGGCTTTTTAGCTGATTCAAATGATCAAAACTGACCGTCTTTCCTTCAACAGTCAAGCGATTGCGACCGGAGTTTTTGGACGCGTATAAATATTGATCGACTCGGTTGAAAAGGTCACCGAAATTTTTGTCGGTATCTGTTAGGGCCGATAAGCCAAAGGAGATCGAAACCGAGAGCTTTTGACCGTTGATGATCAAAGGGGTTTTAATCATGGCATTACGCAAGTCACCGATGATCGGTAAACAATCCTCAGTCTTTTTGCCCCGGAAAATGATGATGAATTCTTCGCCACCGAAGCGGAAGAGTTCTCCTTGAGTATCGGTCAAAAACATTTCCCGTTCAATCGTATGGGCCACATGTTTCAAAACTTCATCACCGACTGAATGTCCATAGATGTCGTTGAAACTTTTAAAGTGGTCAATATCAAACATAGCAATTGATAAAGGCACATTTTGATGCGAATAGGCTTGATAGATTTCTTTAGCCGTCTTATCAAGGTTGGCCCGGTTTCTTACGCCAGTCAGTTCATCATAGTTGACCTGAGTTTGTAAGTCGTTGTAATGGAGCATCGTATCTTGTAATTTACGGGCGCAGAACCGAATTATTGACATGTAGATCAAGAACACCACTAACATGCTGAAAACTTCATAGATGGGGAAGTTATGGTCGGACCACAATAAGATCCACCAACTTAGCCCAAAAAGAGTCTGCATCCCTAAGTAATACCATTCATTTTTTTGTAATTGGTCAGTTTTTTGATAAATAAAAATGATGATCACACACAAGATCAAATAAGAAATGATGAAAGTACTCAGATTTTTGCTGGCAAGGCGTTTAAAAATCATTGATTGGTAATATAGCAACGGAGTTAATAAGTTAATCAACAAGGTGATTTTATTTCTAATCAAGTACATGCAATAAAGCAAGATCGTCAGTTGGGCATTGGCATATAACCAACCGTTATTGATGGAACCTTGGTTTAAAATAAAGAAAATCTTTTCTAAGATGATCATGCTACCACCTAAGATTAATCCTTCGAGTAGATGCGTGAAGAACTTCTTATAAAGCGGCGACGACTTGTTGATTAATCTCTCAAACGAATAGGCAAAGATGGTGATGATCGTAATCAAGCCTATCGTAACTAAAGTTATAATAACTGCGTTGATGTTTAGATAGTTGTTGAAAATTCTTGGTATAAGGCTATCTGGCAAAACAATCCCTCAATTATATTCTTTTAAGTTTTAGATTAATTTGATATCTACAAAATAATATACACTACGACATTATAACTGAAATCTTAAATATATGATATATATCTAAGATGTCTTTTTTTTGTACCTAATAACTATACGCTAGTTCACTTATAAAAATATAGGGTTATACTATTTATATGTGGCAATTTTTTTACAAATTGTTGTCAAAAAATCAAAATATATATTGAATAAATTATTGATTATGGGGTATACACTTTGAAAGTAATCGTTGTTGGATGTACACATGCTGGTACAGCAGCAGTTGAACAAATTTTAGAGAACCATCCAGAGGCAGAAGTTACAGTTTATGAACGTGATGACAATATTTCGTTTTTGTCCTGTGGAATCGCCTTATACTTAGGCAATAGGGTAAAACATCTTGAAGATATGTTTTACTCGAGTCCTGCTGACCTTGAGCAATTGGGTGCAAAAGTTTATATGAAACATGATGTGCTGAAAACTGATGCTAAAAATAAGCGTATTATGTGTGAAGATTTAACGACACACAAAATTATTAATGATACTTATGATAAATTGATCATGACAACAGGGTCAATGGTGGCAGTTCCACCGATCACTGGTATTTCTGATACGAAAATTTTGATGTGTAAGAGTTATGCACAAGCTCAAGCAATATATGAAACGGCTAAGAATCACCGCAATATTACGATTGTAGGGGCTGGATATATCGGGGTTGAACTAGCGGAAAGTTACGCCAATACAGAGCATGAAGTGACTTTGATTCAATCACGTGACCAGCTTTTAAATAATTACTTAGATATCGACATGGCTGAAAATGTGGTTACACTCTTGAAAGAACATGACGTGAAAGTTTTCTTAAATGAGCGTGTAACAGGTTTTACCAGAGATGATAATGATCAAGTTCTGATTGAAACTAATCAAGGACAGCATCATGCCGACCTAGTGATCGTCTGCACGGGGTTTATTGCTAATACCGAATTATTGCGTGGTCAAGTAAAAATGGATCGTCATGGGGCAATCGTTATCAACGAGTATACCCAGACTTCTGATCCAGATATTTATGCGGCTGGAGATGCTTGTACAGTCAACTTTAATCCTACAGGTAAGCCTACTTATATTCCCTTGGCCACTAACGCTATTAGACAAGGTGCCTTAGCTGGGGTCAATGTTTTTGGCAATACTCAAAAATACATGGGTACGCAGGCCACTTCAGCGATGGAATTGTTTGGTTATACGGTTGCTTCCACGGGCTTGACGTTAAAGAATGCCTTGGCTCACGGAATTAATGCTGACAGTGTTACTTACCATGATAATTATCGTCCTGCCTATATGCCTACTACCGATATGTTGACGTTGAAATTGATCTATAACAAAGACAATCACTTGATTTTGGGAGCACAATTATTCAGTAAGCACGAAGTGGCTCAATCGGCTAATACCATCTCGGTCTGCATTCAAAATCAGAATACTATCGAGCAATTGGCTTTTATGGATATGCTCTTCCAACCAAATTACGACAATCCTTTCAATTATTTGAACATTGTAGCGCAAATGGCCGTTGCTAAAGAGCGTAAGGAAAAAGAACAATCTTAAATTTATAGATTAAAATAAAGGACCCCTTGATTCCGATGTGGAACCAAGGGGTCTTTGTTTTGTTAATCATTAGCCAATTAAGTTAGGCTTTCTCAGTCAAAATTATCATTCTCTAGTTTTAAAAGGTGAGGTTTGCCGTAAAAGTATCCTTGTCGCAAATCGATTTTTAGGGAGTCTGCCAAAGAATCGTCTTGTTCATCTTCGATACCTTCTAAAATGAAGCGGAGTTTATGTTGTTGGCTAAAATTACGCCAAAAAACAACTTTTTGTTCAATTTCAGAGTCACGGAGTTTTTCGCCAAAGTTTTGGATAGCAAATTTGATTTCTGAGGCCAAAGGAACTAATTCAGTGATCTGTTCTAGTTGATTGACACCAGTCCCACAGTCATCGAGACTGAAGTCCATACCATAGTTGATAAACTCTTGAATCAGTGGGATCAATTCAGAATTTGACCATGGTTTATTGGGGACATCTTCAGTCAATTCCACGACCACCCGTAATGGTCTGAGGATACTTTGAGCTTCAATAATAGCGTCACGAACTTCTTTTTCCATTAATTGATTACGATTGATGTTCACTGAAACAGAACCGATTTTAAGTGACAACAGTTTGGTGGTAGAGATCAAAACGGAAGCCAAAGTGTGCGATGACACGTCCGAAAAATTTGCTGGTGGACGCCAACCATCATCAGTTTTTTGTTTTAATAGTAATTCGTATCCGATTAGGGAATTATTAATTTTATCTATTTGGGGCTGAATAAAAAATCTATACATGTTCAAACTCCTCTATAACATCACTTGTAAGCACTTTTACACTAAGCGTTATCATACTACAAGTTTAGTTTCATGTCATGATGCTTGATCCCGGCTTCAACGTATTGATCACCAATCACTTGAAAGCCGAGTTTTTTATAAAAATCTTGGGCGTGATCTTGGGCACCTAAAATTGCATAAGAGTAGCCTTTTTCTTTTGCAAAGGTAAGAATGGCCTGGATCAGCTTGGAACCAAGATTTCTTTGTCGATATTTTGAACGGACTGCTACTCGTTGGATATGGATGCCATGATCGGCAGTTGGGAAAAAGCGGGCTGTGGCAACAGGTTGATCTTCAAGATAAATATTAAAATAGGTACATTTATCTTCCAAATTATCGATCTCTAAGTCTTGAGGGACATTTTGTTCCTCTACGAAAACCTCTTTCCGAATGGCGACGCTATCGTGATATACGCCTGAATTGGTATCGGCTGATTGCTTGATTTCTTCCATAATTGTTTCACCCCAAAAAATGTAAATACAAGTTAATTATATTAC
Source organism: Companilactobacillus sp. FL22-3 (assembly GCF_054881455.1). Taxonomy (NCBI): domain Bacteria; kingdom Bacillati; phylum Bacillota; class Bacilli; order Lactobacillales; family Lactobacillaceae; genus Companilactobacillus; species Companilactobacillus sp. FL22-3. Next base: position 188,888 of record NZ_JBTYYZ010000005.1, on the reverse strand, counting down.
AAATAATGATTTAAAATACTTCAATTCTCGATATTAATTTTTTTAGGATTTCAAAATTGAAATAAAAAATAGATTGATATAATTAATGTATGTGTTGTGTTATGCTTTAAAGAATAAGTCAAAAGAATTTTTGTACGATAGAGGAGGAACCGACCATTGAAAGTCGTTGTTGTCGGATGTACACATGCTGGAACGGCTGCTGTAGAACAAATACTAAAGAAGCATCCCGAAACTGATGTAACAGTTTACGAACGTGATGATAATATTGCCTTTTTATCATGTGGAATCGCTTTGTATTTAGGAAGAATCGTCAATCACCTTGAAGATATGTTCTACGCAGATCCTACCACCCTTGAAGGATTTGGCGCTAAGGTTCATATGAAACACAACGTTTTAAAAATTGATTCAAAAAATAAAAAGATCTTCGTTCAAGATTTGGAAACAGATCGAATTTTTGAGGATACTTATGACAAGTTGATCATGACTACTGGTTCAGAAGTTGGAATTCCTCCAATTGGGGGTATGGACAATCCGCGAGTTCTTTTGTGCAAGAGTTACGCCCAAGCCAAGAAAATCTATGAAACAGCTTTGAACTATCCTAGCATTGCCATCGTTGGTGCTGGTTATGTTGGTGTTGAATTGGCTGAAAGTTACGCTAATACCGTTCATGATGTAACTTTGATTCAATCACGCAATCAGATCTTGAATAATTATGTTGATGATGAGTTATCAGAAACAATCATCGATAAATTAAAAGAGCATGATGTAAAGGTTCATTTGGGTGAACGAGTTGCTGAAATTGAAGATGGCGAGCAATTGACCATTAAGACTAAAGCTGGTCATGCTTATAAAGCTGATTTGGTAATCGTCTGCACAGGCTTCTTTGCCAATACTGATCTACTACGGGGTCAAGTACAAATGGACGGCTATGGCGCTATTATTATTAACGATTATATGCAAACTTCTGACCCTGATATTTATGCTGCCGGAGATTCTTGTGTGGTCAAATTTAATCCCACCGGAGAATTGAAATATATCCCTTTGGCATCGACAGCCGTTCGTCAGGGTACTCTAGCAGGAATTAATATTTTTGGCGATATTCGTAAATATATGGGTACACAAGCTACCACAGCTATGGAGATCTTTGGCTATACTTTAGCAGAAACCGGTTTGACCTTACGAAAAGCCCTAGCTAATGGGATGAATGCTGACTGTGTTGTATACCACGACAATTACCGTCCAGCATATATGCCAACCACGGAAATGTTAACGATCTATTTAATTTATGATAAAGATACGCGTAAAGTTTTAGGAGCTCAGTTATTCAGTAAGCATGAAGTGGCTCAATCGGCGAACGCTATTTCTATCTGTATTCAAAATGAAAATACGATCGACGACTTGGCGTTTGTTGATATGCTGTTCCAGCCAAATTATGATAATCCATTCAATTATTTGAATTTGGTGGCTCAATTAGCAATTGCTAAAGAAGACGATCAACAAGAAGTTTAGAAGAGAGTGACAGGGGTCTGCTCTTGAGTATTTAGAAATGGGATCTAATTCATATTTTGAATTAGGTCTTTTTTTATTATTCAGCTTTTTTCTAGGAAAGTAGTTCACAAAAAAACAGCTAGGCGGGGAACCTAACTGTTTTTTTAAAAGTTGATAGGATAGAGGTAAGAAATTAATAATTAAACATTGAATAATGGGGTTTTCAATGATTATAGGGAGATCATTATGGTTCTCTTATTGGGCAAATTTAAGAAATGAGTTTTTCCTCTATCACCATTACAACGGGGAATTGTAAATCAACTTAAGTAATCTAGAATAAGCATCTAGCCACAGAAATACGTGTGTTTTTTTTCTACATGGGAGGCAGATAGGCTTTGATAACTCATCCTAGTTGTTAACAAAGTTGCTATAAAAGCCCCTCCTTTCTCTGTGATAGCGCTTTCTTAATTTGGTACAACCACATTATAGCAAGTTCCGGTCGATTTCACAATATAAAGCTTTCTTAAAATTACTAGACCAATAACGCATCTAGCTTGACATAGACACAGGTAAAAGAGTATACATTCTAATTATTTATTTTATGATATTTCACAATCGAAATAATTCTAAGTGTATTGCTTGTCATTGCAAATCAATTATTATATCATGAGTTTGTCAAAGTGAGAGCGCTTGCGTGGAAATGCAATTAATATAAATTGAAGACGTCTATTTAAGATAGATACCTTTTATGAAATTTATCGGGGGGGTAGCTATTTGGAATCGACGTCTTTTTTTTGCGGAATGAAAAGGAGTCCTTATATGGTGACATAAATAATACTGAACTTTTTTTACCAGTAGTTGTCGACCACTTAGATTTGACATGGGAGAATCTTAAAAAGACCAAATAAAAAAAGCAGGGACAAAAGTCTCTGCTTTTTTGAATCAAAAATAATTATTTGATTGAAGGTGTACCGAACCATTCGATACGTTCCTTTGTTGTTTCTGTAATAGCCTTTGTACCAGGTGCAAGTAACTTACGAGGATCGTAACCCTTAGCATCGATATCTTGGTCATGGCCAGCTTCGATATATTCACGAGTTGCTTTAGCAAATGCTAATTGCAATTCAGTATTAACGTTAACCTTTGAAATACCCATTGAGATAGCCTTAACGATTTGTTCCTTAGGGATACCTGAACCACCGTGAAGTACAAGTGGTGTTGAGATTTCAGCAGCTAATTCTTGTAGACGGTCAAAGCTCAAACCTTTCCAGTTGTCAGGGTAAACACCGTGGATGTTACCAATACCAACAGCAAGGTAGTCAACGCCTGTAGCAGCAAGTGTCTTAGCTTCTTCAACATCAGCTAATTCACCAAGACCAGTAATACCATCTTCTGTACCACCGATTGAACCAACTTCAGCTTCAACAGACATGCCCTTAGCGTGAGCTAATTTAACGATTTCCTTTGTCTTTTCAAGGTTTTCGTCAAATGGTAGGTCATGACCATCGAACATAACTGAGTTGTAACCAACTTCGATACATTCTTTGGCAGCTTCATAGTTACCATGATCCAAGTGCATTACAACTGGAACTGTAATACCCATTGATTTGATTGTGTCTTGTACAAGGTGTAGACATAATTCGTAACCACCCATGTACTTAGCAGCACCCATTGATGTTTGAACCAAGATAGGTGTATTTGTTTCTTGAGCTGCAGCTAAAATACCGCGAGTCCATTCCAAGTCGTTGATGTTAAAAGCACCAACAGCATATTTGCCCTTACGAGCGTTGTTGAAAATTTCGTTACCGTTTGTTAAAACCATCGATAATCCTCCAAAAATTTCATTCATAATTTGAATACATTAGTAATTCTAACTCAAACGAGCAAAAATTAATACAACTTTTAGCAAAACTATTTCAGTAAACGCTTTATCGAAAATGAAAATATAGATAAAAGGCAATTAAGTAGAAAATTATTAAGACGATAAGAATATACCACCAATATTTTTTAAAGGTAGATTTTATCGCAGTATTATAGACTGCCATAACGGCAAAAAAGGCGACTAAAGTCGTCAAGATACTTAAGATTACTAGAATTGTTAGATTTATCATAATAATTTTATTATACCTTTTTTTTCATAAGATATTAGAAAGCGTTACTACCTATATTAAATGAGTTAACTTTGATATACTGGAATTAATTTATTGAGGTGATATTTTGAAGAAAATTAAAGTTATGACAGTTTTTGGAACCAGACCAGAAGCTATTAAAATGGCACCATTAGTTTTGAAATTAAAGCAAAATAGTGACCGCTTTGAAACCGTGACGGTTGTTACAGCCCAACATCGTGAAATGCTGGACTCTGTTTTGGAAATTTTCAAGATCAAGCCTGACTACGACTTGAATATCATGAAAGAACGCCAGACTCTTAGTGGGATCACTGGCTTAGTTTTGAAAGAATTAGACAATATCATTGAAAAAGAACAGCCTGATATTGTCTTAGTTCACGGTGATACAACTACGACCTTTAGTGCTGCTTTGTCAGCTTTCTATCATCAAACTGCTATTGGACACGTTGAAGCTGGTCTAAGAACTTGGAACAAGTATTCACCATGGCCTGAAGAAATGAATCGTCAAATGACAGATGATTTGACCGATATTTACTTTGCACCAACAACCGAAAGTAAGGCTAACTTGTTAAAAGAAAACCACAACGAAGAACATATCTTTGTGACTGGAAATACGGCCATCGATGCTTTGAGAAGTACCGTGCATAAGGACTATCATCACGACGTCTTAGATGTGATCGATCCTAATAAAAAGATGATCTTGATTACAATGCATCGGCGTGAGAATCAAGGCGAACCAATGCGACAAGTCTTTCGGGCCATGAAAAAAGTCGTTGAAAAGCATGATGATATTGAATTAGTTTATCCAGTTCACTTGAATCCAGTTGTTCAACAGACTGCTAAAGACATTTTAGGAGACGTAAAACGAGTTCACTTGATCGAACCACTTGATGTTGTTGATTTTCATAACTTAGCTTCTAGAAGTTACTTCATCATGACTGATTCTGGCGGCGTCCAAGAAGAGGCTCCTTCACTCGGTAAGCCCGTGTTAGTTTTACGTGATACTACTGAACGTCCAGAAGGTGTTAGTGCCGGAACTTTGAAATTAGTGGGAACTGATGCAGCGGTAGTTGAAAAAGAAATGACTCGTTTGATTACTGACAAAGCTGAATATGACCGCATGGCTAATGCTAAGAATCCTTATGGTGATGGTAAGGCCTCAGATCGTATCCTCGATTCATTGAGTTATTACTTTAAACAAACAACTGACCGTCCTTATGAATTTGAATAAAATATCTGCTTGAACAAAAAATTCCAGTGGAGTTGACCAGCAATAATGGTTGACCTGCTGGATTTTTTTGTTCAATTTTTAACTTTTTTGGGAAGAATGTTAGAAAGGCAACATTAATTTTTTTGATTATCTGCTAAATTAAATTGTGAAGAAGATAACAAAAACTAAGTCGATGATCTTAAATGAAAAGAGGTATTGGCAAGGTGATTGAAAAGAAGGATGGTGAACATAAATACGAAATAGAATTTTATGGTGGTAAGCAAATGGGCATGATACCAATCATTGTCTACATTATCATCAGTGCAGGTTTAGCAATTTTTTATCATGTCTACTCGATGAAAGGCTTAGTTGTAGCATCAATTATTGGCTTGTTTCTCGCATTCTTCCTTGTGAAAGAAAAGTCTAAATATTGGAAAGTAGTCATTGGCGGCCTGGCACAATTTGGAAATTCAAAGTTAATTTTTACATTTATCTTGATCGGAATCTTTACCAAGTTACTGACAGTTGGTGATGTCGGCAGCGGCTTTGTTTGGTTGAGTACAAAGTTGAATATTACCGGTGGGGCTTTTGTTGTTTTCACCTTTTTAGCTTCAACGATTATTTCGATGGGGACAGGAGCACCAATTGCGGCTGTCTTTGCCGTAGTACCAATCTTTTATCCTCCGGGGATAATGTTGGGAGCAAAGGCTTCAGTACTCGTGGGAGCAATTTTGAGCGGTGTATTTTTTGGTGATGCAATGTCGCCAAGTTCTCAAGTAATTAATACAACGCTTGATACGCAACACGATCGAAAAACTCATCAACCAGCCAACTTACAGGCGGTCATGAAGCAACGTAGTCCTTACCTAGTAGGTATTGCTCTTATCAGTGCAGTGCTATTTTATTTCTTTGGTTCTAATGGAGCGGCAGTTGATGCCCAGCAATTGTTACAAGTTAAGCAGAGCGCTAATGGATTAGGACTGCTGATGTTGATACCGATTGCTATCTTATTGATCATTAGCTTTATCAAGCAAGATCTGTTCTTAGGCCTATCCTATGCCACAGTCATCGGTTTATTTTTGGGAGTGATCAGCGGTAATTTTCAGATGAACGACATCTTGGCAGTTGGTAAGAATCAAGCTTTGAGTGGGATCTTGCTCGAGGGTACTTATAGTATGGCCGATATTATTATTTCATCGATCCTACTATTTGGCATGATTGCAGTAGCCGTTAAATCAGGCTGTTTGGATATGTTATGTGATTGGATTTTAAGCAAAAAGGCGATTCAAACACAAGTTGGTGCCGAAATGGTTTTGATCTTGAGCATTGGAGTGATCAATATCTTATTGTCCGGCTGCGTTTTGCCAGCAATTTTGCTCTTTGGTGATGTGGCCGATAAGATTGGTCAGAGTTCAGGTATTTCCCCAAATAAACGGTCCTATTTGCTTACAGGGATGGCAACGAATATTACCGCGATAGTTCCGATAAACAGTGCCTTTGTCATGGGAGCTATTACCTTGATCAATCAGATGAATGTAACCGGTTTTAAAAATATATCTATCAATCCATTTGAAATTTTTGCATCAAGTTATTATTGCTTGTTATTGACCTTAGTTTGTTTCTTCTGGGTTTTACAAGATAAACAAAAACACTCAAACAAAGTTAAGCTCGAGGAGGTGGGCGTATGAATGAAACATATGACGTCGTGATCGTAGGTGGCGGTCCAGGTGGTTTAACCTCAGCCATTTACGCTGGGCGCGCCGAAATGAAAACTTTATTGATCGAAAAAAGTGGCTATGGTGGCCGCATTACTGAAACGGCCGAAGTGAAGAATTATCCAGGAACCAAGCTTGATTCAGGGCAACACTTGATGGAGGAATTCAAAGAACATGCCCAAGCTAACGAGACAGTATCCTTGAAGCGGACGACCGTGACAAAAATTGTTCCAAATGATGAGGGATTTGTGGTTTCAACCAAACGTCGAGGCGATTTTCAAGCGAAGTCAGTCATCTTAGATTTGGGGACAGTGCCACGAGAGTTGAATATTCCGGGTGAAAAAGAATTTGTTGGTCAAGGAGTTTCCTATTGTGCCACTTGTGACGCCGAATTCTTCAAAAATCAAGAGATCTACGTCGTTGGGGCTGGTGACCAGGCGATTGAAGAGTCGGAATATTTAGCCCGTTTCGCTAGTAAAGTTCACATCGTTGTTTTGCACGATCCGGGAGTTTTAGATTGTAATGAAGTTGCAGCTAAGAACATCAAGAATAATCCCAAAGTTGATTTTATCTGGGACTCAACCTTGAATGCCATTGAGGGGACAGACAAAGTTGAGAGTGTCACGATTAAAAATGTTAATACAGGTGAATTAACCAAACATCCTACCAGTGGTGTATTTTTCTTCATTGGAATGACCCCACAAACGGAAATGGTAAAAGAATTAGTCGATTGTGATGAACATGGTTATATCAAAGTCAACGATAAAAAAGAGACCAGTGTCCCTGGTTTATACGCAATTGGGGACTGCACTAATAATTTCTTGAAGCAAGTCATTACTGCTTGTGGCGATGGTGCTCAAGCGGTAGTTGCTGCACAGAGGTATTTAAGTGAAAAGCAACAAATCGATAGTCTGTTGAATGGCAATGATTCCAAAATAGCTTTTGTCTTTTACAATCCTTATGAATCTCAAGATATCGACTTGGCAAGAGAATTTGAACAAGAGTTAAGCGGTTATAAAGTTTATAAGCAAGATATTTCCCGCCAGAGTCTCTTGTTCAGTCGCTTGGGATTGAATAAAACCGTAGCAGCGGCTTTGTATGAGAATGGTCAATTGAAGAGAGTTATCAATGATATTTCAGAATTAAATCTAGTTAACAATTAGGAGTGAGAAAAATGGGACAACCTTCAGTATTTCCACATGGAACAACAATTTATAAACCTGACAAATGTTTTAATGGCTATACATTAGTACCGTTGATCAATGATGGCGTGTTACTGTTCGATATGAATGGTAATGAAGTTAGACGCTGGAAGATGCAAGGTATGCCACCGAAGTTATTAAAAGGTGGATATGTCATGGGAACTTCTGGCTTCAGACATCCTGATTATGGGATGCAAGATGGTGTTAATCTGATTGAAATTGATTATGATGGTAACATTGTTTGGCAATTCGATAAGTTAGAAAAAATCGATGACCCTGGACGTGATCATCGTTGGATGGCTAGAAGTCACCATGATTTCCAAAGAGAAGGAAATCCAGTCGGTTATTATGTACCTGGTCAAGAGGCCAAAGCTTTATCTGGTAATACTTTGATCTTAGGACATCAAACGATTCATAATCTAGAGATTTCTGATAAACGATTGCTCGATGAAGTAATGTATGAAGTTGACTGGGAAGGAAATATTCTTTGGAAATGGTCTATCAGTGATCATTTTGATGAACTTGGCTTTGATGAGGCCGCAAAGAACGTCTTATTCCGTGACCCTAATATGCGTTCATCTGATGGCGGCGTGGGCGATTATCTACATGTTAACTGTATGAGCTATTTGGGACCAAACAAGTGGTACGACGCTGGTGACGAACGTTTCAAACCAACTAATATCATCTTTGACTGCCGTGAGGCCAACATTTTGGCAATTCTAGATAAAGATACTGGTCACCTAGTTTGGAAGATCGGGCCAGATTTCAATGCAACACCCGAACTTAGAAAATTGGGCTGGATCGTTGGACAACATCACTTCCACATGATTCCTAAAGGTTTACCTGGTGCTGGTAACTTGTTAGTCTTTGATAATGGTGGCTGGGCTGGCTATGGCACTCCAAATCCATCATCGAAGATCGGTAGTAAGAATGCCACGCGTGATTACAGTCGAGTGATTGAATTTGATCCAACGACTTTGAAAGTTGTCTGGGAAGTAACACCTAAAGACTTTGGCAATGCGATTCCCGTTGATGCTAGCAAGTTTTATAGTCCATATGTTTCCTCAGCTCAACGACTACCAAATGGTAACACTTTGATTGACGAAGGTTCGGATGGACGCTTGATTGAGATCACACCTGAAAAAGAGATCGTTTGGGAATGGATCTCGCCATATTACACTCATAATGATCCAGGAACACCAACTAATAATATGATCTATCGGGCTTATCGCTACCCATATGACTATGTTCCTCAAGAACCAACGCCAGAAGAAGTTGCGATTGAGCCTATCGACAATACGACATATCGAGTTCCAGGTGCTGGTAAGTTTGGAGCTAAAAAGGTTATTGATGTCGAAGGAACAGTCCCTTATTACAAGGATGTTGCTCTATGTGTTGCCACCGATGATGAAGATACAACAGTTATAAACAAGAAAAAGGTCTTCGACATAGATAAAGACTTCTTTGAACCTTTGACACAAGCTAACTTCAAAGAAAGAGTCCTCGATATAAAAGACAAGCCTGTCTTAGTTCTCTTTGGTGCAGAAAGATGTGTTCACTGCAAAGCCTTGCATCCTGTTTTGGAAGAAGCACTCAAGGAAGACTTCAAAGATGCTTTTGAAATCAGATACGTTGACATCGATGCGGAAACTAAATTAGCTGAAAGTCATAAGATCGCCGGTATTCCTGTTGTGGCAATCTTCAAGGATGGTCAGGAAATTCAAAGATTCAATGGTGAAAGAGATTATGATGATGTTTGTGATTTCTTGGACGACGCTTTAAAGTAGAATAGATAGTAAAGGGGGGCTTTGAATGAAGAAGTGTGATTTTATTGAAAACATCTTACAAAACCCGATCGTTTCGGGCAATTATCACCTTGAAAAATACAAACGCAATACAATTATCAGAACCCCCGGAACTTTGATTACACACGTCGGGATCGTTAAAAAGGGCTATCTTAAAGCTATTACTTATTCCAAATATGGCAAAGAGATGTGCAGTAGCTTGTTCAGTCCAGACAGTATTATTTTGGAGTATCTGTATCTATCGGGAGACATGTATTACACCTACAATTTAGCAAGCATCAGTGATTGTGAGATTTGTTGGATACCGATTGAAGTTTTTTCGAAAGTCGTTTTCGGCGATAAGAAATTTTCTCAGATCTATATTCAGCAACTCGCTAAACGAGGTTTGGAAAATCAGCGCTTAATTGCTTGTTTAGGTTACAAGACAGTTCGTGAGCGAATAGCTTATTGGATTTTGAGTGACGAATTGATTTCTACAGAAAGCGACACAGATCTGCGTGTTGAATTTCCAGTCTCACAGGAAGCTTTTTCAGAGATATTGCATGTTACTCGTTCAGCTTTGAATCAAGAGCTGCATAAGATGAATCAAGAAGGATTTTTCAAAATCAATCATAATGTTTTAAGCCATATCGATAAGGATAAATTGGTTTTAGAAATTTAAAAAAGAAGCCGCAGTGAATATTAAAATTCATTGCGACTTCTTTTAGCTTTTAATTCTTTGATTTTATTGAGTAGAACACGATTTTCGTAGTTGAAGATCAGCTTGGATGAGAAGTAGTTAAATAGTCCCACGACTAGCTGGTCGATTGCTTTGATGATCAAATTGTTCCATGGGAAAATTAAAACGGCAACGATCATGAAAACATCATCGAAAATCAGTGAGAAAATACGACTGATCAGAAAGTAAATGCCTTCGTTCAGCATTTTTTTGAAGTCACCGATCTCTGACTTAAAGACATATAACTTGGTAACGAAAAAGGAAAAGAAATTCGAAATGAGCCAAGCAATGGTATTAGCTAACCAGAGTGGGATGTGGAAATAGTTGTGTGAAAGATCAAAGATTCCAATATTGATAATCGATGCTAGGAATCCAAAGAAACAATAGACCCAGAAATTACGATACTTTTTGATGAAATTCATAACTAAAGATCCATTTCTTGAGCCTTTTGGTAGATTGATTCCGCAAACTTATCTAGATGGTCGATATCAACTTGTTCTGGGTCCAACTCTACTTTGACAGATTCAGCACCTTTAGTGGCACCGACCTTTTCAAAGGCTTGAGCGAATTCATCGACGGCACGACAAAAATCCTCGTAGAATGTATCACCAGAACCACAAACGCCATAGACTTTGTTTGATAAGTCTAAGTCTTGCATGTCCTCATAGAAGTCCAAAGCCTCATCAGGTACGATTCCTTGATCATATGTATAACTAGCTATCACACAAACATCTGTTGTTTCAAAGTCAGCAGCGTCAGTTTGAGAGACTTCACTCATCTCGACGTCGCAACCAAGGTCCTCAAATTTTTCCGTTAAAACGTATGCGATATCCTCGTCGTTACCGGTAATACTGGCATAGACGATTTTTACTTTTGTCATATTTAATTAACGCCTCATTCTTATATATCTTGGGATATTATAGCAAAAATTAATATTACCAGCTATCTAAATGAAAAACTAGGACAATGTTATAATGAGATTAATATTTTTTTGAAGGGACATGTTAAATCTTGATTACATTAAAATCTGCAAGAGAAATCGAAGGTATGAGAAAGTCTGGGGAACTGCTAGCTAATACTCATATCGGTTTACGTGACATCATCAAGCCGGGTATTTCTTCGATGGAAATTGAAAACTTTGCGAACGACTATATTATTTCACATGGTGGCCGTCCATCAGAAAAAGGTTTTGAAGGATACAAATATGCTACTTGTGTCTGTGTTAATGATGAAGTTGCTCACGGTATTCCTCGCAAAGGTCTCATTCTCAAGAGTGGGGACGTTGTTAAAGTAGATATGACCGTTAACTTGGATGGCTATGAAAGTGACTCTTGTTGGACTTACGCGGTTGGCGAGATCTCAGCTGAAGACCAAAAGCTGATGGACGTAACGAAGAAATCACTTTATCTCGGAATTGACCAAGCAGTTATTGGCAATCGTATCGGCGATATCGGTCATGCGATTCAACATTACGTTGAAGATGAAAACCACATGGGTGATGTCCGTGATCTAATTGGCCATGGAATTCAGCCAACAATGCACGAAGCTCCCAATGTTCCTCATTATGGTGAAGCTGGCAAAGGTTTAAGATTACGTGAAGGTATGACGATTACAATTGAACCTATGGTCAATCTGGGTACTTGGGAAATTAAAGATAAATTTGTCAAGGCTGATGGTTGGGAGTATTTCGTGTCGGCTGATGGAACTGATTCGGCTCAATACGAGCACACGATTGCGATTACCAAAGATGGTCCTAAGATTTTGACTTCTCAAGATCCTGAATACGATGCAAAATACTTACTTTAATCATTGGTGCAAATAATGGAAGAAAATAAACCAGCAGTGCCATTATTTAAGCAAAACATTGCTAAGCGTGAGAAATTGACCGGCTTTATCAAATATGTGACCCAAGCAGTGACAGACTCAAATTTACCGATGGCTTCAAAGACCATCACTTATTATATTTTGTTGTCGCTATTTCCAATGATAATTGTGGTGGGAAACTTGATACCACTTTTACACATGGACAAACCGACGGTCGTCAGTTACATCGAATTTATTTTGCCAGATGACTTGCATCACTATTTGATGCCGACGATCGTGAAGGTTTTGTCTAGTTCCAATAAGGGTATCTTGTCGGTTGGTATTGTCGTAGCACTTTGGGCAATTTCACGAGGCTTAAATATTGCGCAGATGACGATGAACGAAGCTTATGGATTGGATGTTAACAGTCTGTTTGTGGAAAAAACTTTTCTCAATTACATTATTCGTCGGGGGTTAGCTTTTGTGACGACGTTATTGTTGATCGTGGTTGGCGTTGCAGCAATTGTAACGTTTACATTTGGCCAACTTTTTTTGAATTGGCTAATTCCCTTGCTACGAGTGAATTCAAGGCTTTTAGAAGAATTTACACGTTGGAAATGGCCCTTTGCTATTGTTATAATGTTTTTGATCATGTTTGCTTTATTTTATTTTTTACCCAATATCCATCTGAAGTTTTATTACATTTTAACCGGAACCGTTATTACTAGTATCGGCGTTTTAGGTTTATCACAGTTGTTCTCATATTATTTAAAGTATTTTGGTTCAGCTTGGGATAATTACGGTGCTATCGGAGCGATTATTGTGTTTTTGCTCTGGGTGAATATGTCAGTGACTATCTTTTTATTTGGAAATGCCATCAACGTGGCTTTTGCACAAGCTATTGGCGGCCCTTATTTGAGGATAAGTACTGGTAGATTGACTAGTTATATGCAATCGCATGAAAAGGAGAAAAATTAATGAAAGTTAGAAAAGCAATTATTCCAGCAGCAGGATTAGGAACAAGATTTTTACCCGCAACGAAGGCTTTGGCTAAGGAAATGTTGCCAATCGTTGATAAGCCAACGATTCAATTTATTGTTGAGGAAGCTAAAGCTTCAGGCATCGAAGATATTTTGATCATCACTGGTAAAAATAAACGTTCGATCGAAGATCATTTCGATTCTGTTCCTGAGTTGGAACAAAACTTGGAGTCAAAGAACAAGACTGAACTTCTAAAAGTTGTTCAGGATACGACAAATCTTGGAGTTAACTTGTACTATAGCCGCCAAGCTCATCCAAACGGTTTAGGTGACGCTGTTGCTCAAGCTAGATCATTTATTGCTGATGAACCTTTCATCGTTATGTTAGGCGACGACTTGATGGAAGACAAAGTTCCTTTGACAAAGCAATTGATCGATGACTATGAGAAAACTCATGCTTCAACGATTGCTGTTATGAAAGTTCCTGAAAAAGACGTTTCAAAGTATGGTGTGATTGATCCAGAAGGCGAAAATGAACCAGGACTCTACAATGTTAAGCGTTTCGTTGAAAAGCCAAAGGTTGAGGACGCACCAAGTAATTTAGCTATTATTGGCCGTTACTTATTGACTCCTGAAATTTTTGATCTCTTAGCAACTCAAAAACCAGGTGCAGGTAACGAGATTCAACTGACTGATGCTATCGACCGTATGAACAAGACACAACGTGTCTTTGCTCACGAATTCAAAGGTCAAAGATATGATGTCGGAAATAAATTTGGTTATGTTAAGACAAATATTGAATATGGATTGACACATCCCGAAGTAAAGGATGGATTGAAACCATATATTCTTGAACTAGCTAAGAAAATTCAAGCTGAAGACAAATCAACTACTAGCAACAAGAAAGCTTCAAAATAATTAACCGAGTAAGAGACAGTCATTAATAACTCTGAAACCAAAGAGTTGTTGATGGCTGTTTTTATTGTTGAAAAAAATGGGCATTTCGTAATAAGCTTTTCGGTTGAGCAAGATCAAGAATTCCCAATTTTTCAAGCCATGCATGTTGGGAGCAGTTTTTAAGATAATCTCGTCGTCAATAGCTTCAAGATCGACGACCGGTAAAGTTTGGTCGGCTGTCTCAACGAAGATACGGTTATTTTTCTTAAAATCATTCAATAATAAGATTAAATCAATAGTACGCATAAGAAAATTCCACCACTTTTATTTGCTTTTATCGTCTAATTAAATTATCATAAAGGCTTAAGGATATTCTACCAAGTTTGAAGGGAAAAATTATGGATTCAATTGTAATTATAGATGCAAAAAGAACTGCTATCGGCAAATTTCGAGGTCAATTTGCTGATTTAACAGCAGTTGAATTGGGTAGCCAATTAGTAACCAAATTATTAAAGAATAATCGAATCGACCCCAAGATCATCGACCAATTTATTTTTGGGAATGTTTATCAAACTGGTATGGGTCAAAATACGGCACGTCAAATTGAATTAAACGTTGGTGGTCGAGTTGATGCTACTGCCATGACAATTAATCAAGTTTGCGGTTCAGGTATGAAAGCTATTTATGAAGCAATTTCCGCAATTAGAATGGGCAATGCGGAAATCGTAGTCGCTGGTGGCGTCGAAAGCATGTCCAATGCACCATTTTATGCCCCCCGGACTGGCAAGATGGAAGTTAGTCCCAAGCTTTCGGATACATTGTTCAATGATGGTTTAAATGATGCTTTCAATCATTTACCTATGGGGATGACAGCTGAGAATGTTGCCCGCAAGTATCACGTCACTCGCCAACAACAAGATGAATTTGCCTTTAATTCTCATCAAAAAGCTCATCAGGCAGAAAGTAAATTAGCTCAAGAAATTATTCCCATCGAAGTGAACGGCGAAGAAATTACGACTGATCAATCGATTCGTCCGACCACGACTTTGGAACAAATGGGACAATTGAGAACGGTCTTCGACAAAAAAGGTACAGTTACAGCTGGTAACTCATCACCGATCAATGATGGTGCTGCCGCAGTCATTCTGATGAAAGAAAGCCGAGCCAAAGAATTAGGCTTGAATTATCTAGCTCAAGTGACTGGTTATGTAGAAATCGGTATTGACCCAGATTACATGGGTTACGCTCCCTATTATGCAGTTAATAAATATTTCGACCGTTATCACGAAAATGTTTCAGATTTCGATCTCTTCGAAGTTAACGAAGCTTTTGCTTCACAAGCAGTCGCAGTAAGTCGTGATTTGAAACTGCCAGCTGAGAAATTAAATATTTACGGTGGGGCGATTGCCTTAGGTCATCCTTTAGGTGCCACAGGCGCTAGAATGATCGCTACTTTGATCAACTCACTACAGCAAGAAAAACAAACTACCGGCCTAGCTTCGCTTTGTATCGGTGGAGGCATGGGCATGGCAATGGGGATAAAATTGCTATGAAAATCTATCAATTGACCGATCAAGAACGGATCAAATTGTTACTTGATGGCGGTTATATAAATCAGGCTCAAGCTCAATTATTGCAGCAGCGCCAAGGTCTTACTGCAGATCTAGCGGACAGTCTCAGTGAAAATCAAATTGGAAGTTTTGGCTTGCCTTATGGTTTTGCGACTGACTTCTTGATCGACGGAACTGATTATCTGGTGCCAATGGTAATTGAAGAGCCATCAGTCATTGCTGCCGCTTCAAATGGTGCTAAGCGTATCAAAGCAAGTGGCGGCTTCAAAACGTTGCCTTCTAAACGTTTAGTTTATGGGCAGATTGTTTTAGAAAACTTGACTAAAGTTCAGCAACAACAATTATTAGATCTCAAATTAGAGATTAAAGACTTTGCTCAACAAGTTCATCCTAGCCTGATCAAACGTGGCGGTGGCGTCGTCTCGATTGTAGTCAATCAATTAGCTGAGTTCACGGAATTGGAACTGGAAATTGATACCGTCGATGCGATGGGAGCAAATATCGTCAATACGATTTTAGAAAAAACGGCTCACAAAGTGTCGGAATTGCTTAATGGCGATGTTTTGTGCAGTATTTTGTCGAATAGTGGAGCCGGTCAGATCATCAAAGTTCAAGCTAAAGTTGCGTTTGAACAATTGGCAACCAAAACGATGTCTGGAGCTGAGGTAGCTAGTAGGATAGCTAAACTATCAGACTTTGCCCAAAAGTCACTCAAACGAGCTGTTACGCACAATAAAGGCATTATGAATGGCGTGGATGCCGTACTCTTAGCAACTGGGAATGACTTTCGAGCTCAAGAAGCGGCTTGCCAGAGTTTTGCCTCCGATTCCGGAGTTTATCAACCTTTGAGTAAATGGGAGGTTGTTGACCAGCAATTGGTGGGTACCTTGGTGATGCCAATTGAGTTAGGGAGCGTTGGTGGTGCTATTAAAGCCTTGCCAATGGCACAGTTGAGTTTAGCGATTATGAAGATCAAGGATAGTCAACAGTTGCAATCAGTTGTTGGCGCTGTTGGTCTGGCCAATAATTTATCTGCCTTGAGGGCCTTAGTAACCACAGGAATCCAAGCTGGTCACATGGGCTTACAGAGTAAGTCACTAGCGTTATCAGCTGGAGCGGTTGGCAGTGAAATTGGTCAAGTAGCTGAAAAATTGAATCAGACTAAAAATTATACGTTAAAAAATGCAGAAGATATTTTAGAGGAGCTGAGAAATAAATAATGAATATTGGAATAGATAAGATCGGTTTTTATGTTCCTAAGGATTATATTGATATCGTTGAATTGGCTAAGGCTCGTGACGTTGATCCTAATAAATTTACGATTGGGATCGGTCAATCAAAGCAAGCTGTTCCTCAGCCTTATCAAGATGCCGTAACTATGGCCGCTAGTTCAGCCGATAGTATCTTAACGGACGCTGATAAAAAGGCTTTAGGTCTTTTGATCGTGGGTACAGAGAGTGGTGTCGATGAATCAAAGTCTACTGCTGCTTTTCTGATGGATCTCTTAGACTTGCCAGAAGATATTCGCGCTTTTGAAATCAAACAAGCTTGTTTTGGAGCAACTGCCGGTTTACAAGCAGCCTATGACTTTGTGAGTTTGAACCCTGGTAAAAAAGCCTTAGTAATTGCCAGTGATATTGCTAAATATGGAATCAAGACTCCTGGAGAAGTGACACAAGGGGCTGGGTCAGTGGCGATGTTGGTCAGTGAAGAACCACGTGTCTTGCGCCTTGATCACCAATCAGTTTATATGACGAGAAATGTCGGTGACTTCTGGCGTCCAACTTTTTCTAAAGTTGCTTTTGCACGAGGAAAGTTCTCCAATCAAGTGTATGTAGATTTCTTTACAACGCTTTGGGATAAATACCAGGCTAAGTACAATAAGACGGCGGATGACTTTTCAACGATGTTATTCCATATTCCTTACACGAAGATGGGTACCAAAGCCCTAAGAACTTTAGAAGGTAAAGTCTCAGAGGCAAAGTACGCTGAATTAAGTGATCATTATCAAGCTAGCATTAAATTCAGTCGAGATGTTGGTAACCTTTATACGGGTTCACTTTATTTGGGACTATTATCTTATTTAGTTAATGCCGCTTCCGCTAAGGAAAAAGTCTTATTGTTCAGTTATGGTTCTGGTGCCGTCGGCGAGATCTTTAGTGGCGAGATCCAATCTGGGTTTGAAAAAGTAATCGACAAACAGAAGATATTAAATTTACTTGAGCAACGAGAAAAATTAAGTATTGCTGACTACCAAAAAATGTATCAAATTGAATATACTGATGGTACAATCGTTGATCCAGAAGCAGTTACGGAGAAATTTTACTTGAGTGAAATTAAAGAGAACGAACGACTTTATCGAGTTAAAAAATAAGCATTGAAATCGCTTACACTTAATGTTATATTATAGATGTGGTAAGGATGAAATGTCAGGAACTGTAGCCCTAAAAGATTTAGATAAGAAAGTTTTATCGTTTCTAGGAGATGGTAGGATTAGTAAAACCCATAAATTGATAGGCATTACAGTTCAACGGCATTTTAGGAACTAGCGATAAAAGTTAACATAAGATCGACCTAATTAGTTAGTCGCACAAATCTCAATACATAATTCGCTAGGATCCTTTAGTTGAACATACTATAAGTTGTACACATTCATATTAGTAAGATATGTTTCAGGTAGTAAGATTCATTTAAGGTTTAGATTCATTTAACGTTGATGAAACTGCAGTAAATTTCATCTTACCACTTATATCTAACTAGGGACTCTCAATCATCGAGAGTCCTTTTTTAGTATTCAGATAGTATATAGTAAAACATTGTATCCGCTTTCGAAAGATGATATATTAAAGACGTGGTAAAGATGAAATGTCAGGAACTGTAGCCCTAAAAATATTTGCATATGAAAGTTTTATCGTTTTAGAGAATGGTAGAATCAGTAAAAACCAAAGGATTTAGAGTCTGTACAGTTTAAAGACATTTTGGGACTAGTGCCAAAAGTTAACATAAGATCGACCAAAAAAGTAGTCGCACACCCTCAACATATGTTGTGCTAGGCTCCATTAGCTAAACATATTACTAATCTTGGTAATATGCTTACGGTAGTAAGGTTCAGTTAATACTTAGATTCATTTAACGTTGATGAAACTACAGTGATTTCATCTTACCACTTAAGTTTTACCAGGAGAGTCCTCAAGTGTATGAGGGCTCTTTTTTTGTAGCAAAAAAGGATTGAATCCCCTCAGATTCAATCCTTTTTAATAGATAATTTTAGCCAATTACTTGAACAGTCACATTTTGGCGACCGAATTGTAAGGCTTGTGAATTTGGCATTGCGATATCCAATTGGTTAGGATTGCTGTAAGCAAACAAACCAGTATCATTAACTACACGGTCATATGTTTGACCATTGCTTGCAGTGATTCTTAAATGAGTTCCCTTAGGGAATTTTGATAAGTTAGCGGCCACGCCACTGTAACCCATGCTTGATCCAAGAACAGCAGGATCATAAGCAGTTGCTGACATTGTTAAAGTTTGTTTAACGTTGTCATTTGATAAGTATTGGCCGTTGACCCATTGGTTTCTACCAACATCATACCAAGTAGCACCATTGGCGTCAGTTTTACTTGCGTAAACGTGAACCATTGTACCACCAGTAATTGAATTACCATTAAAGTTACCATTTGGAGCGTCATATAGATTAACGCCACCATTGGCTTTAACGTACATATCTTTATCTAAAGAAACTGCTGGAGCTTGTGTAGTTACGTCATAGGCTGAAACCCATAGGTTAGTAGCAACTTGATAATATGTTGCACCTAAGACGTTAGCAATTTTGTTAGTCCGCCAACCAGATTTGCTTTGTAAACCAATTCCGGCAAGCTTCATATTTCCTTGGCTATCTGGAGTCGTGTAAAGTTGAGCTCCATTGGTATTTGAGACATAAATAACACTACTAGTATCTGACGTTGTAACTGATGCGGCGTCAACTGTTTGAGCTGGAATTACGAAACTATCTAAAGCAATTGAAGTAACGGCACATAGTGATGCAACAATTTTTTTGATCTTCATTATAAAATGATTCCCCCGAATTAAAAAACTCATAGATTTTATTAATTTTCTCAACGAGTGTAATCATATAACGTCTAGACCAGAATATGTTGAAAATAACCCAACTGTAAATTAGTTATAAAGTAACTGTAAAAAATATGTAATCGAATTGAAACGGAAATTTGTCAAAAAACAAAAAATTATTTATTGGAATATTTTTTGATACCTTCTAGCATATCATCAATATTATCGACCATCATGCCGTTCATCTTGATCAAACCGATAGTGTAATTGTTAATATAGGCGAAGGGGTTTTCACCGATATGCTTGACAGCTTCGAGTTTTTTAGGATTCTCAAAACCACTTTGGCGGAGGTCAGTATAGACTCCGATGATAGGAATTTCTTTACCAAAGGCTAATCCGATTTCTGAGGCTACACCATCATCCATTGTGTCACCATCGAGAATGGCAACAACTAAGTCAGAGGAGAACAATTCTTTGTTATCTTCTTGGGCGATCTTGATTGAATCGGCATAGTTCATTTTATCGTTGATATCACCATTTTCTTGGGGTAAATAAACTTCGATCGAACTATCCATTTTTCTAATTTTATCAACGACATATTCGTTGAACATCCGATCTGCTAAAGCAAATAAACCGTTGGCAAAATAAATTTTCATGTAAAAATCCCTCTTTCTATTAATATCTGCTAATATCTTATCATTCCTGCATTAGCAATACTAAGAAAACTTAAAGCATCAGATAAATATAATGATATATATCAGAAATCTATTGGCTTAGGAATGAGGTTTACCATAGAAAATGACTGATAAAATATTCCACTTTTGAATAATATTTTTTAATAATCTTGGATAACATTTTTTCCAGGAATAAATATATAATATTACTTGTAAGGTTTCAGAGATAATGTATCTCGGTTTATCAATTAGACGTTTTCAATAGAATACTCAACAATTCTGGGGGGACGGCGCTGATAGTGATTAAATCGACCACTTGAAAAACTGAGGATTTGAGGGCATTGTCGTGAATCTTACTACCTCATAGCCAGTTATAACACGATTCTTCCAGCTTACCCTTCTTTAGGATAATTTATGAGTGTTATAACTAATTTTCCCAATAATATGACGAAACACAAAAAAAGCTTAACTTCCCCGGTTAAGCTTTTTTATTTTGCTAAAATTTTCAATTATTACTCAACGACTTGAATCCAGCCCTCTGGAGCCTCAACGGTACCAAATTGAATTCCAGTTAAGGTATCGTAGAGCTTCTTGGTTATTGGACCAACTTCCGTTTCACTATAGAAGACGTGTAAGTTGCCGTTATGTTCCAAACCACCGATAGGTGAGATAACTGCAGCAGTACCACAGGCGCCGGCTTCTTTAAATTGATCCAATTGGTCGATATAAACGTCGCCTTCTTTAGCTTTGAGTCCTAAGCGATGTTCTGCTAGCCAGAGCAAGGAATACTTGGTGATACTTGGTAGGATAGAAGGTGACTTAGGTGTCAAGAAGGTGTCATCCTTAGTAATTCCAAAGAAGTTAGCGGAACCAACTTCTTCAATCTTCTTATGTTCGATAGGATCAAGGTAAACACAATCTGCGAAGCCTTGTTCGTGAGCTTTGGCCCCAGGATATAAACTGGCAGCATAGTTACCGCCAACTTTACTTTGACCAGTTCCTTTATGCGCTGCACGGTCATATTGAGAAGTGGTGAAGTTAACAGGAGTTAAGCCACCTTTAAAGTAATTACCAACCGGCATGGCAAAAATCGTAAAGATATATTCTGGTGCAGCGTGGACACCAATTTGTTCACCTGTTCCGATAATCAAAGGACGGAGGTATAAAGTTGCTCCGGAACCATATGGAGGAACAAAATCAGCATTAGCCTTGACTACTTCTTTGACAGCTTCGACAAACTTGTCTTCTGGGAAAACGGGCATCAATAATCTTTCACATGATTCTTTCATACGCTTGGCGTTACGGTCGGGACGGAACAATTGAATTTGACCTTGGGGATTACGGTAAGCTTTCATACCTTCAAAAGCTGCTTGACCATAATGCAAAACTGGTGAAGCCTCACTAATATGTAGCGTACTGTCTTCAGTCAGTCCGGCATCTTGCCACTGGCCGTCTTTCCAATGAGCTAGAAAACGATATGGTAAGTCCATGTAGTTGAAACCGAGATTGTTCCAATCGATTGTACTAGGGTCTGCTTTAGTCATATAAATATCTCCTTGGTTAAATTATTTTTAATAAGATAAGAAAACTTATTATTATTAAATTTATCTTAGTAGTCGCTCGACCAACTGTCAATGTCAAAAACTGATTAATAATTAAAAAATACTACTTGAAAATTTAAAGAGTTTTTCTTAGGGTAATTGACATTCAATCGTTACAATAGGTAGTAAAAGTGTAGGAGGGCAGCGGGATGCAAAAGAAAAAATTGAGTCTCTCGATTCTTTTAATAATTCTTTTAACCTTTGGGGGATTAGTCGCTTGCAGTAAGAATAATCAAGCTGTGGATTCCAGCAAGTACGTCCAGACTAATACACCAACACTCTTTTTCCATGGATTTGGCAGCAGTGTCAATGCAGAAACTCAAATGACCAATGCGGCCAAAGAGGCAGGCGTCACGAATAGAATCGTTCGAGTAAATGTCTCAGATAATGGCTACGCTAAGATGATTGGTTCAATTCCTAAGAGTGCCAAGAATCCAATCGTCGAAGTCAATTTTGACAACAATAAAATGGGTAATTCCTATAAAGCCAGTCAGTGGGTCAAGAATGTCATCACTTTGCTTCAAAAAGAGTATAAATTTGACAGCGTTAATTTCGTAGCACACTCAATGGGCAATATGGCGGTCAATTATTACATTATGGAGAATGCTGGGAAAAAAGGTACTCCTAAAATTAATAAAGTCGTCGATATCGCTGGTCACTTCAATGGTATCTTGGGCATGGGCGACAAGCCTAACCAGGTAAAGTTAGCTAGCGATGGCAAACCAGATAAAATGAATAAGTCTTATCAAGAACTTCTTCCTTTACGAGAAATTTATCCAACCAATACCGAAGTGTTGAATATTTTTGGTGATATTGAAGATGGGACTCATTCAGATGGCCGCGTCAGCAATTCCTCGTCACAGTCACTGAGATATTTGGTGGCCAACCGGGCTAAGTCATATCAAGAAAAGAAGATCAAAGGGAAGATGGGACAACATAGTCAATTACATGAGAATAAACAAGTTGATAAGTTGTTCATTAATTTTCTTTGGAAAAAGTGAACTTAGTATCATACATTAATATCCAACAGAGGCTGTGACAAAACAGTCTTGAAATTGAAAATACTCGATGTGAAATTGTAAAAATTCCCCATCGAGTATTTTTTTGAGACTTATGTCAAAACCCTTTTGATTGATTAAAATTTTAATGTTGAACAAAAGGATACCAACCGGCTAAAGCAAAGCCGATCAGGGCGGTGACTAGGCAAAAGACCACCACGATCCAAATTAAATTCTTATTAAGTCTCTGTTGATTTTTGCGTGCAAAGGCAATCTCAACTAGTCCGATAAAGACCAGAGCCACAATTATTTTGACGATTAACAAAGTGGGTTCGACTGACCAAGCACGAATAGCCAATTTTATTCCCGTAATGATGATCACTAAATAACCGATACGTGTAATCATTTCGTAAATTTTTGTATGCGAATTGGTGAATAAGGCTAACAAAATCATCAATGCCATAATCACCCAAGTTAATAAATGAGTCCATAACCAAATCATAATCTTCCTCCTAAAGCTCAATCATAACATTTAGATAGTGCTTTGACGAAAGACTAATTTGGTAGCTAATTCCATTCTTTTAGCGACATGGCGGGGATTATTCAACAGGTCTTGCATCAAATCGACCGCAGCCGCACCCATTTGTTCAGTCGCTACATCGACGGAACTCAATTCTGGGTTAACGTAACTGGCTAAAGCGGTGTTATTGAAACTGAAGAGACTGACTTGTTGAGGAATCTTGATATTAGCTTCTTGGAGAGCCTTTAAAGCTCCAGCAGCCATCAGATCATTTGAGATAAAGAAAGCTTGAGGCAGAGCTTTTTGAGCGGTTAGGGCTAATTTCATTTGTTGATAACCAGAATCTTTCGTGAAGTCGCCTTTGAAACATAGATCGGGGTCGAACAGCTGGTGCTCTGTCATCGTTTCCTTAAAACTTTGATAACGAAAATCAGGAATAACCCGCAAGTCATCAGTCGATTTCTCTTCACCATAAATGAGGCCGATACTTTTTAAGTTATGTTCGATAAAGTAGTCTATGACTTGTCTTAGGCCATACTTAAAATCAGTGACGATCGTATCGAAACCTTGAGGAAATTGGTCATCATCAATGAAAACGAGATTGTGGCTGATTGAAGTCATCTGATCAACTTGCGAACGACTGTATTTTCCGACTGCAATAATGCCATCGATATCGGCTGGAATCTGGTCTAATTCATTGTGAAAAATGCGACTGATCTCAAAACCGTAAGTCGGTGCTTGTTGTTCAATACCTTCACGAACAGTCATGTAATAGAGATCGTCTTGTTCTTTGGACTCAGAATACCATTGCACCAAGGCAATATGTTTGAGAAAACGGGCATTGTGGCGACTGGCCTTTTGGTAATTCATTTCCGTGGCGATCCGTAAAATATTGGCTCTTGTTTGGTCAGTAACTGATAAGGTCAAATCGTTGTTGAGTACTCGAGAAACTGTTGCGGGTGAGACTTGAGCTTTTTGAGCAATATCACGTAAAGTTGCCATTATTCTAAACTCCTAATAAATTTATCAAAGGCAGTTTGTCCGGATTGATCCCATTTGAAAACCCCAGCATCTTCTAAAACCCGAGCAAAGACTAAACCAGTTTCTTTTCTGACTAATTGAGAAACATTTTCAGCCGTAAAGTGGTATTTTTTAGCCAATTGATCAGCCCAAGTTTGATGATAATCAGCCATTTGATTAGGTTCATTCAATAAATATAGTTCGACTTGATGCAACTCGTTTTTCAGACGAGCTGGCAAAATTGCCCGGCCCATAACTTCAATCAAACCAATATTTTCTTTTTTAATATGCTGAACATCTTGATGGGGATGAAAAATACCATCAGGGTATTGTGCAGATGTTTGATTGTCACGCAAAACGATATCGAGCACATATTGGTCATTAACTCGATAAGCAATTGGTGTGACCGTGTGATGACGTGTTTCGTTAGAGTAAGCCTTGATCTGAACTGTTTCGTCGGAATAATTCATCCAATTTTCGTGAATCAAGTTGGCTGCTTTGACTAGTTGTTCTGGACTCTGGCTCGTTAGGCGAATAGTCGACATTGGCCACTTAACGATTCCCGCTTTGACTTGATCGACTGGTAAACTGATTTCTCGATCGATTGGGGCTTTCATCATTGGAAAGACATGCCGGCCACCTTGATAATGGTCGTGGCTAAGCATTGAGCCGCCCACAATTGGTAAATCGGCATTACTCCCGACAAAATATTGAGGGAAAATTCTGATGATTTCCAACAAATTGTTAAAAGTATGTTGATTGATGATCATTGGTTGGTGTTTTTGATTGAGGAAAATAGCGTGTTCCTTAAAGTAGGCATAAGGCGAATATTGAAAGCCCCAAGTCTGACCACCCAATAAGAAACGGATGACCCGATGATTGCTTCGAGCAGGGTAACCAAGGCGTCCCAAGTAGCCTTCGTTTTCAAGACAAAGTTGGCATTTAGGATAGCCAGTTTGAGCTTGACGACCGGCAGCAGCAATTGCTTTAGGATCTTTTTCAGGCTTAGAAAGGTTGATCGTTATTTCTAAATCGCCATAATCAGTGGTGACAGGAAAAGAGATATTTTTAGCAATTGCTTTGGTCTTGATATAATCGTTATCTTGACTCAAATGGTAGAAATAATTAGTTGCCGCTTCAGGACTATTTTGATAAAGATTCCAAAATTCTTGATTAACCTTTGAGGGCCGTGGAGTCAAAAAGTCCATCAATTGATCGTTGAGGATCTCTTGAGAAGTGACACTACCGTCAATTTTTTTATTTGTAATGGCAGTATCAATCAAGGCTTGTTTTAAGTCTGGGTTAGTCTGATGATTATCGTCGCCAACTAGGGCACAGATTCGATTATAAAGATAGATGCGGTCCAACGCTTGATAATCGTTGTCCGCAGTAATAATTTGTTCCACAAAATCGTCTACGCAAGACATTATTCTTCCACCTCGGTAAGAGCAATTTCTTTAGGTCCGTCCGCAATTTCAGCAATATAGAAGTCAGCTGCATAGCCAATTTTATCTTGATAAATTTGACCGACATTTTGTTTGAAGTCATCGAGTTGATCTTTTTGAACAAAAGCAATCGCACAGCCACCGAAACCAGCGCCAACCATCCGAGCTCCCAGAACTCCAGGCTGTTGCCAAGCTGCTTCAACTAAAGTATCCAGTTCAATTCCGGTAACTTCATAGTCATAGTGTAAGGAAATATGTGAGGCGTTGACTAGTTTGCCAAATTCAACCAGATTATTGTCCTTTAAATATTTGATAGCTTTTAGAGTCCGTTGATTTTCAAAGACAGCGTGACGAGCCCGACGCAACAAAATATCATCGTTGATCAAATATGAGTTGCGGTCGAATTCGTCGATCGAAAGGTCGCCAAGAGAATTGATATTTAATTTAGTTTGTAGACGAGCTAAAGCTTGTTCACATTCGCTACGGCGTTCGTTATATTTAGAGTCGGTCAAAGCTCTTTGCTTGTTGGTATTCATGATGACGATCACGTGATCCCCTAACTCAACTGGGGCATAGTGATATTCCATTGTATTAGTATCTAGTAAGATGGCTTGATTTTTTTTACCCATACCAACCGCAAATTCATCCATGATACCAGTATTGACACCGATATATTGATTTTCGTTTTGTTGGCCCATTTTGACGAGATTTAATTGGTCGATGCCTAAATTAAAGACATCGTTTGCAATGTTACCCATCAATAGTTCAATTGAAGCTGAAGATGATAACCCAGCACCGTCAGGTAAATTACCATAAATATAGAGATTGAAGCCGTGAGTCAATTCAAAGCCAGCTTTTTGTAATAAGTAAAGCATCCCTTTAGGATAGTTAGCCCAATCGTCTTCTTTTTTAAAACTCAAATCACTCAAAGAGACACTGATCACACCAGTATCAGGTAAATTCTTGGAATAAAGTTTTACTAATTGATCATTGCGAGCTCCATAAGCTGCATAAGTTCCTAAACTGATAGCACAAGGGAAAACATTGCCACCGTTATAATCAGTATGTTCACCGATCAAATTGATCCTTCCTGGTGAGAAGAAAAGTTTTTCGCAAGCTTCTCCAAAAGTTTCTTGATAGCCAGATAGAAGTTGTTTTTTATCCATAATTTCACTCCACTTTTACTAAATATTTACTTAACAAAAATGATAGCGCTTTCTAATGTGAAAAACAAGGCCTATAGATTTAATAATTTCAATAAAATGTTATTATTATAAGCATGAGCGACCACAATGTGGTATGAAGAGGAGAGATCGATGAAGACAGCAGTAGTTACTGATACGGCATCTTATTTAACACCAGAACAAATCGAGAAATATAATATTACTGTTTTACCAATTACCGTTATTTTAGGAGACAAGCAGTACAAAGAGACCGAAGAGTTATCTGATACCAAGTTCTTCGACTATTTGCGGACCGAACCGGAGTTACCAACTACCGCACAGGTTTCGATGGGACAAATTCAAGAGGCGTATGATCGTTTAGTTGCCCAAGGTTACGAAGCTATTATCTCGATTCATTTATCTTTAGGAATCACTTCGTTTATGGATAATTTGCGGATGTTTGTAAAAGACTATGATAAGGCTAAGATCTATCCATTTGATTCAATGGCAGCTAGTGCAGCTGAAGCAGATTTAGTTATGCTGGCCGGATCGATGGCTCAAAAGGGCCTTGATCCCGATGAGATCGTAGAGAAGTTAAAAGTTCAACGTGATTCGACTCAAGTTTATTTTGCAGTCGATGATTTAAAGCATTTGTCCCGGACAGGGCGTTTGAGCAATCGTTCAGCAGTTATTGGCAGTCTACTAGATGTTAAGCCATTATTGACTTTTGAAGATGGTAAAATTTATGCGATTGCTAAAGAGAGAACCATGCATCGAGCATTTCACAAAATTCAACTTGAAATTCAAAAATATACAGACGTACACCCAGATTGGCCAGTTCATATCACGATCGTGGACTCAAATAATCGTGAGATGCTTGAAAAATGGGCCACTGATTTTCAAACAGCATTTCCAAAAGCACGGGTTTCTACGAGTCATTTAGGACCAGCTATCAGTGTTCATACTGGAGAAAAGACGTTGGGTGTCGTTTGGGATAGGGATTTAATCAATGAAAACTAGAATTATGATTTATGTCGACGATGTTGATATGAGTGTGGCATTTTGGACCGATGAGTTTAACGCCACGGTGGTTGCACGCCAAACATTGAATGGTGGTTATCAAAATGTCATCGTTGGGATTTCGTCAGAAGTAGAACTGTCGATTTTTCCACGGGACTATATTAGAATCTATTCGCCAGAAGTTTCGGAAAATGTTCCTTCATTGATGTTTTTCTCAAGTGATTTTGACCGCTTACACGACGAAATTTTAAGTGCGGGTGAAATTACTGAAGTTAATGGTGTTTTGACCTTTAATTTTCAAGATCCAGAGGGCAATTATTTCGTCCTCGCTAAAGCAGCTGAGTAAAGGTATCTTGTTGTTAGATTGAGACTTGATTTTGAGTAATTTAAAAAATTTTGACCATATTAAAAGCCCCTTAGTTTGTTTGTATCCAGACTAAGGGGCTTATTTGGTTGGCTAGTTTTCTTCGTATAAAAATACTTCTTCAATGGTTCTGTGGAAAACTTTTGCTAGCTTGAAGCTCAGTTCAAGTGTTGGCTGCGAGCGACTATTTTCGATCGATACAATTGTTTGGCGCGAGACGTGAACTAATTGTGCTAGCTGTTGTTGCGAATAGTGATACTCAGCTCGTAGTTCTTTGACACGATTTTTGATCATCTTGAATACCTGATTTCTATCTTGTCTATGGTTTTAAGTGTAAAGCCAACCTGACTAAATATCAAAGAATTGACAGAGCTAAATATTTTTAGCTTTCATAAATTAATTTCTTAAAAAAACAAATTCAAAATAGTTTTAGATAATAAAATTTTAAATAAAAAACTCAAATTTTCGATTGATTATTTCAAGTATTATGACTTGACGATAATAAACTTCTTTGTTAATTTTAAGTCATAGCTATATAACTGACGGATGTAGAATTGACTACAAGGGAATATAGCCTGAAATCGTCGACCGTCTGGGCACCTCAATTAGCGAGGTGCCTTTTTTGTATCGTAAATAAAGGAGCTAACATGTATCGAATCAAGATAAATAATATGAAATTCCATTCCCACATTGGAGTTTATGCCGCTGAAAAACAATTGGGACAAAACCTGGAAATTGATTTGTCAGTTGAATTAAAAGAAGTTCCTTTAGATGATGACCTCAATAATACGCTCAGTTACGGGCAGTTTTATCTGACGGTCGAAAAAGTCGTTCAAGCAAGCCGAGTTGACTTGATTGAAACGTTAGTTCAAACAATCATTGCGCAGATAAAGGCTTTAGACCAAAGTAAGATTACCAAGGTAAAAGTCAAGCTTCGTAAGTTGGCAGTGCCAATCGATGGGATTTTTGACAGTGTAGAAGTTGAGATGGAGGGATAGTGATGCATGAAGTCTATTTAAGTTTAGGCAGTAATTTGGCCGATCGGGTAGGTAATTTAGAAGCAGCAATTTCACTGCTGAAAGATGATATAAAGATTGAGATTACAGCCATTTCGTCAGTTTATGAGACTTCACCTGTCGGCGGGATTGAGCAGAATAATTTTTTGAATCTGGTTATCGGTTTACAAACGACCTATTCTGCGACGGAATTATTGCAATTGATCCACCGAATCGAACAAAAATTACATCGAAAGCGAGTTATTCATTGGGGTCCACGGACTATCGACCTCGATATTTTATATTTTGATCAAGTAAAAATTGCAAGTAAGCAATTGACGGTTCCTCATCGAGAAATTGGTCAACGGTTGTTTGTCTTAATACCAATGCTAGAGATATCTCCGGCCAATTTTTATCAGCATGATTATTTGGTCAAACAAACCCGAAAATTGCTTCACACCGATCAAGAAATAACTAAAAAGGAAGATATGATAATTGGAAAGTGATATCGAGACTTCAGTAAAAAACATCATTAAAGCAACCGGCGATGACCCTGAGCGTGAAGGACTGTTAGAAACCCCAGCTCGAGTAGCTAAGATGTATCGTGAAATTTTAACTTATCAAGGCCAAAGCCAATTTACGGACTATAAGATTTTTAATACTGAGAAAACTAGTAATTCACAAATGATTTTGATCAAAGATATACCTTTTTATTCTATGTGTGAACATCACATGTTGCCATTCTTTGGTACAGCCAATGTCGCCTACATTCCCCAAAATGGACGCATTATTGGACTTAGCAAGATTCCTCGACTGATCGATTTTGTTTCCAAAAGATTGAGTGTTCAAGAAAACATTACTCGAGATACCGCTATTATTTTAGAAGAGATTCTTGATCCATTGGGGGTGGCTGTCGTCGTTGATGCACGTCACATGTGTGTTGAAATGCGCGGGGTTAAAAAGAATCACGCCGTGACCAGAACTTCCTTTTATCGGGGTATCTTTGATGATGACAGTACGAAAAGATTTGAGTTTTTACAAACTCTATAAGATAGGTGGAAATTATTTTGGAGCAGCAAGTCTTACATTGGGTGGGAAAGCGATTTGATTTTGATTTAACTGATGAACCCATTATTTATTCAATCATCAACTGCACCCCGGATTCTTTTTTTGACGGCAATAAGTATCCTGACTTAGCCGCAGTTTTGACACAGGTGTCGCAAGATTTAGCCAATGGTGCTCAAGTAATTGAGATCGGCGGCAAATCTACCAGACCGAATTTTCAAGAAATCGGTGCAACTGAAGAATTGCGACGGATTTCTCCGATCCTCAAAGCTGTTAAACAAGAGTTTCCACAAGCAATCGTAGCTGTTGATACGACTGACTCGGTGGTAATGAGAACAGTCTTATCCAAATTCAAAGTCGATATTATTAATGATATCAAGGGCTTTGAAACGACTGAGAAGTTAAGTATCATTGAACAATTTCAACCAAGCGTCGTGGTGATGAATAATGGCCGGGATACAACCAATTTGTTGGAAGATCAAATGGCTTTTTTCAAGCAAAAACAAACTCAATTACTGCAAGCTGGCTTAACAACTGCACAAATCGCAATCGACCCTGGAGTTGGCTTTTCGACTAGCCATCAAGTAAAAGAGAACCTTTTACGAGTAGAAATGACCAAGAAGTTAGCCAAACTTAATATGCCAGTGATGATTGCCATTTCTCAAAAGGGCTTTCTCAGTAAACTCTTTCAAGTCGCTGAAAAAGAACGGCTCATACCGACTCTCATCTTAGAATGTTTGATGATTCAAGACGGAGGGCGAATTTTACGGGTCCACAATTCACGGGAAACGAAATTATTATTAGACATTATGAAGTGTTACAAAATTTAGTTTGGAGAAGATCAATGGAACAATTAGTTAATGATTTACTGACCGAAACGGATAGTTTGGCTGAGACCGATCGCATAAAAAAAATCAAATCATCATTACGATTTTGGCAGCCTAAACTGTTACGATCGAATAATAATTTGATTCATCTTTCAGCAAGTTGTGTTATTAAACATAACCAAAAAGTTTTGTTTGTCGAACATCCTTATTTGAAAAAATCCTTGTTACCGGCAGGACATGTTGAGCCATTCGAAACGCCGTTGCAAACTGTTCTTCGTGAATTGACAGAAGAAACGGGTTATAACATCAAAGACATATCAAAGATAGAATTGGTGGATGTAAACTTGATTCGTATTCCAGCTAATCCGAAAAAACAACAACCAGTCCATGAGCATATTGACTTTCGTTATCAGATTGAGGGGACGTTGATACGAGAAACTCCAGGCGAACTGCCTAATTTTTGGCTTGAAAAGTCAAATGCTCCGGAAGAGTTTTGGAAGTACTTTTAAAGTTTAACGTCTGATTAACTTGACCACAGTTTCAACGTGTGGCGTTTGAGGGAACATATCAACTGGTTGGAGATAAACGACCCGGTATTCCTTAGTCAAAGTCACCAAATCTTTGGCCAACGTTGAAGGATTACATGAGACGTAAACCAGCTTATTAACAGGATGGCGGTTCAAAGCGGTTAAAAGTTTACCATCTAAGCCAGTTCGAGGCGGATCAACGACGATGGCATTGATATTTTTACCATCATTGAGCAATTGAGGATAGATTTCATCAGTTGAACCAACAAAGTAATCCGCATTTTCAACCTGATTCAACTTGGCATTTTCCTTAGCATCTTCAATAGCTTCGGGGATGATTTCAATTCCATAAATTTGCTTCACTTTGTCAGCCATGATGATACCAATCGTTCCAACTCCACAGTAAGCATCCAGTAAAACATCAGAGGCATTGGGTTCCAAAGCTTTTGTAACTAAGTCGTACAATTTATCAGTTTGTAGAGAATTCAGTTGTAAGAAAGCCCGTGGTGAAAAGTTGAAAATGTAGCCATTGATATCTTCTTGAAGATATTTTTCACCCCACAAAAGCTTTGTTGTCTCGCCCCAAACACCGGCTTTGTCTTCTTTGTTGATATTTTGAGAGATAGAGCTTACTTCTGGGATCTGTGCTTGAATCCGTTCCAGTAATTGGCGCTGTTTGATGAATTTTGGTGAGCGGGTGATAAAGGTGACTTGTAATTGATTGAATTCCACAGACTCGCGAATAACGATCATGCTCAAGATACCTGATTTAGTCTCAGGATTGAAAACAGGGATTTCTAAGTCTTTGATCAATTGGACGATTTTTCGCATAGCTTGCATCGTCAAATCCATTTGTGTGGGCATTTCTGTCAAGTTAACTAATTCTTGAGTACCAGTTTTGTACAGTCCACAGCGAATTTCACCATCGATTTCTTGAATTGGAAATTGAGCCTTATTCCGATATTTTTCTTGTTGAACCGAGCCAACCGTCGGCTTAATTAAATATTTATCGAAAGCATAAGGCTTATATTTAGCCAAAGATTCTCGTAAAATGTCAGCTTTGAAGTTCAGCTGATCCTCGTATTTAATGTGAGCGAATTCTAAGCCCCCAACCTCATTAGCCAATTTAGGTGTTTCTGGATTGCGATAAGGACTAGCTTTTCTGATTTTGTGAATGCGACCGTTCAAAAACCTGTCGTGGACATCAGTAATTTCACAGACAATCACATCTTCTGGAACTGCTTGAGGGACGAAGACAATCACATGTTTGAAAAAGCCAATTCCCTCACCATTGATACCGATTCGTTTAATTGTCAGTGGAAAACGGTCACCGACTTTTAGTTCTTGCGTAATATTATTTGTAGTCATAAATTTTTCCTTTGAATGTTTTTGCGATAAACTCATATTAGAGTATAACATGGTGAGGTAATCTATATTGGCAAAAGTAACGAAAATCCAAGCTCAGAAACGTAAGGGACGTTATAACGTTTATCTTGATGGTAAATATGCGTTTCCAGTTGCTGAGGCGACTTTGATTGAATTCAGATTGATGAACGATGTCGAATTAACTGACCAACAAATCAAAGAAATCAAAGACCACGAGAACGTCAACAAAGCTTATGGCGATGCCGTCAATTATTTAAGCTATCAACTTCGGACCAAAAAAGAAATCAAAGAATACTTATATAAGAAAGAATATCATCGTGATGCAGTTGACGAGGTAATTGCACGCCTAGAAGATTTGCATTATTTAGATGACGCAAGTTACGCAACTAGTTTCATCAACACTCAATTACGAACAACGGCTAATGGGCCCAAAATCATTGAGCAAAAATTACATCAAAAAGGCGTCCCCGAAAACATCATTCAAGACAAGATCTTTGAGATCAATCCTGATACCTTATTAGAAAATGCGACCGACTTTGCCATGAAACAAGCCCGAAAACAAAAAAGAGCTTCATTCAAACAAATGCTGACGAAAATTCGCCAGAGCCTTTATCAAAAGGGCTTTGATAATGAAACGATAGAGGCAGCAATCAAGAGCTTGGATTTGGAGCCAGATGAGGACGAAGAATTGGCCAAGTTACGCAAGTTAGTCGAAAAAGTTCAGCATCGTTATGATACACCAGCCAAATTGATTAATTATTTAATGACCAAAGGTTATCATTTTGATGAAATCAAAAAGGTTCTTAGTTCTTCGGAAAAATAAAGAATTTAATTGTTGATTGGTTGGTGGGTGGTTCACTGCCGGCTTACGTTCTGCTCTGAGGGGTCTGGAACGCCATGGGCATCGCTTTGAACCAATTGAAGTTCGCAATTGTTTCAAAGTCGAGCCTTGTTCTAAGTGCGCTTCGCCCACTAAGAACAATTTCATGGCTGAGACCCCTCAGAGCTCTCACTACAGCCTGGGGTGTTAAAACATGTTTGGATATCCCTCAAGGGAACAAGTTCAAGAGCAAAATATAAAGGTCAAAAACTTAAAAGCCTAAAAGCAAAATGAACTGATGATTTTAAATGGTTTGGTGGATGGTTCACTGCCGGCTTGCGTTCGGCTCTGAGGGGTCTGGAACGCCATGGGCATCGCTTTGAACCAATTGAAGTTCGCAATTGTTTCAAAGTCGAGCCTTGTTCTAAGTGCGCTTCGCCCACTAAGAACAATTTCATGGCTGAGACCCCTCAGAGCTCTCACTACAGCCTAGAGGATTAAAACATGTTTGGTTAACCCTCAAGTGAACAAGTTCAAGAGATAAAGCAAGTTTAAAGGCTAAAGATTAGAGTCAAAAACTTAAATCCTAAAAGATAAAATTAGCTGGTGCCTTAAAATGAATTAATACCTTTGATAGAAATTAAATAATGTATTGAGTTGATATAAAAATAAGTCAATTCAATACATTTTTTTGTCTTGCCCTTTATCTTTTGCCCTTAAGCACCAAGGCTTTCCAGCTTCCACTCCTACCAAGCACAGTCAAAAATGTAGAGTCCTCATATATATCATTAACAAAAAAATATGCAGAGGCCCTAGTCAGGAGCGGAAGTTCTGGGGGATATCAGTGGTGAAATTTTACTTAATTGGCGAACCATGCCAATTTAGTAAAAGGTCGAGCTTGAAGACAAGCGGTTTTCTTGGCTCCAAGTCGGCCCACCACGTTCCATATCCCCCAGAACTGGAGCGGATGACGGCAGTGAACCAAAACCACCGCCTCCACACCATCCCCACAAAAATTTTAAAACTAAATAAACCTCAAGATAGCTTTTATTAGTTTCACAGCTCTGTTATAATTTTTTTGGATAAGAATTAGGTATTAGAGAAAGCTGGTATGTTATGCAGATTCCTAAAGAAGGGGATTACGTAGCAATCCAGAGTTATAAGCATGATGGTCATTTACATCGTACTTGGCGTGAAACAATGGTGCTAAAGACAAGTGAGAACGAAATTATTGGTTGTAATGAGAATACTCTTGTCACTGAAGCCGATGGGCGTCGTTGGGTAACTCGAGAACCCGCTTTAGTCTACTTTCATAAGAAATATTGGTTCAATATCGTGGCTATGATAAGAGACAGCGGGGTTTCGTATTACTGCAATTTGGCGACACCATTTGCTTTGGACAAAGAGGCCATCAAATATATTGATTACGATTTAGATGTTAAGGTTTTCCCTGATGGGGAGAAGCGCTTGCTGGATGTGGATGAATACGCTGCACACAGTAAATTGTGGAATTATCCACCAGAAATAGACACAATTTTACATTATAATGTCGACGTTTTAATTGATTGGATCGATAAGGGTAAAGGGCCGTTTTCACAGGCTTATATTGATCTTTGGATGCAAAGATATAAGGAACTGTCACACCATTAGGATTGCTATATCCTAGAAGGCTGCCGCAAAGGTGGTCTTTTTTTTATTTATATTTTCACGAAATTATTAGTATACTAAAAATGTTTTAAAGTAATTAAATTTTCTATAGAAATAATTTCTTGGAAAAGTCGCTTGTTATACTAATAGGTAGACTTTAATAAAGGGGAATTATTGTGATTATTGATAATTTATTGTCTAACCTGCTACTCGTGGTTGCCTTGATGATGGCGTGCGACACGCGCATGAAGTCAAAAGACAAGGGCTTTGTGCCTTATCTGGCAATTACCTTAGCATTCGTCATTAAATTGGCCACTCAACCATGGTCGGCATTGGGGTATAACATTTGGTTAGTTTTGTTTTTAGTGATTTTGATTCAGAGCAATGCGGTGGTTCAAAATATGGTAATCAGTTTTCGAGCTGAATTAGGTTTTGGACCGTTTCTATTTGTAATTTTTGTCGGACTAGTAGGATTTAGTATCTTGTCTGAAATGGTGCGTTTGCTGTTACCATTGGCAATTATTATCTTGTTATTTTTCTTGATCAGCACCAAAAAATCCAGTCAACGTTAAATTGTTGGCTGGATTTTTTTAGTTACTTAGTGATCGTACTATCATCAAAAGTTATTCCTGAAAGGAAATCTCTAATTCTAGTGGTTGGATGATTGAAAAATTCATCTGGTGTGCCTTCAAAGAGGATCTCTCCGTCTTCCACAAAGACAATTTTATCGGCAACTGATCGTGCAAATTGCATATTGTGGGTAACGATGATCATCGACTGGTCCATCTTACTTAATTCTTCCAGAATTAACAAGACTTGCGTTTCTAGCTCAGGATCGAGGGCACTAGTTGGTTCGTCTAATAAAATATATTCAGGGTCCATTGCCAAAGCTCGACAGATGGAGATCCGCTGTTGTTGTCCACCGGATAGCTGGCTAGGATAACGATCAGCGTATTCAGCCAAACCGACTTGTTGCAAAAGTTTCTTTGCCTTGGCCTCTGTTTCAGCTTTCGGAGCCTTGAGGACGGTTAGCGGTGCGGTTGTGATATTTTGCAGAACCGTTAAGTTAGGGAATAAGTTCCAATTTTGGAAAACCATGCTAGTTTTCTTACGAATATCAAAACTCAATTTTTTAGAAACTGGTTTAGCGTAATCTAAGTTCAAGTCCTCAAAACTCAAAGTGCCACTTTCTGGTCGAACTAAGAGATCTAGTGAACGCAACAAAGTTGATTTACCAGAACCAGATGGTCCCAAGATTACAGTTGTTTTGCCATCAGGGAAGTCAACCGAAATATTTTTGAGAACTGACTTGCCATTGTATTTTT
Source organism: Companilactobacillus sp. FL22-3 (assembly GCF_054881455.1). Lineage (NCBI taxonomy): Bacteria > Bacillati > Bacillota > Bacilli > Lactobacillales > Lactobacillaceae > Companilactobacillus > Companilactobacillus sp. FL22-3. The sequence continues at coordinate 151,902 of NZ_JBTYYZ010000005.1, read as the reverse complement.
TAACGACATTCTTTAATGAAATCATTAAGCTTCACTTCCTTTAACGTATTTTGAAGTACGACGTTCTAGGTAATGTTGTAAGAGCGTGAGAAGTGAACAAATGATGGCATACAAGAAGGCGGCTAAAGAATACATCAACAGTGGCTGGAAGTTCTTCGCAGTGATCTGTTGACTGACTTGGAACATTTCCAGAATCGTAATGGAACTGGCCAAAGAAGTATCTTTGACTAAACCGATAAAGGAATTGGATAGTGGAGGTAAAGCGATTCTAACTGCTTGTGGCAACACGATCTTCATCAATGTTTGTCTAGTCGTGAAATTCAATGTAAAAGCAGCATCCCACTGATCCTGAGGAACTGACATCAAAGCAGAACGAATCGTTTCTGATGCATAGGCACCAGTATTTAAAGAGAAACCAATCGTAGCTGCTAAGAATGGCGCTAGTTGGATACCGGCATTTGGTAAACCAAAGAAGATGATGAACAGTTGAACCAAGAGTGGAGTAGAACGGAAAAGCCAGACGTAGAAGTCAGCAATTGCCCGCAAAACCATCCAAGGATACTTGATCAATTTATTTTCGCTTGGTTGAATGAATTTGATAAGAGCAGTCAATACGGCTAAGATCAAACCAAAGATAAAAGAAATGACGGCTAATGGAATTGTATATTGAATCATCGCCGAAAGCATTTCTGGTAATGACGTTATGATGATATGCCACATGAATTAAAAACCCTCCTTAATGAGTTAACGATTATTTTTTAGTAATATCCTCACCAAAGTACTTGATGGAAAGTTTCTTCATTGTACCATCTTTATAAAGTTCTTTGATAGCCTTATTTACACGGCCACGTAAGTGAGTTGACTTCTTATTATAGATAGGAGCAATCTTTGATGGAGCTAGTTTGCTATCAGGAATAGTGATGTACTTCAAATCAGTACTCTTGTGACTCTTCTTCCAATATAAGAAAGCTTCCTTTGAGTTAAAGGCACCGGCGACACGTCCTTCGTCGATCATTGACATGTCAGTTTGGAAATCAGCAGCAGGCACTACTTTAGCACCGAACTTTTCGGCATGGTTGTAATTATCTGTCCCAGTACCAGCCGCAATCTTCTTGCCTTTGATATCGTCGACGGAGTTAATACCTGTACCATCTTTAGTGATGATAACTGATTTTGAGTAAATGTAAGGTGTTGAGAAAATATAATGTTTCTGACGTGATGGATTTTCCGCCACGTTGTTTAGCACAACATCAAAGGTGTTTGAGTTCAAACCAGCAATCAATGAATCCCACTTAGTTGGGACAAATTTAGCTTTGAGGCCTAATTTCTTAGCAATATCTTTGCCTAGGTCAACTTCAAAACCTTTCAATTGACCATCATCACGGTATGAATATGGAGCATAAGTACCCTCAAGTCCAATTGTTAACGTACCGTCAGTCTTAGTGTCGCTTGAAGCTTTATTACTTGAGCAACCTGTTAAGACCAAGATAAGTGCTGCAAGTGTTGTTAAGATTAAAGCAATTCGCTTTTTCATTTTTTATAAATCCCCCTTAAAAAAATTACCATTGTCTATTTTCGCATAAATTAAAGATTGTTAGAAAGAATATGTCTCCTAAAACTTAAATAAATCAGTTGAAAGATATCTTTCGCCATTATCTGGGGCCACAGTAACAACTGTTTGACCTTTTTTTAGTTCTTTAGCTAGTTCGATAGCTCCAAAGATATTAGCTCCACTGGAAATCCCTGGTAGAAAGCCTTCTTTTTGACTGACAGTTTGAGCCATTTGGATAGCTTGTTCACTAGTTACTTCTATTATATTGGAGTAAGCCTTTTGATCGAGAGTATCGGGAATGAATCCCGCACTGATACCTTGAATCTTGTGGGCACCAGTCTTGCCATCCTTGAGTAGTGGTGATTCCGCTGCCTCCAAAGCATAGACTTTAATATTAGGATATGCTTTTCTTAGAGCATGGCTAACACCAGAAAGGGTACCGCCTGTACCAACTCCAGCAATAAAGCCATCGACTGGGGTTTCACCAAAGGCGTTGATGATCTCTTGACCAGTCGTCAATTCATGGATTTGAGGATTGGCAGGATTTTGAAACTGCATGGGCATGAAATAGCCATTTTCATTTGCTAAATCAGTGGCCTTTTGAATTGCTCCTTTCATACCCGCTGAACCTGGTGTGAGGATCAATTCAGTTCCGTACCCTTGCATCAATTTACGCCGTTCGATGCTCATTGTTTCAGGCATCGTGATAATCAAATGATAACCTTTAGCCGCAGCAACCAGTGATAAGCCGATGCCTGTATTTCCTGAAGTGGGTTCAACTAGCGTATCTCCCGGCTTGATCTTGCCAGCTTTTTCGGCGGCTTCAATCATGGATAGAGCAATGCGGTCTTTGATTGAACCGCCAGGATTAAAGAATTCTAATTTCACATATACGTCAGCAGCGTCTTCTGGTACAACGTGATTTAGCTTAACCAGCGGTGTCTGTCCGATTAGTTCGGTAATATTGTTTGCAATTTTAGTCATGATAATTTCTCCTTAGCAAGTAGTTAATTTATGTTCAGTCACGGTCTGTAACCAGTTTTGATAAAAGGCCCTTTGAGTTGACTGCCAACTAAAGAGTGGCCGATGATCTAATGGCGAGTAATAATTGGCAGCTGCAAAAGGATGCTTAACTTTAGGACTTTTAAGTTCACGATGATATTCATTATCTAAACCATTTCGTTGGTATTCCAAATGTGAAAAGATAAAAGCTTGATGTCGCTTCTTGGCTTCCACTAAAGTTAACAAGCCGTTGTTACTGACAGCAGATATTTCCAAGTTAGGCTCTTCGATGATTTGTTGATGATCCATTTCCGCAAAACGAGCGTGTGGAGCTGGGAAGTTATTACTGATGTTTGTTAATAGCGGTGACTGAGAAAGAATTTGGTTTTGAAAAATGCCAAATGTTTTATGCGGTAAAATTCGTTTGTCTATTTTATAAAAATGATTAAGGGCAGCCATGGCGCCCCAACAGACGTATAGTTGCGGGATGTTTAACTCGTCGAGCTTATCTAAAAGCTGATTGATTTCATCAAAGTAAGAAACTTGAGGAAAGGCGAGCTTTTCCACCGGACTGCCAGTAACGATAAAACCATCGAGTGTTGATAGATCATTTAAATCAAGTGGTGACATTTGTTCAGTGATGTCAGATGAGAGATGCCGGTTCACGTAACGAGTGGCCGAGTAGTAAAAATGTAATTCAACTGAATCATCGAACAAAGACTGGAAGTTATCGATAGTTTCCAATTTGTTTTGCATCAGATTCAAGATACCGATTTTAAGAGGTTCCACAAGTAACTCCTTTCTAAGTGGTCTAAACACAAAAAAAAGCGAAGCTGACTAATGTCAACTTCGCTTGATAAATTTAGGTTTAACTACTTGATTATCAATTGAGTGGGATTAGACATGCTGAAAAAGTATAGTAATGTTCGTTCATTACTACACAACAACATGATTCAACTTGTGATTGATTAAAATTCAACATGTCTAATTCCTCCTGCAATTAAGTTGTCTCAAATTTACAATTATTAAATTAATAAGTCAAGCATTATTTCTTTTTTTCATTGTAAATAGACAGTGATTCGAACTCCATATATGAGGCTAAAGTCAAAGAAATTACGAGTAATAAAACTAGCCATCCCAATGTCCGACCCAAAATAACTGTTAACGGTATAAACTTGGCAACCAAATAAATACTTGCAATTGAGAGACAGAAGTCGACTAAGAGATTAGCGCCGATAACAACTTTGCTCCGTTCCAAAATAAAGAAGTTGAGCAGCTCTTTTAACACTTTACCAGTCGAGGAACGATACATGATCAAAACTGGACGCTGAGCTATAACCTTGACTGCAAACATACCAAAAGCACCTACAATTCCGCCTACGACGATGCGCCAGGTAATTGCATGTAGGACCAAAGAGTTATATGCAACCCCAATAATCGATAAGCAGAGAATATATGGGATGATAAAGAAGAAGACGTAGATCACAGCAATTTTTTTGTTAGACATTTTTGATTACTCCCTGTATACTGATAGTCTTATTCTATCATTAAAAACGTTTATTGTTGAATACATTAACACCTGTTATAATTGTTTTGTTTATATTTAAGTTTACATACGAAAGAGAGTGCGAGTTAAATGAGTGGTGACTCTTCTGGAGCGTCGCTTTCCGGACAGCTGATTTTAATTATTGTTTTGACAATATTAAATGCTTTTTTTGCGGCTGGTGAGATGGCGATTGTTTCTCTCAATAAGACGTCAGTCGAGGAAAAGGCAAAGGATGGTAATCGCAGAGCCAAGAAGGTTCTAAAGATCATCAGTGAGCCAAATAAGTATTTGTCAGCGATTCAGGTCGCTATAACGGTGGCAGGATTCTTATCATCTGCTAGTGCAGCAATGAGTTTGAGTGCAGGTACCGAAAAATTGATTGGGGATTTTCAAGGTAGCCGTGAGATTGCTGTGATTATCATAACGATTGTTTTGTCGTTTATAACACTGGTTTTAGGTGATTTATATCCGAAGAGGATAGCGTTACAACGCCCGTTTCAAGTTGCTAGTTTTACGCAACCATTTATCAGTTTTGCCAACTGGTTTTTGAAACCTTTTGTGTGGTTAATGGATAAATTAAATAATGGACTGATGAAAATAACCCCGATCAATTTTGACCAAGAGCACAGTTCAATTACTCGTAATGAGATGATTGCAACTTTGAAAAAGTCCCGCAACAATGGAACGATCAATTCGGATGAATATCAGATGTTGCAAGGAATTATCAGTTTTAGTGATAAAACCGCTCGAGAGATCATGGTGCCAAGAACGGATACTTTTATGATCGATATTAACGAACCAGTTGATGACAATATCGATGAGATTCTAAGTCAGCCTTATTCGAGAATTCCCGTTTATGGTGGTGACAAAGATAATGTCATCGGAATCGTTCATATCAAAGATTTGTTGAAACGTTCGCGTGAAGTCGGCTTTGACAAGATCAATTTGAATTCGATCATGAAAGAACCACTCTTCGTTCCTGAAGCTACTAGCATCGATAGTTTATTATTAAAGATGCGCAGTACGCAGACTCAGATTGCAATGGTCGTGGACGAGTATGGGGGAATCGTTGGTTTAGCAACAATCGAAGATGTCTTAGAAGAGATTGTTGGTGAAATCGACGACGAGTACGATCCCGTCACAAAGAATTTCCAACGATTAGGTTCAAATAAATTCTCGGTCGTTGGTTTGATGACAATTGAAGATTTTGATGAATTATTTGAAGAAGACATTCACGTTGAAGATGTGGATACGATTGCTGGTTACTTGATTATGAACCTCGGTGAAATTCCCGACGCTAGACATCCGCAGTCGTTTACATTAAATGATGGAATTGTCTTGACTTCTGGGGAGCTGAACGGTTCAAGAATTGAAAATGTGATCGTGACAGTCCCTGATAGTAAGCTTAAAAATGTAACTACTAACATGTACAAGAAGAAATACTAAAGTGTATTTCTTTTTTTTCGAGGAAATAAGGTTATAAATATTCTTGGTTAAAAAGGCCAACTTAATATAGATTGAAAAAGGAGCACAACGGTTCAAAATGGATCAAAAACAATTAGAGCAAGAAGTTAACAAACGTAGAACCTTCGCCATCATCTCTCACCCGGATGCTGGTAAAACAACAATTACTGAACAAATGCTTTACTTTGGTGGAGTTATTCGTTCTGCTGGTACGGTTAAAGCTAAAAAGTCAGGTCAATTTGCTACCAGTGACTGGATGGAAATCGAAAAGAAACGTGGTATTTCTGTAACGAGTTCTGTGATGCAATTTCACTATCGAAATAAAGATATTAATATCTTGGATACCCCAGGACATGAGGATTTCTCAGAAGATACTTATCGGACTTTGATGGCAGTTGATGCCGCAGTCATGGTCATTGACTCAGCTAAAGGTATCGAGCCTCAGACTAAGAAATTATTCAAAGTTGTTAAAAAACGTGGCATTCCTATTTTTACTTTTATGAATAAATTGGACCGTGATGGTCGTGACCCGCTTGATTTGATCGCTGAACTAGAAGAATTGCTCAATATCGAAGGCTGTGCTATGAATTGGCCTATCGGTATGGGTAAGGAACTCAAAGGTTTATATGATATTCATAACAACCGCTTGGAATTTTATCGTAAAGATGGTGATGATCGTTTCTTGCCATTAGATGATGAAGGACAATTGGCAGAAGATAATCCAATCAAGGATGAGGGTGTCTATGAACAAGCTTTGGGTGAAGTTGATCTGATTAAAGAAGCCGGTAATAAGTTTGATTTGAGTAAAATTCAAGCTGGTGATCAAACACCAGTTTTCTTCGGCTCAGCCTTGACTAATTTTGGTGTCGAAACCTTCTTGAATACTTTCTTGGACATGGCGCCAGCTCCTAGTGAACATAAGCAAAAAGACAGTGAAGAAGTCGTTAAACCTGATGATCCAGAGTTCTCAGCCTTTGTCTTTAAAATTCAAGCTAATATGAATCCTAATCATCGAGATAGAATTGCTTTTGTTAGAATTTGTTCTGGCGAATTCGTTCGCGGCATGGATGTTACTTTACAAAGAACTGGTAAGGTAATGCGTTTGAATAACGCTACTGAATTTATGTCAGACCAAAGAGAAACCGTTAAAACAGCTGTAGCCGGTGATATTGTTGGTTTGTACGATACTGGTAATTTCCAGATTGGCGATACGATTTATACAGGTAAGAAAGCAGTTCAATTTGAAGACTTACCACAATTTACGCCTGAAATGTTTATGGAAGTTCAAGCTAAGAATGTCATGAAACAGAAGTCATTCCATAAAGGGATGCAACAATTGGTACAAGAAGGTGCCGTTCAACTTTATAAGAAATATACAACTAATGACTATATCTTAGGTGCTGTTGGTCAACTGCAATTTGAAGTCTTCCAATTTAGAATGAAGAACGAATATAATTGTGACGTCGTGATGAAGCCGATCGGTTCACGAATTGCACGTTGGGTCGATCCTGAACAATTGGATCAATCAATGTCATCGACTCGTAATATGTTGGTTAAAGATATGGATGATAATCCTTTATTCTTATTTGAAAACAAGTTTGCGGAAAATTGGTTTGCCAACAAATATCCAGATGTTAAGTTAACTTCAAAATTATAGGAAATCGCTGAATGGCGGTTTTTTTTATTGTAAAATTTTAGTGGTAGTGTAAAAGCTCACGAAAAAAGGAGGCGAAATCACACTCAATAAAACCGGTAAACAAGCAGTTAGGGGCTTGTTGGAATTGAAAAGAAGTAATTACTACCGTTTATTTAGCTTACGTTCGTTGCCGATAAATTGTTTATTTTGTTAAAAAATATTCAATATGGACTTTTTTGGCTGTTTAAATATTTAGAAAACTTTAGAATCTTAAGAAATTCTTAATGTCAAGCAACAAAAAATTACAATTTATTTTCGAATGTTTAATTCTTGTTACAATTTCCAGGTTTTATTGAAAGTGCTTTTTTTAAATAGTAGTCTATAACTAGATTATTTATTAAGGGGAAACTATTCTATGTCTAAAAAAAATCTATTAACAAGTGCTTTAGTACTTGGTACTCTAGCTGCAACCGCTACACCATCCGTAGTGTCAGCTGCAACAACTAATGACGCTGATTCTCCGGCAACTTCAAGTACCGAACAAGTGAATAATAAATCTCAAGACAATAATACAGTCATCGCTGGTTCTCAAGTTAAAAAAGCTGATACTACTGTTGCTAACTCAGCAACTGTGCAAGCTGCTAGTGAGTCAGTTAACAATGCTTTAAACACTTCTGCAATTATTCAAGCCGCTACTGGTGCAACTTCAGCTCAACAACAAGCCTTTTTGAATCAAGCCGTTCCAATGGCTCAAAAAGCTGCTTCACAATATGGCTTATATACATCAGTTATGTTGGCACAAGCTATTCTTGAAAGTGGATGGGGTACATCAACTCTAGCTACACAAGGACATAACTTATTTGGTATTAAGGGTGACTATAACGGTGCCTACGTTACAATGCCAACTTCAGAATGGAGTTCAACTCAAGGTTGGTACACGATTTATGCTAACTTCAGAAAGTATCCTAGTTACTATGAATCATTTGCTGATAACGGTGATAAGTTGCGTAACGGCGTTTCATGGGATTCAAGTTACTACAAGGGGACTTGGGTAGAAAATACTAAGTCTTATAAAGATGCTACTGCTTGGTTGCAAGGTAGATATGCTACAGCACCTAACTATGCTTCATCATTGAACAACTTGATTCAAACTTACAATTTGACTCAATACGATGGCAATGCTGAAACAAATGGTGGATCACAAACTAACAACAATGTTATCAAAGTTAATAATCCAAACGCTGGATATGTTAAGTTGGTAGCTTTTGGTAGTGATGGTTCAGCTAAAGATGTTGCTAACCGTGGTTTAGCTAACAACACACCTTGGTATACTGATCAAACAAGATCTTACAATGGTCACACATACTACCGTGTTGCTACAAACGAATGGGTTGAAGACACATATTTAGCTTAATATTTTTTAAGAAATGAGAGATGCGCATTTTCCAATCTTTGGAAGTGCGTATTTTTTTTGTAAAAATAGTTGTTCAATTTTACGGACTCCCTTATTATTATTAGATGGACTTTTTTTGAATGAGAGAGAAATATACATGAATGAAAAATTAACTTGGAAAAATCTATTTTTTATTGGCTCCATGCTCTTTGGACTTTTCTTTGGAGCTGGTAATTTAATTTTTCCAGTCTTTTTAGGTCAACAAGCAGGAAGCAATGTTTTATTAGCCATCATTGGTCTTTTGATCACGGGAGTCGGTTTACCGCTACTAGGTGTCGCCAGTATGGGATTGACGGGTAGTAATAGTGTCTTTGATTTGGCTGGAAAAGTTAACCGACCATTTGCTTATGTCTTTACAATTTTATTGTACTTAACTATGGGACCATTATTTGCGATTCCTCGATTAGCTACAATCTCATTTCAATTAGGTATTGCTCCTTTTGTTGCCCCAAAACAACAGAATTTTGTGCTCTTGATCTTTTCGGCAATCTTTTTCTTAATTACTTTTCTCTTAGCGAGGAAACCAAGCAAGTTGATGACTTATGTCGGTAAGTGGTTAACGCCGATCTTCTTAATTTTGTTAGGAATTTTAGTTGTAGCCGCTTTTGTCAAACCGATGGGGAATCTTAACTCATTGCCACAAGGACAGTACGCCAATAATCCAGTACTGACAGGTTTTACCGAAGGGTATAATACGATGGACGCCTTAGCTTCATTAGCTTTTGGCGTAGTAGTGATCGATACGATTAAGTCATTAGGAGTAAAAAATCCTAGTCAGATTGCAAAAGATACGATTAAATCTGGTTTGATCAGCGTAATTTTGATGGGAGTAATCTATACCTTTTTAGCCTTGATTGGAACAATGAGCGTCAATAAACTACCACTGGCTGCCAATGGAGGAATCACCTTGGCGCAAGTATTCCACTATTACTTCGGTTCATTCGGAAGCGTTCTGTTGGCATTAATTGCAATCATTGCTTGTTTAAAAACCTCAATAGGCTTAGCTTCAGCCTTTGGAGAAACAGCTACCGAAATGTTTCCCAAATTTAATTATCAGATAGTTTTAACTGTAGCCACCGGCTTGTCATTTTTAGTAGCCAATATCGGCTTAACAAAATTGATCAATTATTCAACACCCGTGTTGATGTTCCTCTATCCAATGGCAATGATTTTGATATTGATTGCAGTTATGAAACCAATAGTTGGTGAGTCTAAAGTAGTTTTTGGCCTGACAGCATTATTTACCGTTGTGCCCGCATTATTTGCCGGTATCAACGCTCTACCTAAGAACTTGCACAGCAACAATCTAGTTCATCAAGTTTTGTTGTGGAATAATCATTTGCCATTAGCCACTATGAGTTTAGGCTGGGTTGTTCCAGCGTTAATTGGACTGATTATTGGAGTGGTAATTAGTAAGTTTTCTAAGGGGGAGTTTTGAAGTATACAGGGTAATGGGTTCACTGCCGTCATCCGCTCCAGTTCTGGGGGATATGGAACGTGGTGGGCCGACTTGGAACCCCTCAGCAAGCTGACGGTCTTCAAGCTCGACCTTTTACTAAATTGGCAAAAACCGCCAATTAAGTAAAATTTCACCACTGATATCCCCCAGAACTTCCGCTCCTGACTAGGGTTACTGCATATTTTATTTTTTTGTGATATATATATGAATCCTACGTTCCTTATTTAGCTTGGTAGGAGTGGAAGCTGGAAAACCTTGGTGCTTAAGAGCAAAAGATAAAAAGCAAGACAAAAAAATGTATTGAATTGACTTATTTTTATATCAATTCAATACATTTTTTTAATTTCTATTAAAGATATTAGTTCATTTAAAGGCATTAATTCATTTTATCTTTTAAAGTTTTAAGTTCTTGACCTTAATCTTTAGCCTTTGAACTTGCTATTGCCCTTGAACTTGTTCACTTGAGGGATATCCAAACATGTTTTAATATTCTAGGCTGTAGTGAGAGCTCTGAGGGGTCTAAGCCATGAAATTGTTCTTAGTGGGCGAAGCGCACTTAGAACAAGGCTCGACTTTGAAACAATTGCGCACTTCAATTGGTTCAAAGCGATGCCCATGGCGTTCCAGACCCCTCGGAGCCGAACGGAAGCCGGCAGTGAACCATCCACCATACTACTCCACACCAATCAAGATTATAGTTCGGATAAAATCTTGTTAGCAGTGGGTTCATTCAAAATAATATCAGTGAAATAATCCCCCAATAGAGCAGCCTTTAGCGCCGATGACTTAAACTTATCATTAACAATACCAACTCGAGTGGGAACTTCTAGAACTTGAGCAAGAGTTATCCCAAAAACCTTGTCATCTTCCGGTCTAATCAGTTGATGACCGTCTTTGTCGATTGGCCGACCATAAACCAGTGCCGCAATAGAATTGGGATTAACTTTGGGAAACAGAACATCTTTGCTCGTATTCCAAGAGTCGATACTGTTGATCGAATCTAATGTCCCCACACTAGTGAAAATTAGATCCAATTGTTTAGCTGTAGCTAAACTCGGCTTAATGGCTGGCTCCAAGGCTAATAATCGTCTGACATCTTCATTGACGATATAAAGTGGGGCGTCGATCGTAAGATACTTTCCGTTATAACGGGTTGCAACTTTTTGAACCATCCGCATAGTACCAGCCAAAGAGTTATGCTTTCCGTTTTCACCGATAAATTGGGTGAAGACCATATTGTCTTTGGCAGTACTTTGAAATGAATCGATCACATTATAAATCGTGTCTCCCCAGGTGAGACCGATTATTTTTTTGCCCTCAATTAAATCTTGAAGATATTTTGCTGCGAATGAATAAAACCGATCGTTCTCATGTGCAATATCTTCGGTATTTTTTAAAACATAAAAGTTGGGATTAGGGAAATGGGTCTTGAGACGATTTTCCAAATCGTTACTTCGTGAAAAAGGTGAACTTATACTAATTGTAACAATCTTTTTGTCGACCGCTTCAGTTAAATATTTTGAAATTTTGTAACGGCTGATATTGTATTTTTTTGCAATATCGCCAAGGTTCAAATGGTTTAAATAATAGTCCTGAGCCAGGTCAACTAATAATGAAGTACTTTCTTCCTGTGGCATAGCGACTCTCCTTTGATATATATAAGTTACCTTATTTGGATAGGTATTTCAATTTTAAAAGTTTGTGAAATATGTGAAAGTATTTACAATATTTGAAAAAAAGCGTATCATTTGCTTTGAAAAATATTAAATATAAAGCGATATTTTTAAAAATTTAAAAAGGGGCGACGTTTATGGACAAAGAATTAATCAAAAAAATACATCAGGCTCATACCGGCGTTTTACAAATTGACGGAGAATTACCGGTTTCAACTATGGAGGAACTTGGCGAAGCGTATACGCCAGGGGTCGCAGAGATCAGTAAGATTATTGCGAAGGACCATGAACTTGCTCAAAAATATACTGTCAGTGGAAAATTAGTAGCAATCATTTCTGACGGTTCAGCAGTTTTAGGCTTAGGTAATATTGGTCCCCAAGGAAGTTTACCTGTGATTGAAGGTAAGGCTTTGCTTTATAAACGTTTAGCCAATGTAAATGCCATTCCTTTGGCAGTCGACCAAGTTGATGTGGATGAATTCGTGCAAACAATTGTCAACATCAGCAAGAGTTTTGCCGGGATTCATTTGGAAGACATTGCCGCACCAAAGTGTTTTGAGATTGAAAGAAAGCTCGCTCAAAAACTTGATATTCCCGTTTATCATGATGATCAAGAGGGGACAGCGATTGTAGTCTTGGCAGGTTTGATCAATGCAGCTAAAGTCGTTAATAAAAACTTGTCGGACCTAAAGGTTGTTATTAACGGAGTTGGAGCATCTGGTTTAGCTACTGCGGAACTATTATACAAATATGGTATCAAGAAGTTAATTTTAGTTGATCAAAAAGGTGTCATTGATAGTGAAGCAACTAGTTTGAATAGTTATCAATTTGAATTGATGAAGAAGATCAACTATCAAACGGATGCTAAAACATTGGCTGAAGCAATGAATGGAGCTGACGCTTTCGTTGGCTTGTCCGTAGGTGGAATTGTTACTTCTGAAATGGTTGCTTCGATGAATGATGGAATTATTTTTGCACTAGCTAATCCCAAGCCCGAGATCGAACCAGATTTGGCAAAGGCAGCAGGAAGTAAAGTTATTGCCACAGGTAGTTCACAACATCCTAACCAAGTTAATAATATCTTGGCTTTCCCAGGCTTATTCAGAGGCTTGTTGCAGAATCACGTGGAACATTTCAGTGCAGAAGTTGAAGCTAGTGTGGCTGAAAGCTTGGCTAATATGATTGCTGAACCAACACCCGAAAAAATTATTCCCAGAGTTTTTGATAAAAATGTTGTTAAAACAGTTTCAGACGCTGTAACAAACTTTGTGAGAAGTGAGGATTAAATTATGAAAATTGATTCGATGCCTGATGAAGATCAGAACAAAAATATCTTTCAAAAATTTATGGCTTTGAATATTGGAATAGTTCCAATGCCATTGTACGTTTTACTCTTGATTGCTTATGTTTTATTGACTGTGACTAATCAAATGCCTAACGACATGATTGGTGCTATCGGAATCATGACCTTGTTTTCTTTTCTACTAGAGGAAATTGGTAAGCATATCCCAATTCTTAATTCCTTAGGTGGAAAGGTTCTTGTGGTAACATTTTTGCCATCATTTTTAGTTTATATGAGTTGGTTACCCAAGAGTACGACTAAAGTAGTTACTAGTTTCATGAACAACAATAATTTTCTAGCCGTTTTTATTGCTTTATTGATTGTTGGTAGTATTTCAGCTATGAATCGGAAGACTCTGATTCAAGCTAGTATGCGGATCATCGTTGTTTTGTTGATTTGTGAAGTTGTTGGACCATTAGTTGGTATGGGAGTCGGAATGTTATTAGGACTTTCAGCTTATAAAGCTTACTTCTTCGTTGTTGCACCAATTATGGCTGGTGGTGTTGGTGAAGGTGCTTTGCCATTGTCACTTGGTTATGCCGCTATTATTTCAATGGGCCAACAAAATATTTTCGCCCAAATTTTACCTTGTGTTATGTTGGGAAGCCTAGTTGCCGTTATTGAAGCAGGAATTCTTAGACAAATCGGTATTTGGAGACCAAATTTGACTGGTAACGGTCGTTTAGTTGAATCCGATGGAGATTCTGATGAATTAGGCAGTCTTTCTTCGAAGTCAGATACAGCTAACATTACTAAGATGTTAGTTTCTGGAATTTTAGCTATTACACTTTATCTCTTAGGTGTTTACGTTAACTCAATTATCCATTTACCTGCACCAATCGTTTTATTGATCGTGGTTATGGTCGCAAAGATGTTGGGCTGGATTCCTGATTCCGTTCAAGAAGGTGGAAAATCACTTTACAGTTTGACAGTTGCTGGTATCTCACCATTATTGCTATTTGGTGTCGGTGTTGCGATGACACCTTGGAAGTCATTGATCACGGTCTTTACCAATATTCCAATGTTAGTGACGATCTTTATTACCGTTACGGCTATCGTTGCAGCAGCGTTCTTCAGTGCTAAATTCTTGCACATGTATCCTGTCGATACAGCCATTGCTGTTTCTTGCTGTTCCGGACAAGGTGGTACAGGTGCCTTAGCAATTCTAGCTGCTGGTGATCGGATGAACTTGATGCCTTTCGCCCAAGTTGCGGTTCGTTTAGGTGGTGCCATCACCGTTACACTTTCAATTTTCCTAATGAGAATTTTTGCTTAGAGGCGATATCTTGGAAACAACAACTTTAAACCTAAAAGATCCTTATTATTACAAGCAGTGGCAAACTTTGATTCAAAGTGAAGGTCTAGTAATTGAGAATTTAGCTGATATTTCTGAAACATTGGGAATCTATCAAGATGATCAATTGATTGCCACGGGCTCCTTTTTTCAAAATGTATTGAAATACTTGGCAATCGATCCTCAGTATCAAGGTGGTAATACTTTTAATAAGTTAGTTTCTGACTTGATCAACGATTTGGCTGCTCAAAATATCTTTCATGTTTTCGTCTTCACGAAGCCAAATTATCGCCAAAGCTTTGAGTATTTAGGCTTTCAAACTATTGCTCAGACTGATTCAGCTGCATTGTTAGAAACCGGTGATTACTCGATCGAGCAATATTTAGACACGGTGCCAAAAGTTAATGGCAAAAAGATCTCAGCCATCGTTATGAACGCTAATCCGTTTACTCTGGGCCATCGTTACTTAGTTGAACAAGCCGCTAAAAAAAGCGATTACGTTTATCTCTTCGTAGTTGCTCAAGATGCATCGTTATTTACCACGGATGAACGTTTAAAATTAGTTCAGCAAGGGACAAGCGATTTGTCGAACGTGATCGTGGTCAATGGTGATCAGTACATGGTCAGTTTTGCCACTTTTCCATCCTACTTTATTAAGAGTCGAACCCAAGTAGTCGATTATCAGACACAACTAGACGCACAGGTTTTCAAGCGCATCGCTCAAGCGTTACATATCACGAAGCGCTATGTCGGCCAAGAGCCATTCTCTCCAACAACCGAGATTTATAATCAAACTCTGCAACGAGTGTTGCCACCTGAGCTTAAGTTAGAGATTATAGAGCGAAAGGCAGTGGCAAACCAGATTATCAGTGCTACCAAAGTTCGTCAGGCGATTGAAAAGAATGACCTTGAACTGATTCAAAAATTTGTTCCAGCAACAACTTTTAACTTTATCAACAATAATTTAAGCAGTTTACAAAGGAGGATTCACGATGGAAATTAAACACACAGCCTTAGCAGGTACATTGGAATCAAGCGATATCCAATTTACTTTATCCAAAGGTAATGGAATTGAAATCAATTTAGATTCACAAGTAGAAAAGCAATTTGGTAAACAGATTCGAAAAGTGATTACGGATTTGTTAGCGGAATATGATATTAAAGATGTCAATGTCCGTGCCGTCGACAAAGGGGCCTTAGATTGTACGATCAAAGCTCGTTTGATTGCCGCCATTCAAAGAGCCACAGATACTCAAAATCAACCAAATTGGGAGGTATTGGGATAATGGAACGATTAAGAAGAACGATGATGTTTGTTCCTGGTAATAACCCTGCTATGATCAAAGATGCTGGTATTTACGGGGCTGATTCAATTATGTTTGACCTAGAAGATTCAGTTTCAATCACAGAAAAAGATACTGCCAGAATGCTAGTCTTTGAAGCTTTACAAAATGTTGATTATGGTAATTCGGAATTAGTCGTTAGAATCAATGGTCTTGATACTGATATGGGTAAAGCCGATATTTATGCCATGGTTAAAGCTGGAGTTGAAGTTATTCGTTTGCCTAAGACAGAAACTCCGGAGGATGTCGTTGAAACAGAAAAGGTCATCGCCGAAGCTGAAAAGTTCTTTGGCATTGAAGTGGGTCGGACACATATGATGGCAGCTATTGAAAGTGCTGAAGGTGTTTTGAATGCACCAGCCATTGCAAAAGCTTCTGATCGTTTAATCGGAATTGCTTTGGGAGCTGAAGATTACGTCACAATGATGAAGACTCGTCGTTATCCTGATGGAGCTGAGTTGTCATTTGCTAGAAATATGATTTTGCATGGAGCACGTGCAGCTGGAATTGCCGCCTTTGATACTGTTTATTCAGATGTTGATAATACTGAAGGCTTTAATCATGAAGTGGAAATTATTCATGAACTTGGTTTTGATGGCAAGTCAGTTATCAATCCTCGCCAAATTCCTTTGGTCAATGCAATTTATGCACCAACTGAAAAAGAGATTCGTAATGCTAAAGATGTGTTGAATGCCATTGAAGAGGCCCACAAGAAGGGCTCAGGAGTTATTTCCTTACGTGGTAAGATGGTCGATAAACCAGTTGTTGCCAGAGCTCAAAGAACCATGGCTTTAGCTAAAGCTTCACACTTAGTTGATGAGGAGGGCAATCTTTATGCTGAATAAAGTAAATCGTGAAATACCTGATGATATTTTGAAAGAAAAGAACTACAAACCATTTGAGACTACTGAAATTGGTCACCCAGAGACAACTTACGTCAGTCACCAAGTCAGAGTTTCCCAAGGAACGGATAAATTAGTTGATTCAATTCCTGATGTAATTGCTAAAGCTGGTTTAAAGAACGGAATGACGATTTCTTTCCACCATCATTTTCGTGAAGGTGACTTTGTCTTCAACATGGTGATGCAAGAAATTATCAATGAAGGATTCCAAGATTTAACCTTGGCTCCAAGTTCTTTAACTAATGTGATGAATGATATGGTTATCAAAGCCATTAAAGCCGGAACAGTTTCACACATTACTTCTTCTGGTATGCGTGGCAGCTTAGGAGACTTCATTTCACACGGCGGTTTGAAAGATCCCGTTGTCTTACGTTCACACGGTAATCGGGCACGTTCGATTGAAAATGGCGACATCAAGATCGACATCGCTTTTCTTGGAGTTCCGAATGCTGATGCCGCTGGTAATGCTAATGCAATTCATGGTGATGCTGTTTTCGGTTCAATGGGTTATTCATTGATGGATGCGAAATATGCAAATAAAGTTGTATTGTTGACTGATACAATCATGCCATATCCTAATACGCCAGCAAGTATTGAACAAACACAAGTCGACTATGTTGTAAAAGTTCCCAAAGTCGGAGATCCTGACAAAATTGGATCAGGGGCAACTCGTTTTACAAAGGACCCCAAAGAATTAAAGATTGCTGAAATGGTTAACCAAGTTATTACACATTCACAATATTTCAAAGATGGCTTTAGTTTCCAAACTGGTTCTGGTGGTGCTGCTTTGGCCGTCAGTCGTTATTTGAGAAATTCAATGTTGGCAAAGAATATCAAAGCTTCATTTGCTTTAGGTGGTATTACTAAGCCAACAGTTGATTTATTGGAAGAAGGACTTGTTAACAAGATCTTAGACGTACAAGATTTTGATAAAGGTGCTGCCGCAAGTATGGCTAACAACGAGAATCAACAAGAAATCGATTCTTCTTGGTACGCTGATCCTTATAATAAAGGGGCTGCGGTCAATCAATTGGACGTCTGCATCTTGTCTGCCTTGGAAATCGATACTAAGTTCAATGTTAACGTTATGACGGGTTCAGATGGAGTTTTGCGTGGCGCTATTGGTGGTCACCAAGATGCTGCTAATGCAAAATTGACAATTATTTCAGCTCCATTGGTTCGTGGTAGAATCGCTACTGTCGTCAATGACGTTACAACCGTTGTAACGCCTGGTGATAGTATTGACGTTCTGGTTACAGAAGTGGGTATTGCCATCAATCCTAAACGCCAAGATTTAATTGACGCCTTGAAGAATATCCCTGGTGTACCAGTTTATACGATCGAAGAATTACAAAAGAAGGCTCAAGCCATTGTGGGTAAGCCAGAACCACTAGAATTCACCGATCGTCCTGTAGCTTTGATCGAATATCGTGATGGAAGTTTGATCGATACAGTTTATCAAGTAAAAGATTAGGAGTAGATAGATGGTTGAAGTATTTTCAAACGGAGTCAAACAAGACATTGCCCAAGTATTACGTAATCGTGATGCCCGCGTTATGGAACAAAGTCGTTTGGCCCAAATAGTCCAAAAGCATCAATCATTGATCAATGCTAAGTTGAATATTCCTGGACCGATTAAGAATAACTTTTATTTAAGCCGTGTTTTTCAAAAAGGTGTAGCTGATTTTTTGATCAATCATATGGTTGATTGGCAATTGCTGTGGGATGTTGCAACAGGACCGGAAATCTTTGCCATCGTTGAAGGTGAACCTACTAGCGTGAAAGAAAAGGCTATTAAGTTTGAGAATAATGACGCCTTAGGTAGACTGTTTGATATTGATATTTTAGAGTCAAAAGATGGGATGATGGTTCCATTGAGCCGCAGCCGTTTTGAACTGCCTGAACGCAAGTGCTTGATTTGTGATCAACCCGCTAAAGTTTGCGCAAGGAACCGAACTCATTCTGTTCAAGAAATGCAAGCTTATATCAATCAACTTATCAACCAACAATTGGAGCTTTCATGAAACTAGAGATAAAATTAGCAGATATTGCCTTGAAATCGTTACTATATGAAGTCGATGTCCAACCAAAGCCTGGTTTAGTCGATCCAGTCGACCACTCAACGCACTCAGATATGGATGTTTTTACTTTTATTGATAGTGCAGTGGCTCTTAGACCATACTTTGTTCAGTTTGCGGAAGCAGGAGAAAAATTTAGAGGAAATGATTTGACCAAATTATTTCAGTTGATCCGCCCCATGGGAGTTGAAGCTGAAAAAATGATGTTTTTAGCTACTGATGGAATCAATACCCATAAGGGAGCAATCTTTTCTTTAGGAATCTTGTTAGCCGCAACTGGCTTTGACCGCACTGATATACGTAATACTGTCACGCAGATGTTGCGTGGGTTAACTAAGAATGATTTTGATAATCTGGAAAGTAAGACTCACTTATCGAATGGCGAAAAGCTATATTTGAAATATGGAATCACTGGAATACGTGGCGAAGCTGAAGCAGGTTATCCAGTCGTTTTCGAAAAGGCTTTACCTTATTTAAAAACTCACTTTGACGGCGATTTTAACAGTTCACTTTTGGATACTTTGATGGTGATTATTGCTGAGTCTGATGATTCAAATGTCATTAAACGAGGTGGTCCAAAGTCACTAAAACAAATTCAAAGTTATGCCCAAGAGATCTTAGATGCAGGCGGTTGTAGTCAACCTAAAGGGCGAGAGCTTTTGGGAACAATGAACGCTTATTGTAATCAACACAATTTGAGCCTTGGTGGTAGCGCTGACCTGCTGATTATTACGATTTTTCTATTTTTAATTTAAATAATAATGTAAAAATAGCCTCTGATTTTTTTATCAGAGGCTATTTTTTGTAAGGATACTATTTTTCCACCGTTACGTTAGATGCTTTGACGAATTCGTTCTTGCCAACTTTATAATAGTTGCAGTTCTTAATATTCTTCTTTTCAGAAGTTTTCTTCGTTGTACCTTTGGTTAGACAGCGAGATAACTTTTTACCTTTTTCATTATACAATTGAGCCTTTGCTTCCTTAACCTTGATTTTGGTGGAAGCTATTTTTTTGACCGAACTGGTAGCAGCATCAGCTGTTATCGTGGCAGTCACTGTTGGGACAGCTGCACCGGCACCGACTGTTAACATTGATACTAATAAAAGGCTCTTTTGAATTAACTTCATGATATTATTTTTTCTCCTTTGTCTGACAAACGTACATTTTAAATCGTGATAACAATGCATTTTTAAATTAATAATTTGTTATCGATATAATAGTAACCTAATTTTAATTTTTGATGTTGTAGAGTAGATAGCCGTTATGTATATTGAATTATCAATTGATAAAGCAAGCTTAGACTTCACTAGAATCGTCGACCGGGACCAATTTACCATCGGAGGCCCGATAATAAGTACGTTGCATGAATGTACCTTCGCCGCCTAAATCATAAATAGTGTCTTTTGACAGTTTGCGGTGAACTTTTTTACCGGCAAGATTGTACAATGGGGCATTATTTTTAACGACTATCAAACGAAAAGTATTCGGAACTTCCGTTTGAATCATTCCTGAGTCTGTTTCTTCATTTTTGTAAAGAATATTGATATCGTCTGCTTTGACAAAACGATTTTTTGAAATACGATAGTAAAAATCTTCAGCGTTCAAATTAGTTAGATCATTTGATGAGGCCGCTTGAACGATGCCATTGCCTGCAGTAATTGCGGGAATAGTGGAAATTCCCATTCCCAATCCTAAGAGTGCAGCGGATAAAAGACTTTTTTGATATAATTTCATGTTGATTATCTCCCTAGATTTCAATGTACCAATGGAGAAATCTATTTTTGTCATTGATAACAAGAGATCATTAATATTCTGCTATCGAAAACATAATAATATATCCTAGTTAGGCTGTCTTATTCTTTGTGTAGCCATTGTGTATAAGGAAAACAGTTGATGTAGGGCAAAATAATACCCTCTGATTAGGCGTCAGGGGGTATCAATGTTAATTTCTATTTTTAATTAGATGTTTAAAGAAGACGAACAACATAATCAAGAAACCACTGATCATCAAAGCTAAACCATTTGCGTCACTAGTCTGTGGGAACTTTCCAGCGCTGAATTCGATGTCGAATTACTTGCACTGCCATTGACCTGAGGAAGTACACCAACGGTCTCTGGAACAGGTTCATCACCTGATGCTTCAGGGTTAACTGGAGGGATCAAGTTACCTGGTTCAGTTGGAGAGATTGGTTTGCTTGGTTCAGTAGGTAATTCAGGCTTACCGGGTTGAGGGACAATCGGTTTGACTGGAGGATTTGGCTTACCAGGTTGAGGAACAGTTGGTTTAACCGGAGGATTTGGCTTACCAGGTTGAGGAACAGTTGGCTCAACCGGAGGATTTGGCTTACCAGGTTGAGGGACAGTCGGTTCAACTGGAGGTTCAGGTTTACCAGGCTGTGGCTCGGTAGGTTTAACTGGTGGTTCAGTCGGCTCAACTGGGGGTCCAGGTTCATTAGGTTCAACTGGAGGATTTGGTTCAGTTGGCTTTGGCTGATCTTTTGCCTCTAAGTCGCTGACGATATCTTTACTTACGGTAAAGTTGATTGGAGTTTTGTCCAATTCGTAGCCTTCAGGGGCCGCGATTTCAACAAAGGAATAGTTTCCAGCTTCAAGGTCAGTTACTGTAATTTGACCGTTCGCATTAGTCGTTAGACCAGTTTCAATAACCTTGCCGTTACCATCCAAAAGTTCAAAGATGGCTCCAGGTAAGAGTTTATTGAGTGTTGCGTCAACTTTGGTTAAGACAACATTACCTGTATTTGGAACAACAGTTGTGGCAACGTTGAACTTTTCCAATTCTACTGGAGTTGTTTGACCAGCAACAACAGTGAATTCAATTGGTGTTGTGTTGAGATCATAACCTGCAGCAGGTTGGGTTTCCACAAATTGATAAATACCAGCAGGTAGGTCGCTCACAGCAATTTCACCATTGTCATTGGTTACAAGACCTTCTTTAACAAGCTTGCCATTTTGATCCAAAAGATTGAAGGTTGCTCCAGAAATTGAATCTTTAGTATCGGGATCAATCTTTTTCAAAACTACTGCGCCGGCTTCTGCTTGATCCTTTTGAGTTGAGGTGATATCAACTGACGAATCAGAGATCGTGAAGCTGATTGGGGTTGAATCTAGGATGTAACCATTAGGAGCTTTGACTTCTGTCAAAGTATAATCGCCGTAAGGTAGGTTTGTTAGAACGATTTTACCGTTTTGATCGGTCATGGCATTGGAAATCAATACTTTCCCTTTGCTATCTTTGAGCTCATATTCGGCACCGGCAAGTAGTGCACCAGAGACTCCATCAGTCTTGGTAAAGGTCATTGAGCCAACTTTTTGGCCTCCAGTACCAGTACCAGAACCTCCCCAAGAAGTTTCAGTATCGACTTGTTGATTACCTTCGCTAGAAGCCATGGTTGCGTGGTTAGTCCAAGTTGTCGTACCACTGGCTGAAGTTCCAGTAACTTTGACACGATAATAAATATCAACTGCAGTAGTAATATTACCAGGGAAACTGATAATTACTTGATTGCCGTTAGTTGTCACTTCGGGAGTCAATTGATGACCATTGCTCTCGAAACCACCAGGGCCATAAGAACCAGCAATGGCAGTGAGTGAACCAGGGATATACTCTTCATTAGGTCCTAAAGTATCAGTAATGACAACGTTTGTTAAATTATGGAGGTTAGGATTGAAAGCGATGTTCCAAGTTAATTGGTCGGGAATACCAGTCGTAGGATCATAGCCAGAAACCCAGCCATTCTTGTTAAACATCCAATTCTGACCTTGATTGCCATTACCGTTATTAGTACCTTTAGCGATGAAGCTTAAAGTGCCGTGACGGTCGATGGTCGTTTCACTCAAAACGTCATTAAAGGTAATTACACCTTTGGCCTCGCCATTTTTAATCGTGGCATTCCCAATCTCGACTCCATTGGAATCATAAATTGGGAAGGATAGATCACCTGATGAAACTATTCCGGAAGGTAATTCAAAAGGAATAGTATCGCCAGATTCGATTTTGACATTATCAGGGATGCTCCAATTATAACTAACATTAAAATTTAACCAGCTGTACAAGTTATCAGATGGTTGAATCAAAACGCCGTTCATATCGGTAATTTTTGCATCACTGCCAGTTAATCCGTTGACAGTAAGTTCAGCTTTAGGTTCAATCGTGGAATTTGATTGAACAGTTGAACTAGTCGTCGGTGGGGCAACGGTTGCAGCATCAGTAACTTGTGTCGGTGCCTGAAAAACAAACCACAACGCTATAAATGCTCCAAGCATTGATGCAACTATTAATAATCTTTTTAACAGTTTCATATTTAAGCCTCCAATAAGTAATGGAGTTATTTGTTTAATTGAAAACAGTGTAATAAACTTGTTCGTTATTACGACCTCAGTATATGGCCCTGAACCTGCGGAGTAAAATAAATAGACCATTGAGTTACTAATGTTGACATATCATCTACTTGTATGTATACCAATAAATAATGAAGTTGTTTTTTATTAGCAAATTAGACTAATTAATTAATGATAAAGTTATAAATACAATCATATTTTGATAAAAATGTGCTATAGTTTGAGGCAAATAAACCAAAAATCGAAAATATCAGACAATAGAAGTGGAAAAATGAAAAAAGTTGATCGCAGAGTTCAGAAAACCAATCAAGCCCTACAAAAGGCCTTTCAAGAACTGGCCCAAGGCCAAAACTATCATGATATTACTGTTAAAGCTTTAACTGAAAAAGCACAGATCAATCGCAAGACTTTTTATTTACATTATGATTCGATCGATGACTTTGCGGATATGGTTGCACATGAGATTGCTCAACGGTTATTTGCTTCAATTATCGAAACGCCGCTCGATCAAAGTCTGCCAGTCTCAGGGTATATCTTTGATCGTTTCTTTGATTTTTTTGAAAAATCTCGGCAATTTTATACGTTCTTAATGACTTCAAATGAGTATTCGTTTCTGGCTCGAAAAGTTGAAACTGAAGTATCGGTGCAATTAGCGAAAGAATTTAACGATAAATATGAAATATCGCGTCTGGATGCTTATATCTGTGCTAATTTTATCTGCCGGAATACTTTGACGCTCTTTCGAATTTATCACCAAAATAGTCTGGACATTGATCGGAGCCAATTTAAGAATCGGTTGATTAGATTAAACACGACAGGGATAACAACCTTTATTGCAAAGAAATCTGTTCCTAAAAAATTTTTAGAAGAATAAATACAAATTTTGTAAAAAGCGCTATCATTAATATGATAGTTAATTTGGAAGCCTTTTCATTTTTCGGAATGAATAATCTTCAACAATTTAACTAATGGAGGGAGGGTAAATAATGAAATTACAAGAAACTTTAAATCAAAAACAAGTTCAAGGAATAACTTTGACACAAGGAATGCGACAATCAATTTTGATTTTGCAATCGGATGCGATCGACTTGGCAGACTACTTAAACGAGCAAAGTTTAGAGAATCCTTTATTCGATGTGCGGATGAATTTAGATATGCCATTCGTAAGTAATGATGTGAGGAATTATCAAATAAAAGATGAGCAACAATCGCTGTTTGATTATTTATTGGATCAAGTTCAATTAACGATGCGTAAAACACCTTTGCGGGACTTGGTAGTCTATTTGATTGAGCAGTTAGATCCTAATGGTTATTTAACGTTGTCTGATGAGGAGATTTATCGAGAATTACCAGATATTACGCCCATCATGCTGTTGGATGCTAAAACTTTGCTGCATCAATTAGACCCACCTGGGATTGGAGCCAAGGATCTAAGAGAATGTCTTTATTTGCAAGCCGAAGCTGATTCAGCTAATCCAGCCATTCTCTCAATGCTGAGTGATAACTTTGAACTGTTCGTTAAGCATGAATGGAAAAAGTTAAGAAAGGTTTTGAAGTTGTCAAACGCTGAATTACAGGCTGATGCCGACTTCATTCAATCTCTGTCGGCAAATCCTGGTCAAAGATACACTTCGCAAAATGAGCAGTATGTTGTGCCAGAATTGGCTGTCAAAAAAGAAAATGATAAATTAACTTTAGCAGTCACAAAGTATGGACAACCCCAATTGATCTTCGCACAAGAAACATATGACAATTTGAGTTCATCAAATGATAGTGAAGTTCAAGAATACATTAAACGTAAGTATAATCAATACAAGACTTTGGAATACAACTTGCAACGTCGAATCGATACGATTTCCATAATTGGTCGCTGTATCGTTAAGTCCCAATATAAATTCTTTATGCAAGAGAGCGATTCTTTGGCACCACTATTGATTAGAGATGTGGCTCAAAAATTGCAAGTCAGTGAGTCAACAGTTAGCCGTACGATCAATGGTAAGTACATTCAAACTGACTTTGGTATTTTCGAATTGAAGAAATTCTTCTCCCGTCGCAGCAAAGTTACAGTGGGTCAAGATCAATCAGTTGATCAAGTCAAAAATAAAATCAAGATCATCCTGAATGATGAGGATAAATCTAAACCTCTGAGCGATCAAAAGATTTCCGATATTTTACAAAAAGATGGTCTCCAAATAGCACGACGAACAGTAGCAAAGTACCGTGAAGAATTAGGCTTTCCAGCCACTAGTCGTCGTCGAATTTAAAAAGCGTCCTTTTTGAGGGATGCTTTTTCTTTTGGAGAGAATTATTTGTATAATTAACTAATTGAGGGGAGTAACTAAATGAATATCGGACAATTAGTTAATCAAATTGTGTTAATGTTTGGCTTGATGATGATCGGGGTATTGATCAATAAACTTGGTTTCATGCATCCCCAGACTTCCAGCGACTTAACCAATGTTTTATTGTATATTGTATCGCCATGTTTGATCATCAATGCCTTTGAGCAGCCTTATTCGAGTGATCGTTTGCGAATGTTTATGCTCGCAATCCTGGCAGTCTTTTTGCTGTATATCATAGAAATCATTGTGGTCAAAATAGTTTTTCATGGTTTAAAGGATACTAATTTGAAGCAAATCGCTCAGTATGGCAGTATTTATTCCAATGCTGGTTTTATGGGAATACCGTTGATCAGTTCACTTTTTGGTGCCACGGGAGTTTTTTATGCCGTCGTGTCATTGGCAGCTTTTAATATTTTTAGTTGGACGCAGGGGGTATCACTGTTCAAGAACAACGATCAGACAAACGAATCGGCCGACTGGCGCGAAGTTTTACTGAATCCAAATATCATTGCGATTATTCTTGGAATCGTGATCTTGGGTTTTTCTTTTAATTTAGGTGGTTTTCCAAAAGAAATTATTAAGTATGTTGGATCGATCAATACGCCCTTATCAATGATTGTGATTGGGAACAGTCTGGCTAACATCAAATTTAGTCGGCAAATGTTAAATAAGTCCTTATTAATGACGATTTTATTGCGAAATCTACTTTTCCCGATTATTGGGATCTTTTTAATGAAGATAATTGGTGTGACTGGTGTAGCTTTTTATACGACGTTAGTTATGGCCGCATGTCCGGTCGCAGGACTAGTTGTTTTGTTTACGCTACAGGCAAAAGGGGAAACAACTCCGGCAGTTTCTGTGATGAGCTTATCAACTGTTTTGAGTTTAATCACGATTCCTATCGTTTTTGCACTAGGAAGTATTTAGGTTATTAGTTTTGGAAAAAGTAAAAACCCTTGAACGACTAAGTAATAGTCATTCAAGGGTTTTATTTTTCATACACGATATTAGCTTGACTAACTAAAGTATCAACTACCAATTCTTTAGTCTGTATATTGCTGGCAGCTGACTCAATTAATTGGGAGATCTCCTTATTATCAATGCAATTCATGAATTCAAGGCTCAACCAGCGTGTCTTAGTTTCATCTAAAGTCGCTAAATAATATGTGACATCCTGACTTTTTATCGCTGAATAAATTTCTTGTTTAAAAGTATCAGCCGTTTTTTCAGTAAGATCAAAGGTCGTCAATCTCAATGAATAATCATTTTTACCATTGACAATTAGTTCTTGCCGATTTGTTTGTAAATATTGTGGATATAATTCTTGAAAATCCTTCTCTTGCACAACTTTTTTAGCCACTTGTCCATAGTTTTTAAATTGAGGAGAAGCAGCATGTATTTGATATGCCGATTCATTTTGGTAAAGTTCAAAGACATAATTATCGGTACCGGTTTTATCCAAATGTGTTGCATACATCGCAAAGGTACCGGGTTCAGACTGATGTGAAGTTAGTAGATTATGAACACCAGCTTCGACAAAAGTGTCACGTTGAGACGAATCAATTGTTAGATGATACATTCTAAAAATTGGTAACTGCGTTAATTTCATGACCATTTCCTCGCTTATTAATCTAGCGGTGCCAATTGTTTAATGATTTTGGCTGGTACACCGCCAACGACACTATTATCAGGTATATCTTTCACGACCACAGCTCCAGCACCGATAATGACATTATCTCCAATATGAACGCCACCAATAATTGTCACGTTGCCACCAATCCAAACATCGCTACCAACTGTGATTGGTTTCGTATGAGTGATTAGATAATGACTGCCATCTGAACGAGTGCCAAAACGTTGTCTAGCATCGAGGGCGTGTTGTCCGCAGTAAAACTTTGTATCAGGAGCGACAATGACACGGTCGCCAAAAGTAATTAAATTGGAATCTTGGAAAAAACAGTTGCCATTGATAAAGTCATCATCACCAAAACTAATATGTTTGCCATAGATTGCTTCGAAACGACCATTGATAGTCAAATTTTTGCCAACGTTTTGAAATAATTGTTGAGTTATAGCTTTCTTTTCACTTAGATTTGTTGTTTGGTTGAGTCGTTGAACCAACTTTTGACCATCATGCAACATCTCCTGTAGCATTGGGTCACGATAATCATAATCTTCGCCAGCTAATAGCTTTTCATGTTCAGTTTTTGTCATTTAAAACTTTTCCTTCCCATTATCTTATTTCTCTAAAGACCTCTATTCACAATTATCATAAAATTGTTCTGACTCACTGTAAAAGACTCATAATGAATACCTATTCATGCGTAAAAGTTATAGCAGAAAAGATTATCGCTTTAACAATTAAAAAACTGGAATCTCTTGGACTGAAAAGTATCTCCAAGAAACTCCAGTTTATTCTAAATGCTTAAACTACCAAACCAGGCAGACCTTGATGTGAGGGGCAGTAATTGAAAATTACTTTCTGATTTAATACTAGTTCTTAAGGATGTCATGCCAAAAGGCAAGAATTAAATCCAAGATTGGTTTGACGATGGCTAGTCCCATTAATCCTAAATCTACTAACAATAATTTGATCATCCAGGCAATTGATAAGTTGGTGGTGAAGTGAAAGTAGAGGGCAAAGATACTCAAAAAAACAGCCACGAAGGCGAAGATATAGATCACGACTAAGCCAATTAGTTCTTCAGTTTTATTTTCTTTAGTTTCCATACAATCACTCCTTTTGTATACGCTTTCATTATAACCCTAGCTTGGTTTTGAAAAAAGCTCGAAATAAAAAGAACCTAATCTGAAATCCGGATTAGGTTCTTTTGCTTAAAGATTTAAATATTTACTTTCAATGTAATAACCGTCATCCAATTTGGCCCAGACGCTGTAGTTATCTAATTGAACTAACTTTTGTACATAAACTTGTTGTTCGCCATGAAAGCGGTGATTATCCATATCGCCGTAAGGTGTTTTCCAAGCAGTGATATATTGATCGGCATAATACATGATTTTGACTTCACGATTGATATTCATTTGGTCGATCACTGAATAGGTATAGCTAATATTGTTAGCATTTTCAGTCAAGGGACTGTTTAATAGTGCTTTACGTAAAGAAGGCTGTTTGATAATAGTAGTTTTGACTGCTTCAGTATTTGGAACCCAAATGTTTCCCCCCAAGTTGTACCAAATTCTACTATTATATGTCTCCTTCATTGCACGATAAATTTTCCAAGTCGTTCCAAAGGGCAAGGTTTTTTCCAAAGGAACGTTGCTCAGTGGTTCATTGAAGACGTGTGCGTTGTTGATGGTTTCAATATAGAGGTTATCTTCAATTTTAATTGTTTTGATCGGAGTGACATTATAAATATATTCCACTTCTTGTACTTCAGAAGTAAATTTACCAGTTGAAGATTTAGGTGCTTTTGTCAGAAAGCGGCTAGCTTCTTCTAGAGGATGAGTATCGAATTTTTGGTTGAGTTTACCTTCGAGATACTCAGGATCAGAAATCAAATTACCATCAGTGTTTCGATGATAAACGATCACTGGAGCCGACAATTGACTGGAGTAGACTAAATAGATCCCATCATCGTTGGGAATAAAAGTTTGTTGGAAATTGTTAACTGATGACAAAACATAACCAGGGACTTCTTTCCAGGGGATTTCAAGCTTATCCAAGTAATGTCCTTTGATTGTCGTTGCTGGTAGGATATCGTTCCCCAATGAGTCGACGTAGTTAACTTTGATCTCGATATCGTCACGAGCTATTTTCTTTATTTTAGGTGAGAGTACATTATTGTCCATAGTTCTTTCCCCTTTGTGAGAAATATTATGTTTTCTTGCCATAATAATTTCCTTCTAACATTGAATTAAAGCCATTCTAACATGAAAAAAAAGGCAAAAGCCTTTTATATAGGTATCTTAAAGATAATTAAGAAAAATTTAAATTATCTTATTTTTTAATATTTTTTTATAGAAGGATTCGATTATTTAACACGAAAAGTTATTCAATATTGTAAAAAAAAAATTGTTGAATATGAACAATGTGGCCATTAAACAGATGATATAATTCATGTGTAATAATAAGAAAGGGGTTACATCATGAGAAATGCAAAGGTTCGGTGGTTACTAGTAATCATCTCTATTTTCATTTTGTCAGCCTCCACGTTTAATAGAAGGTACAAGGATGTTAATGCTGATGATGCAACAACTGAAGTAAAACCTTATAAAACCCCTAGTGGGAATGCAGCTTATTTTATTGGTTTTCGTACTCGTAGTGGATATATCCAGCAACCTGCTAAGGACACATATATTGAAATTAATAAAACAAAAAATATTTATGCTGATGCTAGACGTTCCGTTGGTGATCAACTACTTGGGGCTGCCTTAACAAGTAGAAACTATCAATGGTATGAATCTAGTGATGGTCAAAATTGGTCAAAAGTAGATAAAAAAGCTGGGGGTACTAAGAAAAACCTCCCATTAACTCCGAACGCAGTTGGAACCAAGTATTATCAATTGGAAACATACTGGTCAGATTTGTTTGGACTGGTTAAAGGCTTCTACCTATATTCAGATGTTGCGGCAGTTCATTGTGTACACGGTCCCACAGATGCTACCGATGGTTCAGTGACAACAGATGATGATTATCTGTATAATTCTAGTAATGATCTTGTCAATACAGATACTTATGCTCGTGCTATTCCAATTCCAGAATACTTTACAGGTTATGTAACTTGGAGTGTTGATAATACTAACTTAGCTACGATTGATTCTGAAACGGGATTACTTGAAGCTAACACTAAACGTATATCAGGAGTAGTGAAAGTCATAGGTACTTTCCATAACCCATCAGGTTCAACGTTTGAAAGAGAAACCACGGTAACTATTGGTGAGGGATTGGAGGATCAAACAGTTCATGCTGGAGAAACTGCAACCTTTAAATTTATGGGAAATATTGGTGAATTAGATGAAGATGATGAAACTTCGTATACTGTTAAATGGTACAAAGAAGATCCAATTACGCATGTAAGAACTCAAGTTCAAAAAGATTCACCAAAGGCATTATCCTACTCAATACCAGACACCACTTTGGATGACGATGGGATGATTGTATTGGCAATTATTTCCATCAAGTATAATGGTAAAACTTATTCATATACTACAAATGAAGCTCTGTTACACGTAATACCAAATGGGGGACCGGATTTATCTTTCACTAATACTTTGAGTAACGAAACTTATAATGATGGGACTAACACAGATAATTCCCTTTATGGTGTCATAAACGGTGATACAGTCAAGTATAAGGATAAAGTAACCAATCAAAGTACTAGCGGGACTCTAAAGAATGGTATATATACGATGCCATTACGCAAAGGAACGACAGTTTCTAATGTTTTAGTAGACGGACAAAGTACTACAAATTATCAAGTGGCAGATGATGATCAAACTGGCAATACAAATGTCACGATACCTGGTCTTGATTTTAAAATAAATCAGAGCCATACGATTGAAATTGATACAAAGGTCAACGGGATTGTCTCCAGAACTAGTTATTCTTCAGTTCCGTATGTTACTGGAACAAATGATAGTAACGAAGATTACAGGGCATTTGGACAAACTGATATCCTGAATTATACGACTGATACAGCAGTAATTGAGAATGTTCAAGATATTGATTATGGAAACGTTGAATCTTATGGAAGGGCTAAACTTTTATCCCGGGCAAATCCGGACTCAAGTTATCCTAATAATGGAATTACAATCGATGATATGAGACGTTACAAGGACCCAATTCAACTAACAGTGAAACAAGGGCAGGCATTGGTTAATTCAAATGGTACCCAATTTGCCGGAGAATTACGCTACTATAACAGCAGCGGATATCAAACACTCGGATCTCAGCCGGCTATTATTACCACTACTACAGCTAATCAACCACTAGATTCGATGAGTTGGAATGCTAATGATGGGCTCTTGCTCTATCAGTTTGCTGGTATGAAAGAATCAGGACTGTATACGGGAACTGTCGACTGGACAATTACCCAAAGCATACAATAATAGTTACAAAAAAAGGCTCCTAGTAATCATTAATTGATTACTAGGAACCTTTGTCTTTGCACCACTAATTATTCTTCAGTATCAGGTGCACTATACTTAGAAACTTTAATTTCGTCTTTATCAAGGTGTGCCTCTAGCTGTTTATCCTTAGGATGATCTAAGAAGTAATCAGCTACTTTGTCTTCAATCTGCTCTTCAATCACACGACGGAGTGGACGGGCACCCATTTTTGGATTATAACCGAGGTCAACCAATTTATCTTTGGCATCCTTAGTTACGTGGATACTTAAGCCTTGATCAGCAATCATCTTATTGGTATCGTCTAACATCAAATCAACGATCTTCAGGAGATTATCCTTCGTTAATGAGTTGAACTCGACAATACCATCGAATCTATTCAAGAATTCTGGTTTGAAGAATTCTGACAAGCGATTCAAGATCGAGTTCGTGGTACCACTTGCTTCAGCACCGAAACCGACATTAGCTTCCTGCAAACCTTGTCCAGCATTTGAAGTCATAATAATGATCGTATCCTTGAAACTTACAGTCCGACCTTGAGAATCTGTCAAACGTCCATCATCAAGAATTTGCAAGAACATATGCATAACATCGGGATGAGCTTTTTCAATTTCATCCAAGAGTACTAGGCTATATGGATTACGACGAACTTGTTCAGTCAATTGTCCAGCTTCTTCATAACCAACATACCCTGGAGGCGAACCGATCAACTTAGAAACTGAATGCTTTTCCATGTATTCAGACATATCGAATCTGATCATCGAGTCCTCTGAACCAAATAGTTCTCGTTCTAATTGTTTAGCTAGTTCTGTTTTACCAACACCAGTAGGTCCAACGAATAGGAAGGAACCAATTGGACGACCAGACTTGTTAAAACCAACTCTGTTACGACGAATGGCTCTGGCAACATCAGCAACAGCTTTATCTTGTCCAATAATGTGGCCCTTTAAATCGGATTCCAAGTTTTTTAGTTGAGCTTGTTCATTCGATTGAAGTTCACCTACAGGGATGTTAGTCTTCTCTTCGATAATCTTTTCAATTTCTTTA
Source organism: Companilactobacillus sp. FL22-3 (assembly GCF_054881455.1). Lineage (NCBI taxonomy): Bacteria > Bacillati > Bacillota > Bacilli > Lactobacillales > Lactobacillaceae > Companilactobacillus > Companilactobacillus sp. FL22-3. The sequence goes on along the minus strand of NZ_JBTYYZ010000005.1, from coordinate 119,322 downwards.
TCTGTGACAATATTTTGACCCGCAGGTTCGTCTTTATTGTCGTTCTTCATGTTCTGATATTTAGTTACTTGATCACGATAGTAAGCTGCTTTTTCGTAATCTTCATTGCGTAGGGCAGCTTGTTTTTGAACTTCAGCATCAGAGATCTTATTATCTAAATCGGCCATATCAACGTGATTGATCTGCAAATTCTTTTTAGAACCAGCTTCATCGATCAAGTCAATGGCTTTATCAGGTAAGAAGCGATCTTGAATATAACGTGCTGATAATTCAGCTGCAGCTTTAATTGCTTCATTAGAATATTTTACATGATGATAATCTTCATATTTAGGTTGAAGACCCTTGAGAATTTGGACAGTCTCCTCAACGGTTGGTTCATTAACTTGGACAGGTTGTAGACGACGTTCCAAAGCTGAGTCTTTTTCAATTGTGCGGTATTCATTCAAAGTTGTTGCACCGACAAGTTGAAGTTCGCCACGAGCTAGGGCAGGTTTCAAAACGTTACCTGCGTCCATGCCGCCTTCCGCATTACCGGCTCCAACAATTTCATGAATTTCATCTATAAATAGGATGATATCTGTTTCTTTTTGTAATTCATTGATCAACTGTTGCATTCTTTGCTCAAATTGTCCACGTACGCCAGTTCCTTGAACCAGTGAGACTACATCCAAACGGATGACCCGTTTGTGCTGCAGTTTTTCTGGAACATCGCCATCAACGATCTTTTGAGCAAGACCTTCAACAACAGCTGTTTTACCAACACCAGCTTCACCAATTAAAACTGGATTGTTTTTTGTTCTTCTATTAAGTATTTCTATTACACGACTAATTTCCTTGTCACGACCAATAACAGGATCGATTTGGCCCTTTTTAGCAAGAGCAGTCAAATCAACGCCATATTGATCTAAGACTCCGTTACCTCTAGGTCTGCGACCATTACCGCCACCATTGCCGGTTTGAGTTTGGGGACCTTGTTGTTGGAAAGCATTTGGTTGTTGTCCACCATTCAAGGCGTTGAACAAGTCTTCAAAACTAGAAAATCCGCCGTTTGGATTTTGTGCCATATTATTCATACCTTCGTTAGCTTGATTTCTTAATTTTTGATAACAGTCTTGGCAGAGGTTAATTTCTGTTCTTTGACCATTAACACTAGTGTATAGATGAATTGTAGCTTCATTTTTATGACAATTCTGACATAACATTCGCACCCCACCTTTCCTTTATTACAGGATACAACGGTAGTATATAATTAGCACTCGAGTAATGCAAGTGCTAAGTCTTGAAAATTGAATTTTTGTCTTTTTTAAAAATTTTAAAAAAATTTCTTTCAAATCTCTGTGAAAAAGCATTGTAATATAAACGCTTTCAGGCTGTAGCGATGTAAGCGTTAAACGTCTTATCGTACTTGGCTTATTTGAATATTTTTAGTTCAAAGCACTTGTGAAAATTAATAGATAATGGTAAATTAATTAGTGAATATTTGTAGTTTTACTACAGAATTTTATAATTATATGGTGAGGTATTATTATGGAAAAGAAAGATTTTCACATTATTGCAGAAACAGGTATCCACGCACGTCCAGCTACTATGTTGGTACAAACAGCAAGTAAATTCAGTTCAGATATCAACATTGAATTCTCAGGTAAATCAGTAAACTTGAAGTCAATCATGGGTGTTATGTCACTTGGTGTTGGCCAAGGTGCTGACGTTACTATTACTGCTGATGGCGATGACGCTTCAGAAGCTATCGTTGCTATTTCAGACACTATGACAAAAGAAGGTTTGGCAGAATAATGGTTAAGACTATTAAGGGAATTGCAGCTAGTGATGGTATCGCTACTGCAGAAGCATACCTTTTAGTTCAACCAGATTTGTCTTTCACAAAAAAGAGTATTTCAGATGCTGATGCCGAAGTTAGCCGTCTTAAAGATGCTATTTCAACATCAGATGACGAATTAACAAAGATCAGAGATATCGCTAAAGAATCTCTCGGTGAAGAAGAAGCTCAAGTTTTTGATGCTCACAAGATGATTTTGGCTGATCCAGAATTTACGGGTGCAGTTGAACAAGAAGTTAAAAACAATAGTGTTAATGCTGAACAAGCATTGCACGATGTTTCAGACAACTTCATTTCTATTTTTGAAGGAATGACAGACAACCCATATATGCAAGAGAGAGCAGCCGATGTACGTGATGTTACAAAACGTGTTATGGCCCACTTGCTAGGGGTATCACTTCCAAATCCAGCATTGATCGACCATGATGTCGTTATTGTTGCACATGATTTGACACCAAGTGATACAGCACAACTAAATAGTTTCGTTAAGGGATTTGTTACTGATATCGGTGGACGTACAGCTCACTCAGCTATCATGGCACGTTCACTTGAATTGCCAGCTGTTGTTGGTACAGATACTATTACTAGTGATGTTAAAGAAGGCGATACAGTTATCGTTGATGGTTTGAACGGTGCTGCTGTCGTTGATCCTTCTGATGAAGATATCAAACATTACCAAGAACTAGCTACAAACTTTGCAGCTGAAAAGGCTGAATGGGAAAAATTAAAGAACGAAGCCACAGTTACTGCTGATGGCAAGCACTTTGATATTGCCGCAAATATCGGTACACCAGATGACCTTCAAGGGGTTATTGATAATGGTGCCGAAGGTATTGGCCTTTATCGTACAGAATTCTTGTACATGCAATCAGATAGTCTTCCAACAGAAGATGATCAATTCAAGGCCTATAAGAAAGTTCTTGAAGGTATGAAGGGTAAGCCAGTTGTTGTTCGTACAATGGACATCGGTGGCGACAAGCATTTACCATACTTGCCACTTCCTGAAGAAATGAACCCATTCTTAGGTTATCGTGCTATCCGTATTAGTTTGGATAGACAAGAGATCTTCAGAACACAACTAAGAGCTTTGCTTCGTGCTTCAGCTTTTGGTCAATTACGTATCATGTTCCCAATGATCGGTACTTTGCAAGAATTTAGATCTGCAAAGAAGATCTTTGAAGAAGAAAAGGCTAAGTTAGTTAAAGACGGTGTTGAAGTTTCCGACAACATTCAATTAGGAATGATGATGGAAGTTCCTGCCGCTGCTGTTCTTGCTGACCAATTTGCCAAAGAAGTTGACTTCTTTAGTATTGGTACAAATGATTTGATTCAATACACAATGGCCGCTGATCGTGGTAATGAACATGTTTCATATCTCTATCAACCATATAACCCATCAATTTTAAGATTGATCAAACACGTTATTGAATCAGCTCATAAAGAAGGCAAGTGGGCTGGTATGTGTGGTGAAGCAGCTGGTGATAATACTATGGTTCCATTGCTTTTGAGCATGGGTCTTGATGAATATTCAATGAGTGCAACATCAGTTCTACGTGTTAGAAGTTTGATGAAGAAATTGAGTACCGAAGACCTCGCTACACTAGCTGACCTTGCTGTTAACGAGTCAATTACTAACGAAGATAATAAGAAACTTGTTGAAGAATACATAAACAAATAATAAAGCTGAGAGTGAACCTAAACGTTCAACTTTCAAATTAAAAAAGTATCCCCTGAATCCAGATGGACTCAGAGGATACTTTTTTTGTTGCAGAAATAAGTAGTGATTTTTTTATAGGCCACCGTGTAAAAGAGCAGTTAAATATTGATCTGCATCTTTGGAGGTAGTTTCTGGATCTTCGAAAAGACACCACTCGAGCATGACGATAATAATATCGCTGTAAAAGTTAGCCAGCAGTTTTCGCGGAACTTTACAGTTGCCTTGTGAAGAATAGTTAATAAAAACGATTTGATTAGCTTCTTCTTTGAGGTATCCAGCCATATTTCGCCATAAATGGGAATCAACTCCGTTATTTTGTTTGATATTGGTGAAGAGTTGTCGATTATCATTAAAGAAGCTTAGAAGGCTGTTAAAAGTTTTGATCAAGCCTTCTTCGTTACTCTCTACTGGTGGAACTGTTTGGAGGATCTCCTTACTGATATGAGTCCAAAGGTAGTGTAAGAGATCCATTTTATCATCGAAGTAATTATAAAAAGTTGCCCGTGGATATTCGCTCTTTTCGCAAATATCGTTAACGGTTATCTTATCGAATTCTTTTTCGCTTAAAGTATCGAACATCGCTTGTCGGAAAGCTTTAAGGGTTCGTTTGGCACCGAGCGTCAGATGTTTAGCAACATCGATTTTCATATTGGTTCTCCCCCTGTAACTTTGATATATGAATACATTCCTAATTCTAGCATATGAAAAATAGTTTTAATTAAAAATATTTGTCTAATATTTTACATATAGTCTCTTTTGTCTAAATATAAGCTAATATATAATAATTGTCTCTTGTATAAAAGAATTATTGATTTTATTATGGAGAATGTATTTTCAGAAAACTATTGTTTATTTTGTGTGATATTTCAATTAAGGAGATTAGATTATGCAGAAAAAGTTGAGTAGATATATATCAGCTCTGATTGGCTGGATCGTGGTCGTATTGATAGCATTAGTGGCAATGCCTAATGTTTCGCAATTGGTCCGGAACAAAGGGAATTTCACTTTGCCAAGCTATACTGAAAGCCAACGTGCTGCCAATATAGAGAAAAAGGCTAACGGTAATAAGTCGGTGCGGACTTATACGGTAGTCTTTAAGAACAATAATGCTGGTAAATTGTCGTCATCGCAATCTCAGAAAATTGATGACAGTTTAAATGAATTATCCAACAAGAAAATTCTTAAAATTACTAACGTCATGGGTCCTAGCGATAATGCTGAAACTAAAAAGCAATTGATTGCTAAGGATAAAACGACGCAATTAGCCCAAGTAACAGTTAAGAAGAATAATTACGTTGGTCAACAAGTTAATGAATTACAACGACAATTGAAGATTTCGGGGATCAGTACTTATGTCACCGGGGTCGATGCATTGAATGATGCCTTTTCAACGGTCACTGAAAAGGGGATTCAAAAGACGGAAATTATTGCAATCATCTTTATTTTCATTGTTTTAATTTTAGTTTTCAAATCCCCAATTGTGCCACTGATTTCTTTGCTCAATGTCGGGGTCGCATTCGTCACATCGTTAAGTATCGTGATGAACTTAGCCCAGAAGGTCAATTTCCCAATCTCTAACTTTACTCAAGTTTTCTTAGTCGTAGTTCTGTTTGGTATTGGGACTGACTATAATATCCTGCTCTACAACTACTTTAAAGGAGCGTTGGCTCGGGGACTGTCGGCTAAAGAAGCGTCACATGATGCCCAGATCCATGGTGGTCGGACGATCCTTTACAGTGGTGTTTCCGTATTGATCGGATTCTCCGTACTTGCTCTAGCTAAGTTTTCTTTCTATCAGAGTGCCGTAGGTGTAGCCATCGGTATCTTGATTTTGTTAGCCGTTCTGTTGACCTTGAACATGTTCTTTATGCAAACTTTAGGTGAGAAGATGTTTTGGCCTAGCAAGGTTAGTGCCGGTAGCGGCAAGAGTCGTATCTGGTATGGCTTGTCACGTTCAGCCTTGGCCTATCCAGTTGTGATACTAGGTATCATTGCGATTGTGGCCGTACCATTCTTCATCAACAATAATTCTAAATTGAATTTTAACAACGCTGATGAAGTTCCAAATTCTTATCAAGCTAAAGCGGGTTATGAAATTATTCAAGATCGTTTTAGTAAAGGTATGTCAGCTCCGGCTACGATTTATATTGAGAGTAACCAGAAGATGACGTCACAAGAACGTTTAGCTACGATTGACGATTTAACGACCTATCTTCAAAAAGAACCTGGCGTTAAGACAGTAACCTCAGCTACTGAACCAGGTGGTTCTAAAATTAAGAGTATGTATTTGAAGAACCAATTAGTAAGTATTACTAATGGTTTAACGACTTCTACGAAGGGACTTGAACAAATTAAGTCCGGTTTAAATTCAGCTAGTCAACAATTGCAAAGTGCCAATATTTCTGGCAGCACTGCTCAAGTTCAAGAATTAGCTGATGGTACTAGTCAATTACAAAGCGGTGCCCAACAATTATCAAGTGGGATCGATCAATATACTTCAGGAGTCTCAAGCGTCAATAGCGGTCTACAGAGTGCTAATAGTCAGTTGCCAGCTCTAACAAGTGGAGTATCTACGTTAAGCAGCAGTTCAGCACAATTAGCTTCCGGTATGTCGCAATTGCAATCACAAGTTAATGCCTTATCAGGTCAAGCAACACAATTATTAACTTTGATGCAAGCATCTGGTCAAAATACGTCCGCTGCTGCTGGTGAAATGGCTCAGTTGCAAGGAGCAATTGGCCAATTGAGTACTGGTTCATCAGCTCTTTCAGCAGGGATGTCGCAATTACAAGGACAAATTCCAACTTTAACTTCTGGAATGTCCACGTTGGCTAATGGTACCAATACGCTGGTTGGAACGAGTTCTACTTTAACCAGTGGTGGTCAAAGTGTAGCCAGCGGTGCTTCAACTGTTAATAGTGGTGTTCAACAGATGAATACCCAATTGCAACAAATGGCTTCCCAAGTTACTGAACTCGAATCAGGACTATCTTCAGCTAATGATGGATTAGATACTTTAGCTCAAGGTAATTCAACGATGAAGAGTTATCTTGATGGTTTACGTACATCATACGTTGGCGATACTTTCTATCTACCAAAATCCACTATCAAGAGCAGTGCCTTTAAACCAGCACTAGATGCTTATATGGATAAGAACCGTAAGATTGCATCATTGACTGTAGTCTTCAAAGGTGATCCAAATAGTGATACTACTTCTAAGCAACTTAAGACTTTGGAAGCTGATATGAATTCCAAGTTGAAACATGGTCCATTGAAGAATGCTAAAGTTGCCGTTGGTGGACAAACTTCCCAAAATAATGACTTGAGAACTTTGGCTAATGGTGACTTTGGACGGACAGCAACTATCATGACAATCGGTATCGGAATTGCCTTGATCGTAGTTACTGAGTCCATCTTGCAACCATTGACGATCATTGGAACTTTATTGTTAGCTTATGAGATGTCAATGGGTATCACCCGTATCTTCTCGAAGATGGTTCTAGGTGATAACTTGTTAAGTTGGAATACGCCATTCTTTACTTTCATTATGTTAATGGCTTTAGGTGTCGATTACAGTATCTTCTTGATGGTCAGATTTAAGGATGAACCAATGCCTGATCTCAAAGAACGGATGTTGAACGCTGCCACCGCTATCGGTACAGTAGTTATTTCCGCCGCTATTATCTTGAGTGGTACCTTTGCCGCCTTGATTCCGTCAGGTGTTACAACCTTGATTCAAGTTGCTTTAGGCGTTATCTTTGGTTTGATAATCTTAGTTATCTTCCTACCACTAACTTTATCGTCACTGATAAGTTTGAATGAATGGCACGAGAAGCGGATGCTCGAAGGAAAGAGACCAACCGGTTCGAAGAAGAAAAAAACTGATGAGGCCAAAAGTGCAGCTGATTCAGAAGCATAAATGAAATTAATACGTTTTGAGAGTTAGATAAGAGTTTTGTCTGATTCACAACGACCAATAAAACCAGTGCGTCGATCATTAAAGATGATTGGCTCACTGGTTTTTTGTGTTTAAATTATTTTTAAGAATTATTCGATATCAGGACAATCTTTTTAAAGAGAATATAATTTAGTTGGACCAAATAATTTATGGAGGGATTATTTTGAAAAAGAGTACATCATTATTATTCAGTGGATTACTAGTTTCTGGGATGGTCTTGGGTGCAACAGTGACAACACCAACTACTGTCCATGCTGACAATACCGCGACTACTCAAGCAACAACGAATGTAACGAATACCGTTTCGTTCTATGATCAAAATGGTGATTTTATTCGTAGCCAAAGCTTGCAAGGTGCTCAAGGATCAGCTATCAATTATGCTCCAGATGGTTATGCTATTCCAACTAATAACAAAGCCGTTTTTGGTGCAGATGGTTCTACAGTAAAAGCTATTGTTAATCAAATGATTTCAGTCAAAGTTAACTATGTCGATCAAAATAATAAAATAGTGGATTCAGAAGTTGTTAACGGCGGTGTTGGTAACACTTATAAGTTGACAGATATTCCTGCCGGTTGTAGTTGGGTCAATGATTCAGAACAAACAATTACTTTGGAACAAGGCAAAGAATATAATGTTGCTGTAAATAGAAAAGTCTTTAATACATTGATCTTTAAGACTGCTGATAATTCAGAAGTCGATCGTACGGAAGTATTTGGCGACAAGGTCGGTGATAAGGTCGAATTAACTCAAGCTCAAATTCCAGTTGGTTACAAGATCGATTCAAATAGCATCACACTTCAAAGCGATAACAATACTCAATTTATCACCGTTACAAAAGCTGATTCTGGTGAAACAGCTACTGGTGTTGTAACAGTTAACGATAAAACTGCACAGTTATATACCATTTATGGAAATGTCATCAGTGGACGTACATTAGCAGCAAACAGCTCATGGAAGACTTTTGGTACTAAAGTAATCAATGGTCAAACTTACTACAAAGTTGCTTCTAACGAGTGGGTCAATGCCAATGATGTTACAGCTACTAACAATACAGTCACACCATTCTCAAATGTAGTAGCAACAAGTGGTTCAGTTGCTAAACTTTATGACAAGAATGGTAAGGAACTTTCCGGCCGTGGATTGGGACCAAACACAAGCTGGCGTACAGCTAATAAGATGGTCTTAAATGGCAAGACATATTATCAAGTAGCAACTAATGAATGGGTTGACGCAAGTACTGTTACCGTAGTTGGTCAAACAACTAATAATGATTCAAACGTTAAACCAGCAGTTGGTGTTGTAACTATTGGTTCAACTGTGGCTCAACTATATACTAAAGATGGTACAGCTATTTCTGATCGTGCTTTAGGACCAAATTCATCATGGAAGACTGCTAATAAGATGACACTTAATGGTGAAACTTATTACCAAGTAGCAACTAATGAATGGGTTAAAGCAAGTAATCTAACGAAATAATTAGTCACCAAGCGAGTAATTCGATCTTTTGAGAAAAGATTGAGCGACTCGCTTTTTTGTTGTGGTATAGTACGCTAGGTAAGAAAAATGACTGAAGGGAAATGAACCTAGCGATGAAAAAAATAATTTGGCTGATAATGGGAGTAATGTTGTTATCATTAAGCTCCTGTACTAATCAGTCACCATCTAGTGCACCTGCAGTCAAAACAATTCGTCAGAACAAAACTAAGTGGAATAGACGATTACGTCAAGCTGTCGACTTAGATAAGAAAATATCCGATCAGACGCCAACTATTCCGCCTGCATATGATGACTCTAGTATGTCCTGGCAGCGTTTGACAGCTGGCAATCAATTGCTTGTAAAAGCTCAAGTGGTTAATTTACAGCCCGAGTTAGGACGCTTAGTCACCGAGACCAAAGCCACGATTTATATTGAAAAAGTAATTTCTGGCGATAAATCTTGGCAAGGTAAAACTATCAAAACGGAATTTTCCGGTGGTCTAGCTCGAGTTAAAGATTACGTAAATGTGTTTACGGATAAAGATACTACGAAAGATTTTGGCTTTGATGATCCTAATACGATTATTCGAGCCAGTGATCCAAGTATCCCGATGCCTCAAATTGGCCAAAAAATAATTATTGGCTTGAATCGTTTTCGAGCTGAGAATGAAAATCAAAAGAAGATGTATCAGCACTTTGGCCTAAGCCGAAAGAATTTCTTTGTGATCAATAATCCACAAGTAACGTATTGGACTCAAGAATCAAAAACTTATCGCTTGAATAATCCCGCTTTTCTAAAAGGTAATCTCAAAAAATATCCCAACTTAAAACGGATCACTGAACGCTTAAATAATTTTTAATGATTTATTACTTGGGAGAAATGCTCTGAATAAATAGAATTGGTATAGGTCTGACGAAAGGTGACAATTCGTCAGATTTTTTTATAATTAAAAATAATTTTTCTTGTGGAACACCTGATCTGACAACCATATGTTCGTGTCAAGATAAAAATTTTCATTTACCCACTTGAAATTTACTCGGAAGTTTAAATTAAAATAATCATTGCTTAGTCTTCAAAATGGGGGCTAAAATAGTAGTTGCAATTTGTTTTACTCGCTTAAAAATTTAATCGATTTATAAATCTAAAATTACAGAAATAACAAGGATTGCTAATAATTACTAAATGTCAATGGTAATAATTAACTACTATATCTTGTTATTTTTTATTTTTGAGGGTACTATATATTGTGTTATCTTAATTATGTGGAGTGATCAGTAATGGACGTTATTAATAAAGTTATTTTGTCAGATGAATTTATCGAAAATGTTAAAAAAACAATTAAACCCCACTGGGGTGAACTAGGTTGGGTCACCTATAAACGAACATATGCCCGTTGGATTCCTGAACTGGGTCGAACTGAGAACTGGTCAGAAACTGTAAAGCGTGTTATCGAAGGAAATATTAATCTTGACCCTCGTTTGAAAAAAGACGATTTAACTGATGAAGAATATGCCGGATTAGTTAAAGAAGCTCAACAATTATACAAATTGGTCTATGGCTTGGCAGCTACACCATCAGGTCGAAATCTGTGGATCTCAGGAACAGAATATCAACATCGCAACGGGGATGCTTTGAATAACTGTTGGTTCGTGGCTATTCGTCCTCAAAAGTATGGTGAAAGCCATATCGTGCCAGATTATTTGCAAAAGGATCAACTCGCAGTTTCAATGCCATTCTCCTTCATGTTTGATCAATTGATGAAGGGTGGCGGCGTTGGTTTCTCTGTTGTTCCTAGCAACATGAAGTTAATGCCTGAGGTTGATAATAAAGTCGATTTAACTGTAATCATTGGTAAAGAGAGTGCCTCTTATAAAGACTCTATCGAAGCTGGTGCAGTTGATCGTGACGATTGGTTGGCTGAAAATGACATTTCTGCTACACGTCATTATGAAATTCCTGATACCCGTGAAGGTTGGGTCATCGGAAATGCTAATATGATCGATGCTCACTTTGCTGACACTAACGATGGACTTGATCAAGTCGTTCTTGATATTACTGATATCCGTGCTAAAGGCGAAAAAATCAAAGGTTTTGGTGGAACTGCTTCCGGTCCCATACCATTGATTGAAATGTTTTTCGATATTAACGAAGTATTGAATAATGCGGTTGGACGCAAGTTGACTTCGGTTGACTGTACCGATATGGGTAACTTGATCGGTAAGACGGTCGTAGCCGGAAATGTTCGTCGTTCAGCAGAATTAGCTTTGGGCGGTGCAACTGATGACGACTTCATTACTATGAAACAAGATCAAAAGAAACTCTACCATCACCGTTGGGCTTCTAATAACAGTGTGGCAGTTGATTCTGAATTCAAACGCTATGCACCAATTGCCGACTCCATTACTCACAATGGTGAACCTGGTATTGTGAACTTGGAATTATCCAAGAACTATGGTCGTGCCATCGACGGTTATCAACCAGGAATCGATGAAGGTGTTGAAGGAACTAATCCATGTGGGGAAATTTCTTTGAGCAATGGTGAACCATGCAACTTATTTGAAGTCTTTCCATTGATTGCCACTGAGCAAGGCTGGAGTTTAGAGGAAGCCTTTACGTTAGCTGCCCGTTATACTAAGCGTGTTACTTTCAGCAATTACGATTGGGAAGTTTCTCGTAATGTTATTCAAAAGAATCGTCGAATCGGAGTGTCAATGTCTGGTATTCAAGACTGGATTTTGACTACATTCGGTAATCGTGTTGTGACCGGTTTTGAACCTACCACTGATCCTGAAACAGGAGAAACAGTCCAAAAGCCAATTTACGATCAACGTGTTGTGAAGAAATTCGATGACTTGTACAAGACAGTCGTTGAAGCTGACAAGGAGTACTCACAAGTTTTAGGATGCAAACCATCAATCAAACATACAACAGTTAAACCTTCAGGTACTGTTGCTAAGTTGGCTGGGGTTTCTGAAGGTATGCATTTCCACTATGCAGGTTACTTAATTCAACGTATCAGATTCCAAGATTCTGATCCATTATTGCCAGCTCTAAAGGCTTGTGGATACAAGATCGAACCTGACGTTTATACGAAACATACAATGTGCGTCGAGTTCCCAGTTAAAGCTGTCAACGCCGACAATCCAAACTTTGCTTCTGCCGGTTCAGTTTCAATTGCTGAACAATTTGCTACTCAAGCTTTCTTACAAACATATTGGTCTGATAATGCTGTTAGTTGTACGATTACTTTCCAACCAAGCGAAGCTGATCAAATTGCTCCATTGATGTACCAATATAGACATTTGACGAAATCGACTTCACTGTTGCCTTATAGTGGTGCTGACTTCAAGCAAGCTCCAAAGCAACCAATCGACAAGAAGCTTTACCAAAAACGTGAAGCAGAAGTTAATGAGAATGTTGCAGCTGTCTTTGCTCAACAAAATGACAATCACGATAAGAAAGATATCGAATTGGTCGATCAATCAGATTGTGCTGGTGGAGCATGTCCAATTAGATAGAAATAATAAATCGGCTATAAGATTAGCCTTTAAGATACTTAAATCCCCTGATCAAAAAAAGATCAGAGGATTTTTTTTTGGAAAAAATTTGAGTTGTTAATATTTCACTTTTGGTCAATGTAAAAGAGCTTAAACTTTACAGTTTATGTTTACAGTTGTAAACTGTAGTTTGTTAAGAGATTACAAATGTAAACTGAATGGAGGACCAAGTTTTGACAGAAATTACAACGATGAGTCATGCAGAGTGGCAAGTTATGAGAATTATTTGGACTTTAGGTCAGGCTTCAAGTAAGCAAATCATCGAGATCTTGGAGCGTAAAACTGGTTGGAAAGCTGCGACAGTCAAAACTTTGATGATTCGTCTCCAAAAGAAGCATTTTCTTCAAGCCGATGAAACAAAACGTCCCTATATTTATCAACCCCTGATTGGTGAAGAACAGGCGATCCACGAGAGTGTCAATGAACTTTTTGATAATCTCTGTTGTATGCAAAAAGGGCATGCCATCAATGATTTGATTGAAAATTCAGCAATCTCACAAACTGACATTGCCACATTGCTACAGACTTTGAACCAGAAAGCCAAGACGGCTCCTAAAGAAGTTGACTGTGATTGTTTGGAAGCTAATTTGAAGTGAGGTGAGTGAATGATGAAAGATATGGATATGAAACACGATAATATGAAAATGGACATGTCTAGTGGCCACGATATGATGATGCATGGCGGTCAGATGATGGACATGGGTGACTTAAAACAAAAATTTTGGCTCTCATTAGTTTTAGCGATTCCCGTCTTTATTTTGTCACCATTTATGGGACTTCACTTACCATTTCAATTCCAATTTCCTGGGTCTGACTGGATCGTTTTGATTTTGTCGAGTGTGCTTTACTTTTACGGAGGCAAGCCATTTTTAACCGGGGCAAAGGGCGAATTAGCTCAGAAAAAGCCAGCCATGATGACTTTGATTACTATGGGCATAAGTGTAGCTTATATTTATAGTTTGTATGCTTTTGTGATGAATGATTTATTGCATTCAACAACCAAAATCATGGATTTCTTCTGGGAGTTAGCTTCCTTGATCGTCATCATGCTTTTGGGACACTGGATTGAGATGAAGTCGACGATGAGTGCGGGCAATGCCTTACAAAAAATTGCCTCACTAGTTCCTGATCAAGTGCATTTAATTCATGAAAATGAGGTTACTGATCAGGATATTTCAATGGTCAAAAAGGGTGACATTATTGAGGTCAGAGCCGGCGAGTCAATTCCTTTAGATGGTCATATTACGGCTGGTAGTGGCTATATCAACGAGTCATTGATCACCGGAGAATCTAAAGCGGTCAAAAAAGCTATCGCCAGTTCCGTTGTCGGTGGTTCCATTAATGGTGACAGTACTATTAAGGTACAAGTCGATAAGACTACGTCTGAGGGTTATTTATCACAGATCAGTCAACTAGTATCTGATGCACAAAATAATCGTTCCAAGACGCAAAAATTGGCTGATAAGGTATCTGGTTGGCTCTTCTATGCGGCTTTAACGGCAGGAATCTTATCGTTTATTTATTGGTTGATCTTCGGTAACATGAATACAGCCTTGAACCGGTTAGTTACAGTATTAGTTATCGCTTGTCCACACGCTTTAGGACTAGCTATTCCTTTGGTGATGTCTCGCAGTACTTCAATTGCGGCTACTAACGGCTTGATTATCCGTGATAATCAAGCGATGGAAAATAGTAAAAAAATCGATTATATTGCCATGGATAAAACGGGTACTTTGACTGAAGGTAAATTTACTGTTAATGGCTTGCAAAGTATTGACAGTTCGATAGATGATCAGAAACTTTTGGCGATTATTGCTGGGATAGAAAAGGGTTCGAGTCATCCGATTGCACAAAGTGTTTTGGATTACGTTCAAACTAAACAAGTTTCAATAGCTTCAGTCGAAAACGTCAAAGCACTCAAGGGTTATGGTATGAGTGCAACTTTAGCTGGTGAAAAATATTACTTAGTCAATATGAAGTATTTAAATGAAAATAGGGTTCTTGTTGATAAGGAACTTGTTAAAAATTACTCTGATCAAGGCAATACTATCAGTTACTTGCTTCACGATAAACAAGTTCTAGGTTTTATTGCCTTAGGGGATACGATCAAACCTAACACGATCGAGTTCATTAAGGATCTGAAGTCTCGCCATATCACTCCAATCATGTTGACCGGTGACAACAAAGAAGCTGCAGCAATAATGGCTCAACAGATGGGAATCGACGAATTTAAGGCAGAATTGTTGCCGGAAGATAAACATCAAGTCATTAAGCAATTAGAACTAGCAGGTCACCACGTGATGATGGTCGGAGATGGGATCAATGATGCACCAAGCTTAGCGGCGGCAACGATTGGTGTAGCCATTGGAGCTGGTACTGACGTCGCTATCGATTCGGCTGATGTGGTACTTTACAATTCTGATCCATTCGATATTATCAAGTTCTTGAAATTGTCACAGAACACTTACCGGAAAACAGTTGAGAATCTCTGGTGGGGAGCTGGTTACAATATCATTGCCATTCCTCTAGCAGCTGGTGTCATGGCAGGAGTAGGATTTGTCTTAAGCCCAGCTATTGGAGCAGTGGTAATGTCTTTATCAACAGTAGTGGTGGCAATTAATGCCTTAACACTGAAAATGTAAAAAAAATGAGTATTAAATATCAAAAAGATTGCTAAAATTTTAGCAATCTTTTTTCGTATTAATGACATAAAATAAATAGTTACCAAAATATATAAATTAAAAAAGCTTGTTATATAGTTTAAGAGTTTGAAAGCGCTAACGGTTGAAAAAAGGTATTCGACATAATACACTGTATTTGATAATAAGGTAGGTGACGAGACATGGGAGTAATTTCTTTCTATTTAGATGGACAGGACGAAAAACTGATTAAAAATTATGCAAAATCTAAAAATATCAGTGTATCCTCATTTATTCGTTCAGTAGCGGTCGAAAAGATCGAAGACGATTTGGACGATTAACTATACGAAAAGGCTATGAATAACTCCAAGAACTGTAGCCACGACATTTCCTTAGCACAATTGCGTAAAGAAATGGAGGCATACTGTTGAATCTAAAAAGCAATTTAAGAGCGTTTGAAGCTTGGCAGATAATCAGTTCACCTCCTGTCTTAAAGTATAAGCAACACCTTTTATGCTTAAACGTAAATACCCCCTGATTCAATTTAGAATCGGGGGGTATTTGTGTTGAGGTTAAAAAATTAAATGATTTAGTTGTAATAAGGTAAGTCCAAAAAGCTGATAATCATTTCCGTTCCTTGATCGGGTTGGGATTTGACATCAATTGAATGGCCTAACTTATCAATCATTTTTTTGGCTAAGTATAATCCCATACCAGTTGACTTACTGCCAGTAGTCCGGCCATTTGAACCAGTAAAGCCTTTATTGAAGATTCGACTGATATCTTGGTTAGAGATACCAATCCCATTGTCCTTGATGTGCAAGGCGATGTTGTTATCCTCATTAGTCGTGAAGATATCGATTTTGCCACCGGTTTCAGTGTACTTCAAGCTGTTGGATAAAATTTGATTGATGATAAAACTCAACCATTTTTCGTCGGTCAAGATTTTTTGATCGGTAATATCGAAGTGAATACCGATCCGCTTACTGATAAATATCCGTTTATTAGTTCGGATGCAGGCTTTCACAATATCGTTAAGATTTTGTTCTTGAATCAAATAGTCGTTGGAGAAGTTATTCAGTCTCGCAAAATAAAGGGCTTGGTCGACGAGATAATCGATTTGGTCAATCTCTTCTGCAATCAAATTAGGATCGAGTTGACTGTCTTGGGACAGTTTTAAAGCCGAAAGTGGCACTTTGATATCGTGGACCCAAGATTCAGTGTATTCTCGTTGATCTTTTTGATTTTGATAAAGCTGAGTCAATTCATTTCTAAATTCTAAAGAAATATTATTAATTTTGGTTTGAATGAATTTTTGTTCGTTGTTGCGGGCACCGTTGAGCTCTTTGGAAAGATCCTCTTGATAATCGCTCAGCTGTTGATACCAAGCTTTTTTGTGGTTGTAAGAGATGACTAAATTAGCAACTAAAAAGATCAACGCTAAGATCCAGGTGTAGATCAATGTTCCTGAATGAAATTTGACTCGTGGGTCTAAGTAAAAAACAATTTCAATAAAAGTCATCCCAATTAACACAATCAGAATGGAATAAATGTGGTCTCGTAAATATTTAAGAAATGTCATCTGCTACCTCTTAAGGAATGATATATCCTTGGCCAACTTTGGTGACGATATAGTTCTTTAGGCCGTATTTTTCGATTTTGCCGCGCAGGCGATTGATATTGACAGTCAACGTGTTATCATCCACGAATCGCTCATCGTCCCACATGAAGTTCAAGAGTTGCTCACGAGTGACGATTTTACCTTGATCTTTTAATAGACGTTGTAAGAGCTTGTATTCATTTTTAGATAAGTCAATCTTGTTATTGTCAATTTCAACCGTTCCACTGGAAAGATTCAGTTTGAGACCATTGTGTTCGATCACGTCGTCAGTCCGTTTGGTAAAATCATAAGTCCGACGTAACAGAGCGTTGATTTTGGCGATTAAGATATCGATCGAGAAAGGTTTTTCAACGAAATCATCCGCTCCCATGTTCATTGACATAATCTGGTCCATGTTGGAATTTCGTGAGGAGATAATAATGATTGGGATTTTAGAAACCTTCCGAATCTCTTGATTCCAGTAATAGCCGTCGAAAACAGGTAAATTAATATCAAGTAAGACCAAATCAGGTTGATAATCATTGAATTGTTCAATAATATTATTAAAATCTTTTGTGATATAGGAACTCATTTGCCACTTTTCAAGATTTTCACTGATTAATTGAGAGATAGAAGGATCATCTTCAATAATCATAATTTTTGCCATAATAAAATTCCCTCCGTGCTAGAATAGAGACACTATACAATATGATAACAATAATTAATTGAATTTGGAGAAGAAACGGTGCAAATTGTTGTAAAGAATATTTCAAAGGACTTTGGTAAGAAAAAGACAGCCGTCCATGCTATCAAAGATATCAGCCTTGAAGTTAAGCAAGGTGAATTTTTGGGAATAATGGGACCTTCTGGAGCCGGAAAAACCACGCTTCTAAATATGATCTCGACTAATGAACGGCCTGACCACGGTCAGATAATTGTTGATGGATTAGATTTAACACAATTGCATGATCGTGATCAAGCAAAATATCGTCGCAATAAAATGGGATTTATTTATCAAAGTTTCGAATTACTCGACTCTTTGAATGTTAAAGAAAATATCATTTTGCCATTGGCATTAAGTCGTTCAAACAAACATCTGATCGAACAGCGGTTCAATTATATGACGCAGTTGCTCGATATTGAGAAATTAACTGACCGGGCAATTGATGAGCTATCTCTCGGACAACGGCAGATCGTTGCGGCTGCTAGAGCTTTGATCAATCGACCGGAGATCTTGTTTGCCGATGAACCAACAGGTTCGCTTGATTCCAAGTCAGCCACAATTCTGTTGAATTATATGCAGATGGTTAATGAAAAAGAAAGTACGACTATTTTGATGGCGACGCATGATGCTTTTACAGCCAGTTATTGTAGTCGAGTGGTCTTTATCAAAGATGGGGCATTTTTCTCAGAAATCGTCAATCCGGGAAATCGTGATAAGTTTTTTGAGCAGATCATCAATATGCAACGAACAATTGGCGGAGGCGATTATTTCAATGTATCACAAAATTATTAAACGTAGCCTTTCCAATATGAAAGATAGTTATTTGATCTACATTTTATCTTGTAGTTTGGCGATTGGAATTTTCGGTATCTTATTATCAATCGGCGACAATCCTTCAGTTCATTTAGCGATGGAGTGGTGGGATAGGTTCATTTATGAAATATCGACCATGATGAGTTATATTTTTGCCATCTGTGCCTTTGCTTATATGATTTACGTGGGCGGATTTTTTGTTAAACAGCAACGGAATGAATTTGTGACTTTTGAAAAGTTAGGGATGCAACGTTGGATGATCGTTATGATCAGTTTCTTGCAAACCACACTTGTACAAGTCATTGCTTGGGTGATTGGGATCGCCTGGTTGCTGATTTTTCAAAAGTTCATGGGTATGATGCTCCTTTATTTAATGAAAATTCCTTATAATTTTAAAATGTATATCGGGTGGGATAAAGCCTGGGTTTTAGCTGAAATGTTTTTGGTTTCAACTCTGATTTTGAGTTTAATCAACGCCATCAAAACCATCCGGATTTTGCAGAAGAAACAACGAAGAACGATTGTCAAAACTCGGTGGTGGTTACGAATACCAGCGGGAATTTTAGGCGTAATTTTGTTATTGACGGCCCAAGTGACAACTATCTATCTCTTTAAGGATATGAGAACAATCAGTTATTCGTCCCGACCATTTCTTGAAATTATGTATATTATGGGGGCTGACGTTTTTGGAACTTACCTAGTCTATTTCGGCTTTTTACCGTCGATTTTGAATACTTTGGAAAAAATTCATTCGATTTTTTATTCCGGCATCAATATCTTTTCGTTCAAGTATTTGAAAGAACGGCTTTTTCAAAACATTTCGATTCTGTGGTTCGTAACTGAATTATCAGCCTTAGCTTTAGCACTGTTGATGTTTTGTTATTTTGGTTATCAAGCAGTCCATCAAAATTACAACAGTGCCTATCCATTTGAACTGGCAGCAAATAAGGATACTGTTAAGGTAATTCGTGAAGAGTTGCAGAAAAATAAGTCTAAGATCAAAGGAGAGTATAAGACCGACGTTAAGATCAATTTGGTTTCGTACTACAGTAAAGCAAGTGGGGACTTTGTCAAGCAACCAATGACTTTTATGTCATATTCCTCTTATCAGAGTTTACCTAAACGTATGCGAAAGTATAATCCCAAGATCAATCGCCATCAGTTTTTGAAAATCGATTATAATTCTTCAATTATGTATAATGACGATTCTGATGAACATGATATTGAAGTCAAGGATTCACCGATCATTCCCGTAGCTAAGCAAGGTAACTCCTTCCCATATGGAAGTTCAATGCACTTTGGACCAATGATGATCGTACCTAATTCGTATTATCAGAAGATGCCTAGCGAAGTGCATGATACTTTTTACGGCTGGGATTTCAAAAAGGGCGACCGTCTGAAACGAAGTCAATTACAGAAGCTGAATAATTATCGTGACGCTTACTATATGAAGGTCAATTTTAAATCATCACTGGCAGAATCAACGATTCAAGTCATGAAAAAAGAACCCTCTAAATATGGACCATCTACTTATACGCAAGCTGGATTTTTGCGACAAGGCAATATCAAGAAACGATTTAAACAAGGTGGCGGTTTCTATCTTTTTATCGTCGCATTGTTCAGTGTTTCCTTGTTGGTTGCTTTAGGTAGTGTTCTGACATTACGGATTCTCTTACGTGACGATTATCAGTCTCGACAACTCCGGACCTTACAAAAAATTGGTGTCGAAGAAAAAGAGATCAAGCATATCATTAGGCGTGAAAATACCCTGACTTTCTTGATCCCGATTATTTTTGCTTTGATGCAATCCTTTTCGGCCATTGCGATGTTTGACTTTGGTCGCCATATTTCAATGAATATTATTTTGATCTACGGAGGTTATATTATTCTCTACGGATTATTCGGAATAATCAGTTACCAAGTTTCCTGGCGTGGCGTAAAGCAGAAGTTTAATCTATGACCGAATAAGCTTTCGAGAAAAAGCCAAAGTCTTCCTCATTACTGCCTTGAATTTGAGTCTGGATCTCTTGTTCTAACAAATGATTCCACGCTTTGATTTGGCTAGTTTCAGTAAAAGTCTTAATTATCAAATATTCTCGAAGACTTTCCCTGTTTTGAAAGGTAATAGTTGCGTTAGAATTAAAAGAGTATTGCTGGGTCCCAAACAGCTTATCTTCAAACAGCTTAGCCTGATCGGCATTCAATTTTAAATACGTTAAGGAGTATAGCTGCTTATTTGGGTCGTAAAAACCATTGATACTATGATATTGTGCAGATGTTGATAATTTTTTTATCAAAAGATGGTCCGCATTGGCATGAAATAAGGGTTTTAATAAGGTGTCAGCTGAAGTTAGTTGACTCTTTAAAAAATTATATGTGCCTAGCTTTAATGTTATGTTCATAATTTGTTGAAATCCTTTCAATTAAATTTTTTGGAGGTTTTCTATGTTAGTTACAGTTTTAGGATTTTACGGTGGATATCCCCACGACGGTATCGGAACGTCAGGTTATTTATTACAAGATGGCAAGCAAAAGATTCTGATCGATTGCGGCAGTGGCGTTTTGAATGCCTTGTCCAAGTACATGAAACCGACTGATCTTGACGCCGTCGTCTTATCCCACTATCACCATGATCATACAGCAGATGTCGGAGTTTTGCAGTACGAATGGCTTGCTGCTAAAAAAGAAAATCTACTACCTATTTATGGTCATACTCAAGATTTTGTCAACTATGCACAATTGACAGTTGAAAATGCCACTCAAGGAATAGCCTATAATGACTATGAACCAACTGAGATCGGCAACTTGAAATTTGAGTTTCTCAGAACTGTTCATCCAGTTCCGGCCTATGCTATGCGCATCACTGATCAAGAAGGTAAGGTTTGTGTCTATACAGCTGATACAACTTATTTCGATGGCTTAGTAGATTTTGCCAAGGATGCTGATTTATTGATTGCTGATACTAATTTTCCAGAGAACGTGACTGGTCGTAAGGCTCACTTGAACACTAAAGAGGCTGGTACTCTAGCTAAAGAAGCTGGCGTTAAACGGCTCTTGATCAGTCATTTGCCACAGACGGTTGATTTGGAGAAAATGTTAGAACAATCACAAAAGTATGCCGGTGATATTCCAGTTGTAAAATCCTTCCAAGGATTGGAAATTGACTTGTAAGCAAGCTAATTCAGCAATCTGCTTTCAATGAAAGTACTATTAATTATAACTAATGTAATAAATTAAATAAAGTTTATATAATTTGTGAACAATTCACATAAACAGTGATTTGATGGGTACATGTTTTCACAAAATGATAGTTTTCGAACAAATATTCGTAATTTTTTATGAAAAACTATAGATTTTATTATTGGAGTAAGTTACAATATTTATGTGTTTAAAGAGTTTGAAACTACACAGGAAAGGAGAGATTATTTATGGTTACCATTTATACATCTCCAAGTTGTACTTCATGTCGTAAGGCCAAGGCTTGGCTTGAACAACATGACATTCCTTACAAAGAAAGAAACATTTACTCAGAACCTTTAAATAAGCAAGAAATCAAACAAGTATTACAAATGACTGAAAACGGAACGGAAGAAATTATTTCTACTCGTTCCAAGGCTTTCCAAAATCTTAAGGTTAATTTGGACGATTTAACGATTGATCAACTGTTAGATTTAGTTCAAACAAACCCAGGTCTCTTGAAACGTCCAATTATCATGGATGACAAACGACTTCAAGTCGGTTTCAATGAAGATGAAATCAGAAGATTCTTGCCTAGAAGTGTTAGAACTATGGAACTTCAAAAGGCTCAACTTATGGCTGGACTATAAAATTAACCAGATCACTTTCTTTTTTGGGGAGTGATCTTTTTTTATTAGGAATTGGTAAAGGCACTTATCGTTTTAGGACGGTAAGTGCTTTTTGTCGCTTAATTACCAAATTTTAACAGTTTGAGGATTAAGCAAAAAATTTGACAAAAAAACCAATTTCAAAAAAATTTTTTTATTCTAATTAGGAATAAATTAATATCCCTCATGTAATATACTGCTCTATGAGAATTAATTGGGAGGACTTATCTATGGTTGTAAAGAGAACTCAAAATAAAAGCGGCCCGAGTAGTAACAACAGGCGGCGTATCGTCTTTTTAAGTTTAATCTTTGGAATCGGCATAGGCTCATCTATACATGCATCTACGATTAATGCTGAAGTTGTTGATGATGCACAGGGGATGCTGAACCAAAATACAATTAATATTATGAATCGTAATTTAACCGCTAATGTTAATACTATTATGCCTTTGGCGGTTTCAAATACCTCAATCACTCACAGTGGTATTGATGGGAGTGCTGAATGGGAGATTGATAGCAGTGGTAAATTGACGATCCATGCTGGAGTTTTAGCCTATGGTCAAGGAAATTGGAGTACCTTTGCTAGTTCCATCACTAGTGTCTATGTTGAACCTGGCGTGGTACCATACACTGAATATTATGCTGAGAAGACTGAAAATGCGGTCTTTTCGGGTTTAACTAATGTCAAAACAATCGATGTAACTAATATGGATGTCTCTAGGGCAAAGGTTTTATCAGGCTTTTTTAAAAATGATCAACAATTGACACAAATTATTGGCCTAGATAAATGGGATACATCTAATTGCCAAACAATGGAAAGTCTATTTGAAAATGATGAAGCGTTAACTGATATTGATGTCTCCAATTTTAATACTGAAAATCTGATGACAGCTTCTAGCATGTTTTGTAAGTGTGTGGCATTAGAGAACCTGGATGTTTCCAATTTTAATACTTCAAATTTAGAGTTAATGGATAAGATGTTTGCGTATATGACTGGGAAAATAACCGGGTTAAATAAATTTGATACTAGCAAAGTTACCAGTTTAAGTGGAGCATTTAATGAAAATGATTTTACAAAAACTAATTCCGATGATCTTAAGGATTGGGATGTCTCAAATGTTAATAATATGTCCGATTTATTTCGACAATGTAAATTTTTGAGTCTTGATTTAAGTAATTGGGATGTCAGTAAGGTCACCAATATGCAATATATGTTTGCCTCCGATAGCAATATTGATCAAGTAAAAAATATTGCCGATTGGGATGTCAGTAATGTAACTAATATGAGCTATATGTTTTCAGATGTAAAGGATAGTGATTTATCCGTTATTGAGAATTGGGACGTTTCTAATGTTACGAATATGGCAAGAACCTTTCAATCTTGTGCAAACTTAAAGTCCTTAGACTTGTCCAAATGGAATACCGAAAGCTTAAGCGAAGTTGTTGGTATGTTTTATATGTCCAAATTACTAAATGAAGATAATTTAAAAGGTTATCAAACTTTAATAACTAATAAAGTATCTTCAATCAGCTGGATGTTTGCTGGTACTGGATTTACAGCTATAGACTTTTCAAAAGCTGATACTTCAAATGTTACTAATATGTCAAATGCGTTTTCTAGTACTACTAAATTAAAGAAATTTATCGGTTCACTTGATACAAGCAAAGTTACCAATATGGCGAGTACGTTCAGTGGTTCAGCTTTTGACGATCCGAGTGCTTCGAACATTGCTGATTGGGACACTTCAAACGTTCGAAGTCTTGAGTCAACTTTTCAATTAGCTAAGGGGACTAATTATGACTTCATCAAAAATTGGGATGTCTCCAAAGTTACGACTATGAATAATACCTTTTCTAGTATGGCTAATGCCAAGAGTATACCTGTTGAGAATTGGGATGTTTCGAATGTGACGAACTTTTATCGAACTTTTTATTATTCTTCAGGATTCACTAGTTTGCCTTTGAAAGATTGGAATGTCTCTAAAGCAACTAATATGGATGGAATGTTTTGGGGTGCATCGTCACTTAAAACATTGGATATCAATAAATGGGATACCGCACAAGTAACAACATTTTACAATATGTTCAATTCGATGAATAATTTGGAGACACTTGATATATCTAATTTTGATACGACTAATGCAACAAATGTTCAATCCATGTTCAGTGGAGATAAAAAGCTTTGGAAAGTTACTTTAGGTCCTAAATCTGTGCTGACTAATTTAAAAGGGAGCACCAATCCTGTGGGGGCTGGATTACTAGATCCGGTTGCTGGTACGAATGTGTCTGATGATTCATCTGATCAAACTTTTAAGGCTATCAGCGATAAGTGGCAAGAAGTCGATGCCAATAATGGTGGAACTGATCATGCTCCGGTTGGCGACTTGATTTCAGCCGCTGAAATAATGGCTAAATTTTCAACCACCGGTAATCCCGTGACAACTTATGTTTGGCAACAACAATATAAAATTAATATGAGTTTATCGGTTCCTGACGTGGACTTTGGGACAACGACTAATGTTTCAGGATTAGTTAAGCACAAAGATAATTTTGACGTCACGATCGTCAATAAAAATTATCCAAATACGCCGGTACCATCTACCATATCAGTTTCAATGGATCAACCATTGACCGATTCGTTAGATAGTTCAAAAATCTTGAATAATGTTTTGATTTTCAAAGGGAATGATAACAAAGAACAGATCTTAACTTCTGCCGATACCGAAATCTATACGGGAGATATTACTGATGGCACGAGTACATTATCTTGGGATGATGCACATGGGCTTTTATTGAATATGAATAATGACAAATTTGCCAAGAGTGGTCATTACTCCACGACCCTTAAATGGACGATGAAGAATAGTATCTAGAAAGTCGTTATTTTTGACTAGTATTCCGACATTTAGTATATTATTCCAATGACTCGTAATATCGACATATGATAGTTGAAATAGTTTTTGAGACTGTTAAAATGTAGATACAGAATTGAGGTGACTATGATGGAAATGGATCGACTTAATGAGAATACAATCAGAGTCATTCTTAGTACAGAGGATTTACAAGAGCGTGGGGTTACAGTTTTAGATTTGCTTGGCAATAAAAAACAAATTGAATCGTTCTTCTACAGTATTTTGGATGAAGTTGATAAGGATCATGTTTTTACAAATAATGAACCTGTTACTTTCCAAATAATGCCAAACAAAGCAGGTTTGGAATTGTTAATTAGCAAGAGTGATGATTCTGAAAGTACAGGTTCATTGCCATTGGGTGGACTACAAGATTCAGTTCAAAGTAATGATGAAGATAATGATCAGGCTAACGATAAACTCGGCACGGAAGAGTATGACAGTGATACTGCACCATACTTGAATGATCCCGATACACCTACCAAGACGATTATTGTCGAATTCAAAGATTTTGAAGATTATGTCCAGTTGGCTGACCTACTGCACTTAGAGAGTGGTATCTCAAATCTTTTTGAATATAATGACAAGTATTACTTGCAATTGATTCTCTTTACTGATGAAATGCATGAAATGACTTACAGCGATGTTTTGGCCCTCTTGAGCGAATACAGCTTCAAGACTAAAGTCACAGCTGCGGTTCTATCGGAGTATGGTAAAGAAATCATGACTAAGACTGCTTTGGAATTGACTAGATACTATTTTGGAAAATAAAAAAGCGATAAGTCATCGCTTTAAGAATTAAGATGAGATGTTCTTTGATTCAGTTATAGAATCAGAGGGCATCTTTTTTTTCGTAGTTTTTATCAGAGGTGATAAAAATGTACGCAGCTTTAGATAAAAAAGGTAAACTTATTTATGCTCAAGAAGCATTAGAAAATAAGCAGTATTATTGTTGTCATTGTGATCAACAAGTGAAATTAATTCTGACTGACAAGCGACGTTATTTTCGGCATGTCAATCAGTCCCACAATACTGTCAATGAAAGTCGGCTTCATCAACAAGGTAAGCAATTTCTGGTTGAGAAGTGTCGTAAGTTTCAAACTCTGGATGTCAAAACGGAAGTTTATCTGCCCAAGATTCAGCAACGACCAGATATTTTAGTTGGAACCAAATTAGCCGTCGAATATCAGTGTGCCCGAATCAAACTGGAGACCTTTAAAAAACGGGTTCAAGGTTATCAACAGGTCGGCATCAAAAGTATCTGGGTGTTAGGAGGAGCTTATTTACAAACCAATTTGCAGCATGAACACTTGAAGTTTCTCGATTATACACCAGGGATGGGCTACTTTTTAATGATGTACGATGCCTCAAAAAATCGCTTTCAACTATTTCACCATATAAGATTTATCGGACCGTTCAATAAGTTGTTCTTTCAACGCGAGATTTTTTCAGCTAAAAACCTGCCTAATCTATTCGATTATGCGCCTCAAGAATATTGGCTGCAGCCGCAATTGATGAATGATTATTTGATCCAAAAATTGCGTCAAAAGGTTGATTTACCGTCGCAGAGATTTAAATTAGCTTTCTTTCAAAGACGACAACAGACGGTTGAAGATTACTTAAAGGATCGCATGTTTCCAGCTCAAGCACCGATCTATAAGACGCCCGCCTGGCAAAAGGCCTGTGGAGTTATACCTAAGCGCTTGAATCAACCATTATTGTGACAAAATAAATACCCTCTGATTTGATTCGAATCAGAAGGTATTTGAGTTATATTGTTTGATAACTAGTGTCTAAATTTATCTAGACTGATCACGGTGTTAGAGTCGAGATAACTCTCTGTATGAGGGAGTTCTTGTTCCAGCATCGAATTGATATTTTCAATGACACTCTTTGTGGCGCATGAATCACCGAAGTCATTGATCATTACACCAGGTTTTTCCTCATGGTCGAGATCGAAAATAACGGCGGTCGGAGCCTTTTGAATGTTCATTTCTAAGGATAATTGCTGATCACGTTTCAAACCTTGACTAACGCATTGGCTTTCTTTATCAGCCATAATTGACTTATAGTCGAGCCCGCTGTTGTTAATTGCCCGCTTGATAGTGGTATCATCAAAGGGATTGTTCAAAACATTCACTTGTTCTTGAAGATTCATTAAAAAATTACGTGCCTTTTTGTTTCCTTGGCATGAAGCGGCCTTATATAATTTGGCTGCTTCTAAGACATTTTGTGAGGCCGTAGTACGTTCCTCGATGTCGCTGATTTTAAAGCCCTTTTGTTGTATGTAATCATTAATTGTTGCCATATTATAGTTCGTTACGAAATGATATTGCGTATCAATGTCGTGCTTCCGAGTGAAATCGATAATAGCTTGTTCCACCGTTAAACAATACGAACATAAGGGATTAATATATAAGAATATTTCCCACATTATGTTTTCCCTCCATCTCTCTATTGCATAGTCATTCTACCAACAAATTTTGAAAAGGTAAAATTATAAACTCAGCAACTTAATAATTGGAATGGGATGAATCTGGAGCAAATATACGATATATTTAAAGTAAGTAAAAGTGAGGTCATTATGTCAGAGATTAAATGGAATGAATTTTTGATACCTTATTCGCAAGCTGTCGATGAATTAAAGATAAAATTTAGAAACTTGCGTAAGGAATTTTTGGAAAAAAATGAACATTCGCCGATCGAGTTTGTGACAGGCCGGGTCAAGACTGTTGATAGTATTAAAGAAAAGATGCGTCGCCGCTTTATCACTGAAGATCTCTTAGAGCAAGATATGCAAGATATCGCCGGAATCAGAATTCAGTGTCAGTTTGTGGAAGATATTTACGACGTAGCCAAGTTGCTTCACATCAGAGAAGATATGCGAGTAATCGAGGAACGTGATTATATTGCTAATAGTAAGCCAAGTGGCTATCGCTCTTATCATGTGGTGATCGAATATCCGATTCAAACAGCCAGTGGTCAAAAGAATATCTTGGCAGAGATTCAAATCAGAACATTAGCCATGAATTTTTGGTCAACGATTGAACATTCCTTGAACTACAAGTATCAAGGCGACTTTCCCGAAGAGATCAATGAACGGCTCAAACGGGCAGCTGAAGCATCATTCATGTTGGATGAGGAAATGTCAAAGATCCGTGAAGAAATTCAAGATGCCCAACAATATTTCACAGACCGAAAACGTGATTTAAATAACCCAACGGAGCATAAAAAATAATGAGAGTATGGATTAATAATAATAGTAAAGAAAAATCAGTAATTGCTGCCAATAAATTGCGCAGTAAGTTACTTGACGCTGGGTTGATCTTGGATCGCCGTGATCCTCAGTTAGTTATCAGTGTCGGTGGGGATGGTACGTTACTTAGTACTTTCCACGCTTATGCAGCCCATTTGGATCAGGTCAAATTCTTGGCTTTGCATACCGGACATTTGGGTTTTTATTCCGATTGGACTGATACCGAGATCGACCAACTGGCGGAACGGATCATTGAACGTCAAGATAATATTCCTTCCACAAGTTATCCACTGTTGGATGTATTGGTGGAAAATAAAGAAGGCTCTTTGTTCCATGGGATTGCAATCAATGAAGCGGTCGTTCGCCGTCTTTCTTCTTTAACAATGAAGACGCGCGTCGATTTAGATAAGGAATTTTTCGAAAGCTTTCGTGGAGATGGACTGTGCTTTTCAACGCCAACCGGTTCAACGGCTTATTCTAAATCAGTTGGAGGGGCCTTGATTCATCCTAAGATCAGCGTCTTTCAGATGATCGAGATAGCTTCGATCAATAACCGTGTTTATCGTACAATTTCTTCACCGATTATCATCCCTCATAATCAACAAGTTGACCTTTATCCACAGACTGCTGACGATTATGTGGTCAGTTGTGATGGAATTACGACTAAGTTGAAAAATGTCAAAAAGATCACTATTAAACTTAATTACCAACGTGCCCAATTTGCCCAATATCGTCACAGACACTTTTGGACCCGTGTAGAAACGGCCTTTTTAGGACAAGATGAATAACAATAATCGCTTTTTAAAATTTGTGATTGGTCCGGATGATAAAAAAATTGTGCGGAAGTTTCTCGTGCAACACAGATTCTCGTCGAGTCAATTACATAATTTGAAGAATAAAGGTGGACAAATTTTTGTCAATCATAAGCAACGTCATTTTAATTTTCAATTAAAGAATGGCGATGAAATGTTGGTCATTTTAAATGTCGAGGAACCATCAGATTTAATTGAACCAATGAAGGGGGCAGTTGACGTTGTTTATGAGGATAGCTATCTGTTGGTAGTCAATAAACCGCCTGAATTAGCCAGTTTACCGGCTAAAGCTAAGTCCAGTAAGACGATGGCCAACTTGGTCAAGGGGTATTTATTGTCTAAGCATGAGAATACGACGATTCATTTAGTGACGCGCCTGGATCGGAATACTTCTGGATTGATGGTATTTGCCAAAACTTCTTATGCACACTCACTCTTAGATCAGATTTTGCATACAGAAGATTTTCAGAAGTTTTATTTAGCCTTGGTTTATGGAAAAGTTGAACCTGAAAAAGGGTTGATCGATTTACCGATCGGCATTGACCCAGAGGCATTTTATAAACGTAATATCGATCACCAATTAGGCAAGACTTCACGAACGCTCTATCAAACGGTGGAAAACTTTCCTGACGCCAGTTTGTTAGAATTAAAGTTATTAACAGGTAGGACGCACCAGATCCGAGTGCATCTCAGTGCTATTGGTCATCCCATTATCGGCGATGACATGTACAGTGGCAAAAAAGATTTACGTATGGATCGACAGGCACTACATTGCTACTGCCTAAAAATCGTCCACCCGGTAACGAAAAAACTCTTAAATTTGCACGCACCTTTACCTCAAGATATGGTAATGTTAGAAAGTGTGCTAAGGGGTGATAAGAATGGATGAGAACGAAAAGAGACTTCAAGATAAATTTACTCAACTAAAAGGTTATCTTGATAATGGGGATAAAAAACGTTTCCGAAAAACATATTTGGATATGCATTTTTATGACCAGAGCACTTTTTACCTGACGTTGGATAAGCCTGAACGATTGACCCTTTATTCGATTCTAGAACCCGACGAAATGGGAGATATGTTTGATACGATTGAGGACGACAATCCCTTGATTCCAGAACTATTGAAAGAAATGGATCTAGGGTACGCTTCAAAAATGTTGAACGATATGTATGATGATAATGCTGCCGATGTTTTGGAGCACTTGGAAAAAGTTGACGTTGATCGCTTTTTAGACCAAATGCCAAGAAATGATGCTAATAATCTGCGTGGATTATTGCATTATGATACTGAAACAGCCGGTGGTATCATGACCACTGACTACGTTAAGTTTCACGAAGAAGAGACGGCGGCTCAAGCGATTCGCGCGCTAAAAGAGTACGCTAAAACGGCTGAAACGATTTATTACTTATACATTTTAGATCACCACGATGATCTAGTTGGCGTTATGTCGTTACGTGATTTAATTTTGTTAGATGATAATGACAAGTTAAGCGAAAAGATGAATAGCGATATTATTACAGTTAACGTTGATGCTGAACAAGCTGAGGTTGCTCAAGTTTTTAGAGATTATGAGTTCTTAGCCGTTCCGGTCGTCGATCATTCTAATAAGCTAGTCGGTATCGTTACAGTCGATGATGTTATTGAAGTTATTGATGACGAAGCTCAACAAGATTATTCTGGTTTGGCTGGTGTTAGTATGGACGAAGCCAATACCGATGGTCCCTTTAAAGCGGCTTCGAAACGGTTGCCTTGGCTGATTACTCTGTTGTTGTTGAGTATGATTACGGCGACCTTGATAAACCACTTTGAAGGATTGCTGGCTGAAGCTAGTATCTTAGCGGTCTTTATTTCTACAATCACAGGTACAGCCGGTAATGCCGGAACTCAAAGTTTGGCTGTGGCAGTTAGGCGACTGGCAGTTGAAGAGATCGATCGGCATGAGTTTTTGAAGTTGATCGGTAAGGAATTAGTTACAGGCTTTGTTACAGGGCTAGTTACCGGAACCGCAGTCTTTTTCTTAGTCGGAATTTGGAAGCATAATTTCGTCTTAGGTATGGTGATAGGATTAGCAATGTGTGCCGCTATAACGGTGGCTAATCTGGCTGGTAGTTTGATACCGATGTTGATGTCGAGCTTTGGCTTTGATCCAGCGGTGGCCAGTGGACCATTTATTTCAACTCTGAGTGACTTAACTTCAGTTTTGATTTATTTCAGTATCGCCGGTATGTTTATGCAATATTTTATTAAAGTTTAAGATTCAAAAAGTCCTCAACGGCCGAAGATTCAAGTTATCTTTGGGCCGTTGAGGACTTTTTTAGTTGTTAATTAATTGTTAACGCCATCAATAATTTTAGTTCCATGTAATTCTTTGACACCGAGTTGTTCAGCCAGCTGATCAACATTTTGGTAGTTGACGCCACCACCAGGCAGAATCGTTATCCGACCATCGGCATAGTCTATGTACTTTTTGATGTTATTAACCGTTTGGTCGATAGGCGTAGTTAGTGGACCACCATGAGTCAAGATGCGGTCAACATCGTGATCGATCAACCAGTCAATGGCTTCTTTTTTGCTATCTTCAGCTAAGGCATCAAAAGCCATGTGAAAGACGATCTGCATACCACTAGAAGCTGCAATCAATTGCTCCATCGCTTCCTCATCTAAATCGCCATTGTTTGTTAAAGCTCCGAAGGCAACGCCGTCTACACCTAACTTTTGGGCCTCAAATAGGTCTGTTTCCATCATCTTGATTTCTAAGTCGTTGTAGACGAAATTACCGCCTCGTGGGCGAATCATCTCGACTAACGGGATGGATTTTTCTTGAAGATATTTGGTGGCCTCAGTTAAGACGCCTAAACTAGGTGTCGTACCACCAACTGCTAAGTTGTCATTTAGTTCAATTCGATTAGCACCATTTAAGACTGCGGTGGGAATCTTGGTAAAGTTTTCTACTGCTACTTCTTTAAAGATAGTCTTCAACCCCTCACTATTCATTGTGCTTATAGTGTAACAAATTTTACAAAAAAAGAACGTCCTCAGACGTCCTTAATAAGTTAACCATTCAAAGCTTTAGTTCCAAAGTAGGCGATAACGATGATAGCTAAGATAATTCGATACCAACCAAAGGCCTTGAAGTCATTGCGTTTAATGTAGTCAAGTAAGAACTTGATAGATGCATAAGCAACAATAAATGAAACAAGTGTACCGACTAAAAGAATAATAGTTTGATCACCGGTAAAAGTATTTCCGTGGGCAAAATATTTAACAATCTTCAAAAGACTAGCGCCAAACATTGTCGGAATGGCTAAGAAGAATGAAAATTCAGTGGCTACATATCTTGAAGTACCGATAGTCATACCCCCAAGAATCGTAGCTCCGGAACGTGAAGTACCAGGCACTAATGATAATACTTGGAAAAGTCCAATTTCAAGAGCTGTCCTATATGAAAGATCATCGACTGAGTCAACTTTTGGCTGTTTATCTTTCAGCCAGTTTTCTACCACGATGAATAAGACACCATAGATCAGCAAGGTAGCTGAGATAACTTGCCAGCTGGTTAAATTCTGTTCCATCCAATCATTTAGCGGTAAACCGATGATTGCAGATGGCAAAATGGCAAAGATAACTTTAAGCCACATAGTCCAAGTCTGATTTTTCTCAATGTGGGTCTTCTTTGGTGAGAAAGGATTCAATTTGTGGAAGTAAATAAGGATAACTGCCAAGATGGCACCGAATTGAATAACTACCATAAACATATTGATGAAGGCTGTAGATTCGTTTAATTTGACGAATTCATCAGCCAAGTACAAATGTCCTGTAGAACTGATTGGTAGAAATTCAGTAAAACCTTCGATGATACCTAAAATGATGGTTTTAATGATTTCAATGAACATGATTAATTAATTATTCTCCCGATTACGATAAAATTTGAAACTAGATAAAGTGTACACAAGTACCCTCGGGAATAGCAATATTATTTTCCAATTTTGTTAAGATTCCTTTATTAGGATTGCGTTTGAAAATAGTAATATCGTTAGAGTCTTGATTAGCAGAAATGACATATTTTTCTGATGGATCAAGGTCGAAATCGCGTGGGCCTTTACCAGTTGAAACTGTTCCAATCTTCTTGAGACGGTCGCCGTTACTATCCACGCTAAAGGCAGCAATCGTATTAGCACCACGAGTTGAAGCGTAGAGGAATTTTCCATCTTTACTGATTCTGATTGCGGCAGTAGTATTTTTTTGCTCGTCTTTAGCAGCTTCAGCTTCATCGACCAAAGTTAGTCTAGCAGTTTCAGAATCATATTCCATTACTAGAATTTTTGAAGCTAGTTCACAAGCCACGTAAACGTATGGTTTTGTAGGATGAAAGACTAAATGTCTTGGAGCATAGCCAGCTGGGGCAATATAGTTGTTCATTAATTTAGGTTGTTTAGGATCATCAATATCATAGATATAAATCCGATCGGCACCGTAATCACAGATGATCAATTTGCCGTCAGGCGTCAAAGCACTGTAGTGTGGTTTTGATTGATCTTGCTCAATACGAGGGCCGTGGCCAGTAAATTTAACTTCAGAATAATGTTCAATTTTGCCATCAGCCGTTAAATGATCGATCTTAACCTTGCTCAAATGGAAGTAGGCACTGAAAATCAAATTACGACTAGGGTCGAATTTAACGTATGAAGGTGAAGTCGATTCAGAGAAATCTTCGTCCAACAAGGTTGGCTTTTCACCAGAAATATCGTAAACGACAAGGCCGCCACGATCGTCCTTTTTAGCAAGAGCGATTAATTTTAAATCATTAGTAACGTCAATGTAAGTTGGTCCATTTATTTCGACCAAAGTTTTTGGGTCCGAAATTTGGCCATTATCTGAATTAAATTCAGCTTCATAGACACCTTTACCGGTATTTTTGGTGTAACCGCTAAAGAGAACTTTTTCAATCATTATCAATTCCTCCAAATAATGTATAGTATTATAATATATAGTATAATCTTACTAAAAAATTTTTGGGGAGCAGTTTATGAAAGAATCGTCAGATAGAAAGAGAAGTTGGTTTTACCAATGGTTCTTAAATAACCAACTGACAGTAATTCTGATTAATATTTTTCTGATCTTTTTAATTATCTTTGTTTTTTCAAAGATAAGTTTTGTCTTCTCACCGGTGAATCAAATTCTGGGAATTACAATGCCACCAGTCATCTTGGCCTTGGTCCTTTATTATTTGATCAATCCGTTGATCAATGTTTTGGAAAGTAAATTTCATATCAATCGGATAATTTCGATAACATTTGTTTTTCTAATCATCTTAGCGCTCTTGATTTGGGGCGTTATGACGCTGATTCCTTTTGTTCAAAATCAGTTCGACTCCTTAGTCAAGAATTGGCCACAATATTGGGATTCTTTGAATAAGAGTTTGCAGAATATGTTCTCTGACCCCAAATTACATGTGGTAAGAGATCGTTTAGCCGCAACGAATAAGTCAATTACAAGTAGTTTTGATAAGTCGATGGATAAGATCCTACCTCAAACAATGAATAATATTAGTTCTGTTGTAGGCGTTTTGACGAATGTATTGGTTATTCTTTTGACAGCACCTTTTATCCTCTTTTTCATGCTAAAAGATGATAAGAAGTTCAAGGAGTCAGTCATCAAATTTATGCCTGATCGGATCAAGAACTCAGTTGGCGATATGTTATCTGAAATCAGCCAATCTTTGAGCAACTATATTACTGGTCAACTTACAGTAGCCTTTTGGGTCGCTGTAATGTTCTTTGTTGGTTATCTGATTATTGGACAGCGTTATGCATTGGTTCTTGGTATCGTAGCTGGAGTTTTGAATTTGATTCCTTATATCGGTTCAACTTTGGCCTTAATTCCTTCACTCGTCATTGCTGCCTTTGTCTCACCTTCAATGGTGCTAAAAGTTTTGATCGTCTTTGCGGTCGAACAGACGATTGAGACACGTGCTATTTCGCCAATCATTGTTGGTAATAAGATGCAGATGCATCCGGTAACGACTATCTTGGTTCTATTGGTTTCAGCAGGCATGTACGGCTTGATTGGAATGGTTGCTGGTATTCCAATCTTTGCCATTTTGAAAATCATTTTTACGAGAATCTTCACTTGGTTCAAACGCAATTCCAGTTGGTATTCCGAAGAAGAATTACTGGAGAGCAATCCTCACGATGAATCTCAAAACACGGAAGATTCGCAGAAAGTTCAAAAATAATTCAAAATTATATTGTATAGACCGGGCATATCGTTTATACTAGCTATTGAGTTTTGTGGTTATTTGTTTTTCTCAGGAGTAATTTTGACAAAAGCAAGTAAACGAGAGGCTATACTAGCGCATGTCCTTGCCGTGGTTTTCACCGAGGAAATGCGCTTTTTTTGTTAAATTTAAGGAGATTTTCTATGACTAATCATATTGCACTTTATGAACCGCTAATGCCTGCTAATACTGGTAACATTGCTAGAACTTGTGCAGGTACTAATACTAAATTGCATCTAATTCGACCATTAGGCTTTAATACGGATGACGCCCATATGAAACGGGCCGGTTTGGATTATTGGGATAAGGTTGATATAACTTATCATGACAACCTCGATGAGTTTTTGAAATCAATTCCTGATGAAAAATATTTATATTTAATTACAAAATTTTCAAATAAGGTTTACAGTGACCAGGATTTCACGGATACTTCAGTTGACCACTATTTCTTGTTTGGTAAAGAGACTACTGGTTTACCAGAAGATTTTATGCGTCGTAATCCAGAAAAATGCTTACGAATTCCAATGAGCGATAATATTCGTGCTTTGAATCTTTCCAACAGTGCTGCTTTAGTTATTTATGAAGCTGTACGCCAACAACATTTTGCGGGATTAGAATTGAGTCATCATTATGATCACGATAAATTAGACTAGGAGGATCAAGTATTATGAAAATCAATAAAGGTGCTGTTACAGTTCAGTCTTTCCATTACGATGCTGAATCGCCAGCTGCTGATACTAAGACTGATTTACATATCAATATCGAGCATCCTGACTTAAAGAATTCGAACGGGGATCCGATAGACGAAGATGAGGGGAAAATTTTTCAAGTAGTCATACCTTTTGACATTCATGTGGAAAATGCTCCCTTCAGAGTTTCGGGAGTGATTGGTCAAGTTGTTCAACCAATTGGCTTCCATGATGAAATTCAAGATCTAGATGAGAAACAAGTTAGACAGTTATCCAGACCTTCAATCGAGTATATCGAAACTTTGACTTATCAAGTAACAGGTGTAGCGTTGAACAGTGCAGTTTCATTAAACTTCAACAACCATGAACAATTAACACCAAATGATGAAATCAAGAGATTAAGAAAAAAGGAAGCTGAAGATAAGTAAAAACAGTCCAGTTGGGCTGTTTTTTTTGAGGTTTAAAAAAGGTATAATTTTAGATGATTACTTTTTAATTCATGTGAGGTACTTATGGCAAGAAAAAAGGCAAGCACAACGCCTAGAAAGAGAAAAAAGGCAGTAAACAATTCACGTTTGATTCGTTCGTTAGTAAGTCTAGTGTGGATAATTCTGTCCATTTTAGGGTTATTTAAGTTTGGCATCGTAGGCAAAACTTTTGATAACTTTTATCGAATTTTTGTTGGCGATAGTTATCCGGTCTTATTGGTCATCAGTATCTTTGTAGCTGCATTCGTGATTGCGACTGGACGGATACCCGTTATGACGCCGAAACGAAACTTTGGCTTTATCTTTATTTATTTGGGATCATTGATCATATTACACGCGATTTTCTTCTCCAGTATGTCGCTATACCATAATTATAATTTAGTGACTTGGAACACTTTAGCTGCCGATATGACTCAAGTTTCCGTCAGCAATTCAGTTGGCGGTGGGATGATCGGTTCTTATCTATACAGTTTCTTCATGCCAATGTTTTCCAGTTTGGGAACTTACTTTGTAACTGCTTTATTGATTTTTATTGGTATTTTGATGTTACTAAATGTCACGATGAAACAAGTTTCCATTGCGACAACGAATATTTTAGTCAAACTCAAACACTGGTCTCTCAAGATTAAAGAGGCAATTTCAGGTCATTACAATAATTATGTTGACCAAAAGAGTTCTCCGACTGTCTCTAAAAGTCATGATAGTTACCAGGAAACTGAAGTTACTCGTGATGGTAACAAGATTGCTGACGGCTTGAGTAGTTTTAAGCAAAAACCTGAAACGCCAGAGGAAGACTTCAAAATTGAAGGAATCTCTACACCTACTGAAGCAAAACAACCAGTTGCAGAAACTGAGACAAAAAATAATGCTACGGCAGATGTTCTATCGAAGCCTTATGGGATAGATGGTACGAAGGATAAGCATTTGCCTGATCCAGTCAGTACCAAGAAGAGTGACAGTAATGTTAATAATGATGATTACGAATTACCTTCGATTGATCTATTGAAAAAAGTCTCGCAAACTGATCAGACTTCAGAAGTGCACTTGATTGAGGAGAATAAAGACAAGCTTCGGCAAACCTTTAAGAGTTTTGGGGTCGATGTGGAAGTTAAAAAAGCTAGCTTAGGTCCAACGATTACCAAGTATGAGGTCCAACCTGCTGTCGGAGTCAAAGTAAGCAAGATTGTTAATCTAGCTGATGATTTGGCTTTGGCTTTAGCAGCTAAGGATATCCGAATTGAAGCGCCAATTCCTGGTAAACCGTTCGTTGGTATCGAAGTGCCAAATAAGACTGCTTCAACAGTCTCTTTTAGAGATATTACTGAACATCAAAAAGATAAGACTCATCCCTTGATTGTTCCGCTAGGCAAGGATGTCTCAGGTAACATTATTGAAGCCAATATCACTAAGATGCCCCATTTATTGATTGCTGGTTCCACTGGTAGTGGTAAATCCGTTGCTATCAATACGATTATTACTGGTATTTTAATGAAGGCTAGACCAGAAGAGGTCAAATTAATCTTAATTGATCCTAAGATGGTTGAATTGAATGTTTATAACGGAATACCACAACTGTTGATTCCCGTTGTGACAGATGCACGTCGAGCAGCTGGTGCTCTGCAAAAGGCTGTCAAAGAAATGGAACGGCGCTACAAACTCTTTGCTGAAACAAGTCATCGTAATATCGGTGAATATAACGCTGATGTCGATAAGTTTAATCAGACGGCCAGTGATGAAGATAAGATGGAACGTTTGCCATATATCGTCGTTATAGTCGATGAGTTGTCTGATTTGATGATGGTAGCAGGTCATGAAGTTGAAGCAGCTATTGTCCGCTTAGCCCAGATGGCACGTGCTGCGGGCTTGCATATTATTATTGCAACACAACGTCCATCAGTTGACGTTATTACTGGATTGATCAAGGCTAATATTCCTTCAAGAATTGCTTTTGCGGTTTCTAGTGGGGTCGACTCCAGAACCATCTTAGATGCAGTTGGGGCAGAAAAATTGCTCGGTCGAGGTGACATGCTTTTTCAACCGATTGGTAAGAGTAAGCCAGTACGTCTGCAAGGAGCCTATATTTCGGAGCAAGAAGTGGAAAATGTTGTAAAATTTGTTAGTTCTCAACAATCTGCCGACTACGATGAAGATATGATTCCGACAGATGTCGATGAAGGTGGATCTGAAAGTGATAAGCCCGATGATGAATATTGGGAAGATGCAGTGGATTTGATCGTTCAACAACAGTCAGCCAGTGTATCGATGTTACAACGCCGTTTTGCTATCGGTTATAATCGGGCAGCCCGAATGGTTGATGAAATGGAAAATCGAGGTATCGTTGGTGCCTCAGAGGGTAGTAAGCCAAGGAAAGTATTGATTACACCCGAACAACTTGAAACTATTAGAAAAAATCAGGTGAAAAATTGAGAAAAACATTAGCAAAGAATATCTTTTTGAACATCAATCCGATTAAAAAATTTCGCACGATCAAGATTCAAATTGATTTTTTGAGACCGTTAAAAAAAGAGCAGACAACTGCCCGTCGACTGTTGGCCAACGTGATGTCTAACTCGACGAAGGATTATTCTAGTTTTCGGGCGATAAATGACCGTGAAATGGAATTGTATGGTTCTGAAATCAATGTTTTTACAAGAAATTTATTAAACTTCAATGACTTGGCATTCAGTGTGGAATTTGCCGATCCTAATTTCTTGATTGACGGTAAAGACCAACTGAAGGATAACTTGGATTTACTGAGTGAAATTATTTTTAAGCCTAATTTGGCCGATGGCAAGTTCGATGAAACGGCCTTTGAAACTGAAAAAAGAAATTTGATGTCAAATCTCTTGTCGATTCAAGATAATCAAGATTTAGTTAGTTCGTTAGGATTAGCTAAGTTGATCTATCGTGATAATCCCGACCGTCAAGCACCAATTTTTGGTAATATCGAACAATTGCAACAACTGACTAACGAAGATTTATATGCTGCTTATCAAGACGTAATCAAAAACGATGCCGTTTTGATCAATGTAGTGGGCAATGTCGATGAAGCAGAGTTTTTGGCTGAACTAAGCGACAGTATTTTTAATGAAAAATTGCAGTCTGGTCGCCAAGATTTAAAAATTGAATTTGAAAAATTTGATAACTTAATTGCCAATCCAGCTAGTCAAATCGATCACAAGCATTTGAATCAGAGTCGAATTGCTCTAGCATATGCCACAAAAGGAGTCTCTAAAGACTTCAATCGCTTAGCACCACAAATTATGAACCTGATTTTGGGCGGCGATGATCAGTCACAATTGTTCTTACAAGTCCGTGAAAAGAATAGTTTAGCTTATTCAGTTTCCAGCACTTATCAACCTTTGAGTCATTTAGTTATGATTCAAGCCGGTCTAGATGCAGATTCGGTCGATAAAGTTTTAGATTTAATTACGCAACAGATCAACTTTATTAAACAAGGTCGTTTTAGTGATTCGCAAGTTGAACATGCTCAAAAAGTTATGCTGACACAACGTAAGATTTCGAGCGATACGATCCAGCATTACATTATGCGGAGCATCTGGGAAACGATTTATCCAAAAACATTATTGACTGATGCACAGTTTGAAGCCGAATTGCAAGCTTTAGATCGACAACACATTGCTAGTGTAGCCGACCACTTATATGCAATTGCTCAGTACCAATTGATTGGAGATTAGCATGACAGAGAAATTAGAAGCACAAACAAAAAAACTGGCCAATGGTATGCAGATCAGTGTCGTGCCTCTGGCTGGTTTTAGCCAAGTCTATGGTTTAGCGATGACCAATTTTGGTTCAGTTGATACAAAACTAGGCTCGGAAGAACTGCCAGCAGGAATTGCTCATTTTATCGAACATAAGCTTTTTGCAAAGCCTGGTTATGATATTTCTGAGAAGTTTGCCCAGTATGGAGCTAATTCTAATGCTTACACAAGTTATACCAAGACAGGTTACCTCTTCCAAACTTTGGAAAATCCATATGATAATTTGAGAATCTTGTTGGATTTAATTCAGCATCCTTATTTCACGGATGAAAATGTTGCCTCTGAACGGGGGATTATCGATCAAGAGATCCAGATGTACTTGGATATGCCAGAATGGGTACTTGAACAACGTATTTTGAGCCAACTTTATCCTGGAGATCCTATTGCTGAAGATATTGCTGGATCGAGTGAATCGTTGCAACTGATCAATCGTGATAATTTGCTGGCAACTTATCAACAAAACTATCGCTCAGATAATATGAACATCGCCTTGGTCGGGGATGTTGATTTTGAAAAAGTTGTAAATATTGTTGAAAATTCAGATTTTCATTCAGTTTCTCAACCTCAAGAAAAAACTTTCCACAAATTTGCTGCAATCGGTGCAGGCGGCGCTGAGACGATGGATATCAGTCAAGCTCGGTCAGCCTTTGGAATTCGGATCGATACTGATATGTCAGGCTATGACCTGGTTAAAAAGCAATTTGAAATGAATATGGTTATGGAAACTTTGATTGGTGAATCTTCCAAAAACTATCAAGAAATGAGCCGCTTGAATTTAATTGATGATAGTTTTTCTTATAATGTTGTTGCAGAAAATAACTATTGTTTTATCATAATTAGTGGGTCAACAAATAATCCTGAAGAATTTCAAGAATATTTACGCAATCATCTTTCTTATGATAATTTAAAAGAAGTTTTGTCAGATGCTAAATTTGAAAGAATCAAGCGCGATGCCATCGGTTCCTACTTGTTTGCACAAAATTCACCCGAGGCAATCGCAAATCAAATGGCGGAATTGTACTTTTATGATGTCGATTATTTGGAACTGATTCATATGATCTCCGACATCAAAAAGGCGGACCTCTTAAAGATTTCTGATGAGTTTTTACAAGAGAAGAATTGTACCTACTATAATCTTTTGCCAAATAGGAAGTAGAAAATGTATGCTTTAGTTATGGGAAGTTCTGGCGATATTGGAACGAGTACGGCTAAGCAACTGGCTGACAAGGGCTGGTCTTTGTATTTACATTACAATCGTAATCGTGAACGGATCAGTCACTTGCAATCAGAGTTAGCACAGAAATATCCAAAACAGGATTTTATTCCAATTAAATTCGATATGGAGCACGATCAAGTTACGGATCTGACAAAACAGATCTTTGGATTGGATGCAATTGTCTTTGCTCAAGGGAATACTTACTACAAACTCTTGGTGGATATCTCCGAAGCAGAAATTGATTCGCTATGGAATATCCATGTTAAATTGCCGATTTTAATTCTCAAGCAATTACAAGATAAGCTAGCACAGACGCATCACGGTAGAGTCGTCTTTATCGGCTCAATCTATGGGAAAATCGGCTCGGCGATGGAAGTTGTGTATAGCACTGTCAAAGGTGCCATGTCATCTTTTGCGGATACCTATGCTAAGGAAGTGGCTTCATTAGGAATCTCTGTTAATGTCGTCGCTCCGGGTGCGGTTAATACCAAGATGAATACACAGGAATTTTCCAGTGAAGATCTTGCAAGCGTTAAAGATGAAATACCAGCTGATAGGTTGGCAAACCCTGATGAGATAGCTGATTTGGTCAGTTACCTTGTCAATATCGAATCCAATTATTTGACCGGACAAACGATCTATTTTGCCGGTGGTTGGTTGTTATAAGCTCGTTAGTAGTTGGACGATAATATATGTTATACTTAGAAAAATTAGTTAATTGGTGGTAAATAATGGACGAAATTGGCCAAAAGTTAAGAAATGCACGTATTAAAAAAGGTTACACAATTGATGATTTACAACAAATCACTAAGATTCAAAAGAGATATTTAATTGCTATTGAAGAAGGTCAATTCGATCACCTTCCTGGTGACTTTTACGTTCGAGCTTTTATCAAGCAATATTCAGATGCTGTTGGTATTTCTAGTGACGACTTGTTAGAAGAATATAAGGCAGATATCCCTAATTCTCAACCGAAACAAGAATCACGAGTTGAAGAGGCAAAGACTCGTACGATCAAGGAAGAATCAAACTCATTTTTAACAACTTTGAGTAATTATATTCCACAAATTGTTGTTGGTATCGTTGTTTTAGTAATTATCGGTGTAATTGCCTTTGGCATGGTTCATCGTAATCAGAGTGCTTCGAGTGTGACGATTCCTAAGGATACTAGTTCACAGACAACTAAGAAGAGTACCAAGAAGACTACAGCTAAGAAAACAACGACTAAGAAGTCGACGACTACAAAATCTACAGCTGTTACGGTTAAAGAGACAAGTACTGAGGGTACTTATACAGTTACTAATGTACCAAGCAGCGGTTTGAAAGTTGAAGTCGAAGGAAGTGGCGGTCAAGCCTGGATTCAATTCAGTGAAGGCTCAAATACTACTTGGCAACAAGCCTTGAGTTCTGGTGAGAAGAAGTCAACTACTGTTCCAAGTGACACAACTACTTTCAGTGTACAAACTGGTAACGTTACTAATACCAAGATCACAATCGATGGCAAAGCAGTTGATTTGTCTAAATCTCAAAGTGGCAGCACGATCGTTAAAACTTTGACATTTAATATTGAAAAATAAAATAATGGTGTCTAATCTTATTAGGGTAGACACCATTATTTTTTAAAAACATAATTTTGTAATTTTTGGAGGAAAATTTAAATGGTTTGGAATGTACCTAATAAACTAACAATGTTGCGGATTATCTTAATTCCAATTTTTATTATTCTTTTGGCCTTCAACTGGTCGGGATTGGGGGATATCTACGTAGCAAATGACTTAATTCCGATAAATCATGTTTTAGCAACAGTTGTCTTTATTGTGGCTTCGTTAACCGATTTACTAGATGGCAAAATTGCTCGTAAATATAATCTGGTTTCAAACTTTGGTAAGTTTGCGGATACATTGGCTGATAAAATGCTTGTCATGACCGCTTTTATTTTTCTAGTTAGTTTCAAAATGGCACCTGCCTGGGTCGTTGCTATTATCGTCTGCCGTGAATTAGCGGTAACTGGACTTAGAACAATCGTGTTAGAAGTTGGTGGCAAAGTTATGGCCGCCCAAATGCCAGGTAAAATTAAAACTACAACGCAAATGTTGGCAATTATTTTCTTATTGATGCATAATATTTTCTTCTCTGCTATCAATATTCCGATTGGTCAAATCTTCTTATATATTTGTTTGATCTTCACCATTTAC
The DNA here is from genome assembly GCF_054881455.1 of Companilactobacillus sp. FL22-3. NCBI lineage: Bacteria > Bacillati > Bacillota > Bacilli > Lactobacillales > Lactobacillaceae > Companilactobacillus > Companilactobacillus sp. FL22-3. The sequence goes on along the minus strand of NZ_JBTYYZ010000005.1, from coordinate 75,529 downwards.
TCTGGTGCTGATTATTTCTATCAAAGTCGTGATATTTTTAAATCATAATGCGTAATTTGGAAGTGAGAGCAATGACGGATAAAGTAGCTGAGATTTTTGAGAGTATTGAAGAAACTGATTTTGAAAAAGGTATACCAGCAAAGTATCAAAGTTTACCGGAACAAGTCGTTGAGCAATTGAAACAAGCCAAATTAAAGATCACAGCCGCTGAAAGTTTAACAGCAGGTCTTTTTCAGGCGACGATTGCTAATGTTTCCGGTGCATCCAATGTGTTTGACGGTGGTTTTGTAACTTACGCTGATGCGGTTAAGGTTCAGTTGTTGGGGATGGATCCACAATTGATTGACCAATTTACGGTCGTCAGTGCCCCAGTCGCTCAAGCCATGGCTCAGCTATCTGCCAAGCAATTGTCAGCCGATATTGGTGTTGGTTTTACTGGTGTTGCCGGACCTGATCCCTTAGAAGGTAATCCGGTTGGCACAGTTTTTATCAGTGCCTGCAATAACAAAAATAACGAAGAGATCGTTAAAGAGTTTCATTTCACTGGCTCAAGACAGGCTATTCGTGACAAGTCAGTTCTTTGTGGTTTTGCTCTCGTTCAAGAAATAATATAACGGACAAACATTTGTTCGCTTTTTTCTTGCTTTTTTGATGGATAACTAATATTATATCTAATGATGAATGCATTAGGAGGAAAGCAATTTGGCTAAAGATGAACGACAAAAGGCTTTAGACGTGGCCTTAAAGAAAATTGAAAAGGATTTTGGTAAGGGTGCCATTATGAGAATGGGTGATGATCTCAACACTCAAATTTCTACGGTATCCAGTGGCTCACTAGCTTTGGATAATGCCCTTGGCGTTGGTGGATTCCCACGTGGTAGAATCGTTGAAATATATGGTCCCGAAAGTTCTGGTAAAACTACCGTTGCTTTGCATGCCGTTGCCGAAGTCCAAAAGCAAGGTGGAACGGCAGCTTATATTGATGCTGAAAATGCGATGGACCCAGCCTACGCCACCGCCTTGGGTGTTAATATTGATGACCTATTGCTTTCACAGCCAGATACTGGTGAACAAGGGCTAGAGATTGCCGATGCATTGGTTTCCAGTGGTGCGGTCGATATCGTTGTCGTCGATTCAGTAGCAGCGCTTGTGCCTCGTGCTGAAATTGAAGGTGAGATGGGTGATTCACACGTTGGATTACAAGCTCGTTTGATGTCACAAGCATTGCGTAAGCTTTCAGGTTCCATTAATAAGACCAAAACAATTGCGCTCTTTATTAATCAAATCCGTGAAAAAGTCGGAATCATGTTCGGTAATCCTGAAACGACTCCTGGTGGTCGTGCTTTGAAGTTCTATTCGACTATTCGTCTAGAAGTTCGTCGTGCAGAACAAATCAAAGATGGTACTGACGTTATCGGTAACCGAACTAAAATTAAGGTTGTAAAGAACAAAGTTGCTCCACCATTTAAGATTGCACTAGTGGACATTATGTATGGTCACGGAATCTCACAAACAGGTGAATTAGTCGACATGGCGGTTGATAAGGATATTATCGACAAGTCTGGTTCATGGTATTCATATGGCGATGAACGGATTGGTCAAGGTCGTGAAAATGCTAAGACTTATTTAGCAGAGAATCCTGAGAAGATGGAAGAAATCAAACAAAAAGTTCGTGCTGCTTATGGTATGGATGGAAAAGCTGAAGATGAAGCTGATAAAGAAAATGCTGAATCAACAACTGAAAAAACTAGTGATTCAAAGAAAAAAGACGCCAAAAAAGATGACGCCGCTTTGGATTTAAATCTAGAATCTGATGATAAAACAACTGAATAATTGAAAAAAGAGACTAATTCAGTCTCTTTTTTTCTTTTTTCTTGGTTGACAGGCTCTATTTATTCTATAATATTAAGTTGTATGTAAAAATTCTGTAACATATGTGTTTTACAAACAAAAATTTTTAAAAGCAAATATGGAGGTGATGGCATGTATCCTGCTATCATAACCTTCTCTTTCGCTCTAGTAACATTAATCGTAGGTGTCCTTTTCGGATATGCTCTCTGTAAAGACGCTTACGAGAAAAAACTTTCACAAGCAAAACAAACTGCTGAGGATATCGTTTCAGACGCAAAAAAAGCTGCAAAGTCTCTCAAGAAAGAAACTTTGCTTGAAGCTAAAGATGAAGTTCATCAATATCGCGAAAAGCAAGAGGATGAATTAAAGGAGCGTCGTCGCGAAGTTCAGAAACAAGAGAATAGAGTTCTCGAACGACAAGACATTTTGGATAAAAAAGACCAATCGCTTGAAAAACGTGAGGAAAATATCGAAAAAAACGAGAACAATATTTCAGCACGACAACATAAACTTGATGAAAAAGATAAACAATTGACTGAAACTCTTAATGAACAGCAAGCGGAGCTGTCAAGAGTAAGTAATTTAACTCGTGAAGAAGCAAGAAAGATCATTTTGGATCAATTGAATAAAGAATTAGTTCATGAACGTGCCAAAATGATCAAAGAAAGTGACGAACATGCCAAACAACGTGCTGAAAAAGACGCTAAGGCTTTGATCGTTGCTGCCATTCAAAGAAGTGCAGCTGATACAGTTTCTGAATCAACTGTAACCACTGTGACATTGCCTAATGAGGACATGAAGGGGAGAATCATTGGTCGTGAGGGTAGAAATATCCGCACTATTGAAGCGATTACAGGAGTTGATTTGATTATCGACGATACTCCAGAAGCGGTTGCTTTGAGTGCCTATGATCCTGTCAGAAGAGAAATTGCTCGAATGGCATTGGAAAAATTAATTGAAGATGGTCGAATTCATCCAGCCCGTATCGAGGAAATGGTCGATAAGGCACGTAAAGAAATGGATGATCATATTCGTGAAGTCGGGGAACAAACAGTTTATAGTTTGGGTATCAGCTCGATGAATCCAGATTTGATTAAGATTATTGGTCGAATGGAATATCGTACGAGTTACGGTCAAAATGTTTTGAATCACTCGATTGAAGTAGCTAAGTTATCCGCTGTAATGGCTGCTGAGATGGGTGAAGATGTTATGTTAGCAAAACGAGCAGGTTTATTGCATGATATCGGAAAGGCTATCGATCGCGAGGTTGATGGTTCACACGTAGAAATTGGTGTCGATATCGCAACTAAGTATAAGGAACCAGAAGTAGTTATTAATACGATTGCTTCACATCATGGGGATGTAGAACCAACATCATTTATTGCAACGATTGTCGCTGCAGCTGATGCGATTTCAGCATCACGTCCTGGTGCAAGATCCGAATCGATGGAGAACTATATCCATCGACTTGAGAAACTTGAAGAGATTGCGAATAAACACGAAGGTGTTGATCACAGCTATGCAATTCAAGCTGGTCACGAAATTCGTGTGATGGTCAAACCTGAAGCAATTTCAGATGATCAGGCTGCAATTTTGGCTCGGGAAATGAAAGGTGAAATTGAAGATAACCTTGAATATCCTGGTCATATCAAAGTTACAGTAGTTCGTGAGGTTAGAAAAGTAGAATTAGCTAAATAGTTATTGAGGGGTGTATCGAGTGGTACACTCTTTTTTTAATTTCCTTTTGGATTAATCATTTGGTATTGTATAATTGTTCTATCAATGGAAAGTGAGTTTTTCTAAAAATGTCGGGTATGTTTAGTGTAATAGTAAAATTATTTTTAACGATGATTGTTTCAGCCGTGATAACTCCTTTCGTAGTGAAATTAGCATATATTTTGGGTGCGGTCGATAAACCCAATGCACGAAGAGTCAATGTTAAGCCAATGCCCACAATGGGTGGATTAGCGATCTTTCTGGCCTTTAATTTCTCAACGTTTGTCTTATTACGGGAACAATTTCCAACACATGAATTATTTAGTGTTTTCTTAGCTGAATGTATCATTATTTTAACGGGGATTATCGATGATATCCGTGAGCTATCACCGAAAGCTAAACTAGGTGGTATTTTGGCCGCAGCTTTAGTAATTTATTTCCTAGCTGGAATTAGAATGAATGAAGTTACTTTGCCGATTATCGGTTCTTTCCAACTAGGATGGTGGAGTTTGCCCATTACGATTATTTGGATCATAGCGATTACTAATGCGGTCAATTTGATTGATGGACTTGATGGTTTGGCCACAGGGGTTTCAATCATTGCGTTGTTTACTATGGGAGTCATGGCTTACTTCTTCTTAAACATGACTAATGTCTACGTGGCAATTTGGATTTTTGCCTTAGTAGCAGCTTTAGTAGGGTTCTTGCCTCACAATTTCCATCCAGCAAGTATTTTCTTAGGTGATACAGGATCACTGTTCATTGGCTTTATGATGGCAGTTTTCTCCTTAAAGGGTTTGAAGAACGTTACCTTTATTACTTTGTTGATGCCAGTAGTTATCATGGGAGTGCCAATTACCGATACCGTCTATGCAATTTTGAGACGGCTGTTGAATAAGAAACCTATCATGCAAGCTGATAAACACCATTTACACCACCGTTTGATGCAATTAGGCTTATCTCATCGACAGACAGTTTTAGTTATTTATGGTTTGTCCTTAGTTTTTGCCTTTATTTCAATGTTGTATCCATTGTCCACGCTCTGGGGCAGCATATTATTGACGATTGGTGTCCTAATAGGTTTGGAACTCTTTATCGAATCGATTGGACTTTTAGGTGATAACCGCCAACCATTGTTAAAAGCTATCCAGAGATTTGTGAAACGATTAGAGAAAAAAGATTAGCAGACGCCGTTATAGCGCCTGTTTTTTTTCTAGAGATTACTCCGAAAGGTGTTATATCTGACAAAAATCAACGTTCTAACCTAAAAATAAAGCCACCTCTGATTCAACATTATGAATCAGAGGTGGCTTTTGTTTTGCCTTGATACTTGCTTATTTAATGAAAAATAGTTGTGTTCCAAACCACTTGAGTAGTTATTTTAGTTAGCCTCAATTGGGACTTGTTTATAAGTTTTTTCAGTTTCTTTAAGGATAATTTGATTTTGAAACATATCTTTGATGTTTTGAACCATCTCATCAGAATTATCGAGGTCTAAATAAATTTCACATTTAACGTCAGCGGTGAACTGCTTATTTTCTAAAGTGATTTTTTCATTGCGGGCATAGTTATCGAATTTATCAAATAAGTGATAAGGAATGGTTAGTTCATAACCTTGTTGGATACGGTTTTCAACAAGGCCGATTTCCTTGATCGCTTCAGCTGTAGTGGAGGAATATGCTCTAATTAGGCCACCAGCACCTAACTTGATGCCACCAAAGTAACGAGTCACAACTACGGCAACATTTTGCAAATTTTGTTGCTGTAAAACGTTCAAAATTGGAGGGCCGGCAGTACCACTAGGTTCACCATCGTCCGACATCCGCTCGATCAAGACGTTTTCTTGCACGATAAAAGCTGTGCAATTGTGAGTTGCATTAGCTTCTTTTGTACGAATTTGTTGAATGAAGTCATTAGCTTCTTTTTCCGAAAAAGTTTGAGCAACATGAGCGATGAAGCGTGACTTTTTGATAATTTTTTCATGACTACCAGTTTTGGCAATAGTTTTATAGTTTTGCAAAAATGAGTTCTCCTTTACGTAGTTTTAGTTATGGACAAATTAAATAGTTATTTAGGTGGGCGGATAATCAAAACCACTGATATATCGCCTGAAGATATGCAACAACTCTGCCATGACGGCGGCAAAATCGTGGCGGCGACTTTTAAAAAGAATAATAAACTATTTTGTCGGCGGTGCCTAATGGCAATTCAAAAGTTACCGATAGATCATCAGTATTGTCGGCATTGTATCAATCTGGGCAAGATTCAAATTGATGAACGGTTACTGATTACGCCCACAGAGCTAAAATTCCCCCGCCAAGGGCGTTATTTAGCATGGCATGGTCAATTGACCACTAATCAGAAGAAGGGCGTCAGTGAGCTTATTTCGGCTTACCAGCACCACCGTGATCATTTGGTCTGGGCGGTGACAGGAGCTGGTAAGACGGAGATGATTTTTCCACTGATTGAACAGGCTTTGATCAATAACCAACGAGTTGCAATATGCTCGCCTCGAATCGATGTCTGTATTGAATTATTCCCACGGATTCAAGCGGCCTTTCCTAATACTTCGATTGGACTATTTCATGGACAGAGTGAGCAAAAGTATTTTTTGACCCAAATTATGGTTGCGACGATTCATCAGTTGGTTCGTTTTGAAAAAGCTTTCGATGTCTTGATCGTTGATGAAGTCGATTCATTTCCACTAGCTGGGGATGAAATGCTACATCTGGCAATTAAGAAAGCTAAAAAATCACAAGGAATAATCGTTTATCTATCAGCGACACCACCCAAAGAGTTATTACAACTAGTTCAGCAGCAAAAAATTTCCATCTCTAAATTATATCAAAGATTCCACGGTCACCCACTGCCCGAACCTCATGGTCATTTGCTCTTAAAAAGTCCATATTTTTTAGGTATTAATCCACGACTACGGCTTAAACTCAATTATCTGATCAAAAATAACCAGCGTTTTATGCTTTTTTTTCCGCAAATTCCGCAAATGAAAAAGTTTGCCAAAACGTTAACCAAACTATATCCGCAATTGAACTTTGTCGATGTTTCTTCAAAAGATCCACAACGGTTAGAAAAAGTTCAAAAATTTCGCAAGCAAGAAGTTCAAGCGATTTTGACGACTACCATTTTGGAACGGGGCGTGACTTTCAAAAAGATCACAGTCATGGTGCTTGATGCTCAGGCAAAGGAGTTTTCCAAGACGGCCTTGATTCAAATTGCGGGACGGGCTGGCCGGGATAAGGAAGCTTTTGATGATGAGGTGCATTTTTATTATCAATACTATAACGAACAGATCCGTCAAGCTAACCGAGAAATTCATTTTTTAAATAGTGAGGCAAAACATGGAATGTCTTAACTGTGGAGCTTTTATCCAACGCAATTTATCACTTGCAGAAATTTTTTTATGGCATGAAATAACTCCTCAATATATTTGTGATCGCTGTCGACAACAGTTGGCGCCGTTGATAAATCGGGATAATTGTCTTCGTTGCATGAAACCCAATGCCAGTGAAGTCTGTCAAGATTGTAAAATTTGGGAAGAAAAGTATCAGGTAATCAATTGCCATTATGCTTTGTTTGAGTATAATCAGTTCATACACAGCTACTTCAAGCTGTATAAACGATATGGCGATGTCTTGTTGGCACGATTATTTTTTCAAGATATTAAAAATTGGTCTCTGCAGCATCACTTTGATGTAGTGACATATATTCCCGCCAGTCCCGGACATCTGCAGACCAGAGGCTTTGATCCGGTTTATGAATTGTACGCTGCCATTTTTGAATTACAGCCACTTTTAGTAAAGGCGGATGCCGATAAACCGCAGGCTCAAAAGAATCGTTTGGAGCGTTTGAGGACACCACAAACTTTCTCGTCTTTACCAAATCTTAAGCAAATCAAAACCACTAAAAGTATTTTGATCTTGGACGATATATACACGACTGGTCGGACTTTGATGCATGCCCGAGAGATATTCAGGCAGGCTGGGTTTGAGAAAATATCCACCTTTTCATTATCGAGGTAATGGAAACGTTGTCATATTTCCTTAAGAATATTATAATTACACTAAAGAGATGTAAGAGAGCTCTTTAATTTCCTATCGTCGGAAGGAGAGATTATTATGTTAACTATTAATGTACGTGGTGAAAATATTGAAGTAACTTCATCAATTCGCGAATATGTCGAGAAGAGAATTTCCAAGATGGAAAAGTATTTCAGTGATGACAGTAATCCAATTGCACATGTAAACTTGAAAACATACCCTTCAAAAGGTACAAAGGTTGAAGTAACAATTCCATTGCCATACATCACATTAAGAGCTGAGGAACTAAACGATGATCTGTATGCGGGAATCGATCTAGTTGTTGACAAGCTTGAAAGACAAGTTAAGAAATTCAAGACACGTGTCAACCGTAAGAGCCGTGAAGGTGGCAGTCTAAAGGATGTTCCATTAGATGACATCACACCAAGCGACACCGAAGAAGACGAGTCACAAATTGTTAGAACAAAGCGTCTATCATTGAAACCAATGGATGCTGAAGAAGCAGTTCTACAAATGGAAATGCTCGGTCACCAATTCTTTATCTTTGAAGATTCAGAAACAAATGGTGCAAGCATCGTTTATAAACGTAATGATGGTAAATATGGTTTGATTGAAACAAATGAATAAAATTACAAAATTTTTTAGCTGAGACATTTATGTGTCTCGGCTTTTTTTGTTCTCAGGAAAGTGATTGTAAAGCATTTTTAACACAAAGAAGTGAAAATTGGTGTATCATTGTAATCCTGAGAAGTCTAATTAAATAGATATTAAGTTTAAATGTTGAAAAAAAAATGCTACTATTAAGAGTATGTTTATAACACTTAGGAGAGATATATTATAATGGCAAATCCACTAAGAAGATGGGTCGAAAGCGATAAAAGAGAAGTTAAACGTATGGGCAAAATTGCCGATAAGGTTGAAAGCTATGCTGATGCTTACAGCAAACTTTCAGATGACGAGCTCAAAGCTAAGACTCCTGAATTTAAAGAAAGACTAGCAAAGGGCGAAACATTAGACGATATTTTGCCAGAAGCATTTGCTACTGCTCGTGAAGGTGCAAAGAGAGTTCTTGGATTGTATCCATTTAGAGTTCAAATAATTGGTGGTATTACTTTACATGAAGGAAATATTGCTGAAATGAAAACTGGTGAAGGTAAAACTTTGACAGCTACTTTGCCAGTTTACTTAAATGCGCTTGATGGAAAGGGTGTTCACGTTGTTACAGTTAACGAATACCTTTCTGGACGTGATGCTAAACAAATGGGTGAGTTATACAACTGGCTAGGTTTAACTGTTGGCTTGAACGTCAATAGTATGGACCCAGAAGAAAAGCGTGCGGCTTATAACTGCGATATCACTTATTCAACTAACAGTGAATTAGGTTTCGATTATTTGCGTGACAACATGGTCGTTTACAAAGAACAAATGGTTCAACGTCCATTGCACTATGCAATTGTCGATGAGGTCGATTCAATTTTGATCGATGAGGCTAGAACACCATTGATCATTTCTGGTGCAGCTGAAAAGTCAACTGCAATGTACGTTCGTGCTGACCGTTTTGCTAAAACTCTTGAAAAAGACGATTACAAGATCGATTGGCCAACTAAGTCAATCAGTTTGACAGAAACTGGAATCAGAAAAGCTGAAGATTACTTTGGCCTTGATAACTTGTACGATATTGATAATACCGTTTTGAATCACCATTTGGACCAAGCCTTGCGTGCTAATTACATCATGAGTTTGAATATTGACTACGTGGTTCAAGAAGGCGAAGTTAAGATTGTTGATCAATTTACTGGTCGTGTTATGGATGGTCGTCGTTATTCTGATGGACTACACCAAGCTATTGAAGCTAAAGAAGGCGTAGAGATCCAAGATGAAACTAAGACTATGGCTAACATCACTTACCAAAACTTCTTCCGTATGTATGATAAGTTGGCTGGTATGACTGGTACTGCTAAAACTGAAGCAGAAGAATTTAGAGAAATCTATAACATGGAAGTTATCTCAATTCCAACTAACAAGCCAGTTATCCGTGATGACAAGGATGATGTACTTTACCCTACATTGAAGAGTAAATTTGCTGCCGTTGTTGAAGAAATCAAGAAACGCCACGCCAAAGGTCAACCTTTATTGGTTGGTACAGTTGCGGTTGAATCTTCAGAATATCTTTCTAAATTGCTCGATAAAGAAGGTATTCCTCACGCTGTCTTGAATGCTAAGAACCATGCCAAGGAAGCTGAAATCGTTATGAATGCCGGTCAACGTGGCGCCGTTACAATTGCTACTAATATGGCTGGTCGTGGTACTGATATTAAATTAGGACCTGGAGTTAGAGAATTAGGTGGCCTCTGCGTTATTGGTACAGAACGTCATGAATCTCGTCGTATTGATAATCAGCTTCGTGGACGTTCAGGTCGTCAAGGTGATCCTGGTGTAACTCAATTCTACATGTCACTAGAAGATGACTTGATGAAGCGTTTTGGTTCTGATCGAATCAAACGTGTCTTGAAAGCTTTGAAGGTTGAAGATGACGACGCCGTTATTCAAAGCCGTATGATGACTCGTCAAGTTGAGTCCGCTCAAAAACGTGTTGAAGGTAATAACTACGATACTCGTAAGAATACTTTGCAATACGATGATGTTATGCGTGAACAACGTGAAGTTATTTATAAAGAAAGAATGGAAGTTATTACAGAAGACAAAGATCTTGATCGCGTCTTGCTTCCAATGATCGAAAGAACTATTAAGGCACAAGTCGACGTTCATACAACTGGTAAAAAAGAAGACTGGGAACTAGATGCTATCGTTGATTTTGCTAAAGCTGCCTTAGTCGGTGATGATCAAATCGATGTTGTTGACTTACAACTTAAATCTCAAGAAGAAATCGTTAATTATTTGATGGACTTTGTTCACAAGAACTACGAACAAAAGAAAGATCAACTTGGCGACCCTTCACAGATGCTAGAATTTGAAAAAGTTGTTATTCTTAGAGTGGTCGACGAGCACTGGACAGATCATATCGATGCAATGGATCAACTACGTCAATCAATTGGTCTACGTGGCTACGGACAATTGAATCCATTAGTTGAATACCAAGAAGAAGGGTATCGTATGTTCGAAGAGATGGTTTCAGATATTGAATATGATGTAACAAGATTATTCATGAAGGCTGAGATCAGACAAAATATGGAAAGATAAAAGCTGGCCATTGGCCGGCTTTTTTTATAAGGGTGATTAAATGGAATTCGGTGAAATTAGAAATAGGATCTCCGAAATGGAGAATAAAATAAAGCAATTCAGGGGGTCTCTTTGACTTAGAGAGTCTGGAAGAAAGTATTGCTGAAAATGAAGCTAAAATGACGGAAAATGGTTTTTGGGATGATCATGAAAAAGCTCAACAATTGATTGATTCTACCAATGAACTCAAAGATAAATATGATAACTTCAAGGCTTTGAGCGAAGGATTAGAGAATCTGCAAGTTTTAGCTGAATTGTATCAAGAAGATCCGGAAGCAGAATTGATGGATCAATTGGTGGACGATTCGGATAAATTGGCTGAAAAACTTCGTTCATATGAGTTAATGATGTTGTTATCCGAACCATATGATTCTCATAATGCAATCTTAGAAATTCACCCTGGTGCGGGCGGAACTGAATCTCAAGATTGGGGTTCAATGTTGTTGCGGATGTATCAGAGATGGGCTGACCAGCACAACTTCAGCGTTGAAATTGAAGATTATCAACCAGGTGAAGAAGCTGGGATCAAGAGTGTCTCAATGATGATTCAAGGAAAGAATGCATACGGATTGTTACGTTCTGAAAGAGGGGTTCATCGGCTAGTGAGAATCTCGCCGTTTGACTCAGCCGGAAGACGGCATACTTCTTTTGCCTCCGTTGATGTGATGCCAGAACTAGACGACAGCATTCATGTCGAAATCAACGATGATGATTTGCGGGTTGATGTATTCAGATCTTCTGGAGCTGGTGGACAACATATCAATAAAACTTCTTCAGCGGTTCGAATTACTCATTTGCCAACCGGCATCGTCGTTAGTTCACAGGCACAACGGTCGCAGCTACAAAACCGTGAAACAGCTATGAACATGCTGAAGGCTAAACTTTTCCAACGTGAGCAGGAAGAACAAGCTAAGAAACATGCTGAGATTCAAGGGGAACAATTAGATATCGGTTGGGGATCGCAAATTAGATCATATGTTTTCCATCCATATACGATGGTCAAAGATCATCGCTCGAATTACTCGACTAGCAATGGTCAAGCCGTTATGGACGGGGATTTAGATCCATTTATTTATGCCTATCTTCAATGGAAACTACAAGGGGTCAAACAGCAATGAAGAAGAAAATTTTAGTTGTTGACGATGAACCAGCAATCTTAGAACTGATTGAATATAATCTTGAAGACAATGATTATCAAGTTTCAACAGCCGTTGATGGACAAATGGCGTTAGATAAGGCGACCGATGAGAAGTTTGACCTGATTCTTTTGGATCAAATGTTGCCAAAGCTGAGCGGCATTGAGATGTTAAAAAAGATGCGTAAGGCTGGTAATTTAACTCCAGTGATCTTTTTAACCGCAGTAGATACCGAAGAGAATAAAATCGAAGGTTTGATCAGTGGAGCTGACGATTACGTTACTAAACCTTTCAGTATCAAAGAGTTATTAGCTCGCATCAAAGTGGTTTTGAGACGAACATCTCATGAAGAAGTTCATCAGTCGTTTGAACTCAATACCGATGTGAAGAGTTTAGTAATGGATGGTCAAGAGATTCCGTTAACGAAAAAAGAATATGAATTGTTGGAATATCTGATTAGAAATAAAGGGATTGTCGTCTCCAGGGAGCAAATATTTGACAATGTTTGGGGCGTAGACTCCAATTCTCAAATGCGGATGGTTGATATTCAAATCAGCCACCTCCGTGATAAAATTGAACAGGATACTAAAGACCCACAAATAATTAAAACCGTGCACGGATTCGGTTATATTTTAGAGGTATAACGATGAAAAAAAGATTAGGACCAATAGTTGCTATATTAATTTCGATCGCTGTCTTTCTCATTATTGTGACTTTTTCAGATAGTATTTTGAGCAACTCACAAAATGATATGTTTACCGAAGAAACTGTTTCTTATCAAGAATTGAAGAAAAACCATGAACCGGCGCAGGCAGCAAAAATAGCTGGCCTAACTTATGTTGATACATCGAAGGAAAATACCAAGATGCAACAAAAGGCTTATGACATGTATCATAACGGCCGTACGGCTCCAGGCAAAGATTATGTGACCGATTCAACGCTGAATACTAGAACCATGTACTTCATGTCGGGGACGCAACGTCATATCGTAGCTAAAGAATATGATCGTCTCTGGAGTCAAAGTCCGATGACTTTTGTGATCATTACTTTGATGTACTTTTTGATTACTGATTCGGTGATCTTGTTCTATTACCGCAAGCGTCAAAAATTGAGTAACGATATCAAGAGCGTAACAGAAAATCTGCGTCGGGTTCGCAAGAATAAAGAGATGGCATCGATTATTCTAGCTCCAGACGATGAACTTTATGGTTTGGTTGAACAGACTAATAAGATCAGTATGGATATCAATGACCTTCGAGATGATGTTAGATTGCGTGAGCGCCGCTTCAGAGGTTTGGTGGGACACTTGCCAATCGGTGTCATGCTCTTGAATTCTCAAGGGGATGTCTTGATGCATAATCAGGCCATGTCTAGTTTATTGGATGTCAATATTTCAAATGATATTCATCCGTTCATTGAAGATGTTAAAACTTATAGTTTAAGTCGAATGATCGAGCATACTTTGAGAAAGAATAAGAATCACCACCGTGAGATTCAATTAGTTGGTAATTCTCAAAAGTATGTTGATGTCAACGTAATTCGTTTGATTCACTCACGTGAAGACTTTGATCAACAAGTTTTAGTTATCTTGTATGATTTGACAGAAAGCCGACAGATTGAAAGAATGCAAGTCGACTTCGTCAACAATGTCAGTCACGAACTAAAGACGCCTGTTACTTCGATCGAAGGCTTCTCAGAGACCTTGCTGAATGGTGCCAAAGACGATCCTAAAAAGGCTGAACATTTCTTGGAAATTATCCACAGCGAAAGTGTTCGTCTGTCAGATTTGATTCAAGATATTCTGTCATTGTCCAAGGTTCGACGCGACACCGAAAAGGCGACGATTTTCAATTTGCATGATGATATAAATCATATTTTGGAACGTCAATCCTTAGCAATTAAGAAACATGATTTGAAGGTCAAGCAAGAATATGCCGGTAATCCTGAAGTGACTGCTAATCGAGAAAAGATCAATCTGGTATTTCGTAATTTGATCAAAAATGCTATTTCTTATAACAAAGAGCACGGTGAGATCGATATCGAAGTACATCATGATGAAATTGAGAACCGAATCAAGTTTATTATTAAAGATACTGGAATCGGTATATCGGAAGAAGATCAAGGAAGAATCTTCGAACGTTTCTATCGTGTTGACCGGTCTAGAAGTTTGGAGACTGGTGGTACCGGGCTTGGATTGGCTATCGTAAAGGAAACCTTGGATACATTAGATGGCGATATTCGCATAGAATCTCATAAAGGTCTAGGCACAACTTTCACAGTCGACATACCACTATAATAAAAATGCCGCAACAAATTATTTTATTTTGTTGTGGCTATTTTTATACAAAAAATATACATTGTTGTACTATGCTAGTTGGATAGAGGTGAGGACATTGAAAAGAAGACTTGTCGCATTAATTGCAGTTGTGATCCCCATGGTATTGATTTTGAGTGGTTGCAAGGGCAGCGGAAGCCAAGAGACGATTACGGCTGTAGGTTCATCAGCAGCCCAACCATTAGTGGAACTTGCCGGGGAAGAGTTCACCAAGGATAATCCGAACGAATATGTCAACGTTCAAGGTGGCGGGACAGGTACAGGACTGAGTCAGATTCAACAAGGAGCCGTTAATATCGGTAATTCTGATCTTTACGCTGAACAGAAAAAAGATATTGATGCTAGCAAACTTGTCGATCATCGAATAGCTGCAGTCGGCATGATTCCCGTCGTAAATAAAGACGTTAAGATTAAGTCCTTAACAATTACTCAATTGAGACAGATTTTCTCTGGTCAAGTTAAAAATTGGAAAGAAGTTGGCGGTCAAGATTTGCCAATTACGATCATTAACCGTGCTGATGGTTCCGGGACTCGAGCATCCTTTGAAAGTGATGTTATGAACGGAACTCCGTTCGTGCGCTCTCAAGAGCAAGATTCCAGTGGAATGGTACGTCAGATCGTTAATAATACCAGAGGTTCGATCAGCTATTTAGCGATGCCTTATTTAAATAGTTCAGTCAAAACCATTAAGGTCAATGGCGTTGAACCAACAATTGAAAATATTGAGAATAATCGCTGGAAGATCTGGTCATACGAACATTTATATACCAATGGCAAACCAACTGGTATGACTAAGCAATTTCTTGATTTTATTATGACTGAACATGTCCAAGAGAATGTAGTTAAGAAAATGAATTACGTACCAATCAATAGTATGAAGTATCAAAAGGATTATAAAGGCAATGTAACGCCGGTTTCAAAGGGGGCAAAGTAATTTGAAAGATCCAATTAGAGAGAGTTTAACTAAGAAATCAGTCTCAGCTAAACGAGAAACTCGCGGTAAAATTATTTCTTTTAGTTTTACAGCCATTATTGTGTTGTTAGTTATTACGATTATTGGGTTCATTGCTTCCCGAGGTTTAATTATTTTCATTAAGGATGGCGTCAATCCAATCAACTTTTTGACGCACTCGGTTTGGTCACCTAGTAAGTTAGATAGTGCTGGGCATCCAATTGTCGGGGCAGCTCCAATGATCGTCGGCTCATTTGCGGTTACCTTGATTGCAGCATTGATCGGTACACCATTTGCCATTGCAGCGGCTATTTTCATGACTGAAATTTCGCCTAAATGGGGTCGAAAAATTTTACAGCCCGTTATCGAATTATTGGTCGGAATCCCATCTGTAGTTTATGGATTCTTCGGTTTAACGATCATCGTGCCATTTGTCAGAAGTTTTGCTGGAGGTAGTGGTTTTGGTATTTTAGCTGGATCATTTGTCCTCTTTATTATGATTTTACCAACGATCACTTCGATGTCAGTTGATGCACTAAGAGCAGTGCCACGTTATTATCGTGAAGCTTCATTGGCTTTAGGCGCAACCAGATGGCAAACAATCTCTAAAGTTGTTTTGAGAGCTTCAACACCGGGATTGTTGACGGCGGTTGTTTTTGGTATGGCTCGTGCTTTTGGTGAAGCCTTAGCTGTTCAAATGGTTATCGGTAATGCGATGCTGTTGCCACAAAATTTAGTCTCACCATCATCGACTTTAACAAGTGTCTTAACAATGAATATGGGTAATACAATTATGGGTTCAACACCAAACAATGCGCTTTGGTCATTGGCTTTATTACTATTATTGATGTCATTGCTATTCAACTTCGTTATCAGAAGAATTGCTAAGCGAGGTGAATTTTAATGTTCAATGAAAAAACTAAAGATAAAATTGCAACAGGCGTAATTTACTTTATGTCTGGAATCATTGTTTTGATTCTGGCCGGGTTGTTGATATATATTCTAGGTAGCGGACTACGCTATGTTAATTGGCATTTTCTCACCTCAGGATCTAAAGCGTTCCAAGCCGGTAGCGGTGTCGGCATTCAATTGTTCAACTCGTTTTTCTTATTGATTTTATCGATGTTGATCTCAATTCCCATTTCAATCTGTGCGGGGATTTATTTATCAGAATACGCTGGTAAAAATAAATTCGTCGATTTGATCCGTGTTTCGATTGAAGTTTTGAGTTCATTGCCATCGATCGTTGTGGGACTATTTGGATTCTTGATCTTTGTAATTAGTTTCAAATTTGGTTTTTCAATTTTGTCTGGTGCTTTAACGCTGACGGTTTTCAACTTGCCAATTTTGACAAGAAATGTTGAAGATTCCTTGCAATCAGTACCACAATCTCAACGTGAGGCCGGTTTAGCCTTAGGACTTTCAAAATGGGAAACTGTTATTCACGTTATTATTCCTGATGGTTTGCCAGGTATTATTACTGGTATGATCATTGGTGCTGGTAGAGTTTTTGGTGAGGCTGCTGCCTTGATCTATACCGCAGGTCAGAGTGCACCTCCACTAGACTTTACCAATTTCAATGTTTTCAGCATTACGAGTCCGTTAAACTTGATGAGACCAGCTGAAACTTTGGCGGTACATATTTGGAAAGTTAACTCGGAAGGATTGATTCCTGATGCAGTACAAGTGTCAGCGGGTGCTTCAGCAGTTTTGATCATTGCGGTATTGATTTTCAATTTACTTTCTAGATACATTGGTAATTTAGTTTATAAGAGAATGACGGGTGAATAGTGATGGACACACAAGCAGATCAACAATACATCCTTCATTTGAATGAGGATGAACATGAAATCGCTTTGAAGACTAAGGATCTACAAGTTTTCTATGGTCAAAAAGAGGCCATGCACAAGGCTTCATTGCAGTTTGAAAGATACAAGATCACTTCTTTGATTGGAGCTTCTGGTTCTGGTAAGTCGACTTATTTAAGGTCGCTCAATCGAATGAATGATAATGTTGATGGGGCCAGCGTTAAAGGCCAAATCATGTACCGTGGTTTAGATATCAACAAAGACAATGTGGATATCTATGAAGTTAGAAAGCATATCGGAATGGTTTTTCAACGGCCAAATCCATTTTCCAAGTCAATTTATGACAATATAACCTTTGCGTTGAAGCGTCACGGATTGCATGATCGTAAAAAGTTAGATGAGATCGTTGAAACCACTTTGAAGCAGGCTTCACTATGGGACCAAGTTAAAGATGATTTAAATAAAAGTGCATTAGCACTCTCTGGGGGACAGCAACAACGACTTTGTATTGCACGCGCAATTGCCATGAAACCTGATATTTTATTGATGGATGAACCTGCAAGTGCGCTTGATCCAATTTCAACGTCGAACGTCGAAGAAACGATGATGAGTTTGAAAGATAAATTCACGATCATCATCGTAACTCACAATATGCAACAGGCGGCTAGAATCAGCGATTATACGGCATTTTTCCATATGGGACATGCGGTTGAATTTAATGAAACTAGAAAAATCTTTACTCGTCCCCATATTAAGACGACTGAAGATTATGTTTCTGGACACTTTGGATAGGGAGCGTTAACCTTGGCAGAAAAAATTTTAACTTCTTCAGATGTACATTTGTTTTATGGTAAAAAAGAGGCTTTGAAGGGTATTAATCTCGATTTCAACAAGAATGAGATTACAGCTCTGATCGGCCCTTCTGGTTGTGGAAAATCCACTTACTTGCGTTGTTTGAATCGTATGAACGATTTAATTCCAAACGTAACGATAACGGGAACGATTTCTTTGAATGGTAAAAACATCTATGCACCTAGTATTGACACGGTTGAATTGCGAAAACAAGTGGGAATGGTTTTTCAACAACCAAACCCATTTCCTTTCTCAATTTATGATAATGTTATCTATGGATTAAGATTAGCGGGTATCAAGGATAAAGCGGTATTGGATGAAGCTGTAGAAACTAGTTTGCAAAATGCGGCTGTTTGGGATGATGTTAAAGACAAATTGCACCAGAGTGCTCTATCATTATCTGGTGGTCAACAGCAAAGAGTATGTATTGCTAGAGTTTTAGCAGTGAAACCTGATATTATCTTATTAGACGAACCAACTTCAGCTTTGGACCCTATATCTTCGTCCAAGGTTGAAGATACAATGCTAGCTTTAAAAGAGAACTATACGATCATCACAGTTACACACAATATGCAACAAGCTTCAAGAATCTCCGATCATACTGCTTTCTTCTTGAACGGCGAACTGATTGAAGTTAATGAAACAAGTAATATTTTCCTAAATCCCAAGGAAAAACAAACGGAAGACTATATTTCTGGAAAATTCGGTTAGGAGAAAAAGATGCGTTCAACATTTGAGGAACAATTAAATAATTTACATTTGCGCTTCTCAGAAATGGGTATGATGGCCAGTGAAGCTATTATGAAGTCTGTAAAAGCTTATGTTGACCATGATAAAGCTCTAGCAAGAGAAGTTATTGAAAATGATCACGTGATCAATCGACGTGAGATGGACTTGGAAAAAGAGTCCTTTGAAATGATTGCTTTGCAACAACCAGTGACCTCTGATCTGCGGATGATCGTCACCGTTTTGAAAGCCAGTTCAGACTTGGAACGAATGGGTGATCATGCAGTCAGTATCGCTCAAGAAACAATTCGAGTTAAGGGAGAAACTAGAATCCCTGAAATTGAAAAATTGATTGCTGATATGGGTGAGATTACAACTAGTATCGTTGAAGACTCACTGGAAGCCTACTTGAAACGAGACAGTAAGATGGCTGAAGAAGTCGCTAGTCGAGATGTCAAAGAACACTATTTGAGTGCTGAGATCAACAAGATGAGTATTACAGAAATGCAAAAAGAAGGCGACTACGTTCTGAGTGGCTCTTCTTATATGCTAGTTTCCAGTTATTTGGAAAGAGCAGGCGATTATGCCACAAACATTTGTGAATGGGTAGTTTACTTGAACAGTGGACATGTGGTAGAACTGAATCAGAAGCATATTGCAGATGAGGATTATCCTCACGATAATTGATAATTATCTCAATCTGTAGTATATTTTTTGGACGAGTTGAGGTGATAATAACATGAAGAAAAAAATTACCAGATCAAGTACTGATCGAATGCTGGCTGGCGTTTGCGGTGGTTTGGGAGAGTACTTTGGAATTGACTCAACTTGGATTCGTTTGGCATTTATCTTCTTTTTACCATTTACTTATTTCTTACCAGTTTTAGTTTATATAATTTGTGTCTTTTCGTTTCCTGAGAAGCGCAATATTCAAGAGACAAGCTATAATCGTACGAAGAAAAGATCGAGAGCCAAAGATTCTAAAAAATATTATTGATTCAATAGAGAGTTAAATGAGGGTATAAAATGAAATTTCTAATCAAATTGGTAATACAAACGCTATTGTTTTTAGCGATAGCGCGCCTATTTCCAGGTATGTTTCAGATTGCTAGTTTTGGGACGGCGGTCCTAGCTAGTTTGGTATTGGTTTTCTTGAATTGGACTATCAAGCCTCTGTTACATATCATTTCACTACCAATAACGTTTATTACTTTTGGATTATTTTCTTTTGTAATAAATGCCATAATTTTGGAATTGACTTCTGCGTTAGTTGGTTCAAACAGTTTTCACTTTAATGGCTTTGGTTCAACGTTGATCGTGGCAGTGATCTTAGCGATTTGTAATTCAATTATTAATACTTATACAAATGACAACTTATAAATTCGATAAATAAAAATGCTCTTTGATTCTAATCCAACTTTAGAATCAAGGGCATTTTTGCTTTGGAACAAGATGAATGAGTTATGTCTCAAGCTCTTCTTTTTAGCTAGTTTAATGATAGAATTAAACTAAAATATGATTTTTGCGAGGGTTGGTTATGACAAATTTTGTGACAGTATCTGAAATGGTCAAAGATAATGAGCTAAAGGTTTACGCAGGCGCAGATTTAATGGACCAAGAAAAAATAACTACGAGTGATATTTCTCGTCCAGGAATCGAATTAACGGGATATTTCGATTACTACCCAAGTGAACGGATCCAGTTATTTGGACAAACCGAATCAGCATACTCACGTTCAATGACGGAGAATAATCGTTATAAAGTTATGCTTGAACTGTGTCGTGAGGATACACCAGCATTGTTGATTTCTCGAAACATTCAGCCAAGTAAAGAATTGTTGAAAGCTGCCACTGAGCATAATGTTCCGGTCATCGGTTCAGAACTGCCAACAACACGTCTTTCCAGTATGATTACTGAATATTTGGATGAAAAATTAGCTCCTCGGGAATCAATTCATGGTGTCTTAGTTGATGTCTACGGTATTGGAATTCTGTTGACGGGTCATTCGGGAATTGGTAAAAGTGAAACAGCTTTGGAACTTGTTAAAAGAGGTCATCGTCTGATTGCTGATGATCGGGTTGATGTCTATCAACGTGATGAAAAAACGATTGTCGGAGAAGCTCCTAAGATTCTCAATCATTTGCTAGAGATCAGAGGAATTGGTATCATCGATGTTATGAACCTCTTTGGTGCCGGTGCTGTTCGTTCGCAAAGTGAGATCCAATTGATCATTAATTTGGAAAATTGGTCAGCTGATAAGAATTATGACCGGATCGGTACTTTAGAAGACAAACGAACTTTCTTTGACGTTGATGTACCACAGATTACCGTTCCTGTAAAAGTTGGTCGGAATATTTCCATTATTATTGAGGTTGCCGCTATGAATTATCGGGCCAAGAAGATGGGTTACGATGCAACAAAGAAATTTGAAGATAATTTAGGGCAATTGATCAAAGAGAATGAGGAAAAAACAAAAAATGGAGAAAGTAACTGATGAACTTTGATTTATTAGCTTTGAATCCAATTGCTTTTCAGCTTGGTAGTTTACAGATTCACTGGTATGGGGTCATTATCGCTTTGGGGGCCTTGGTCGGAGTATTAATGGCCATGCGCGAAGCCAAGAAACGGCATATGGACCCAGATAATATTTTGGATTTAGTTTTGTATGGTGTGCCGATCGCTTTAGTCGGGGCTAGATTGTATTATGTGATTTTTGAATTGCCATTCTATTTAGCTAATCCTGGTGAAATTATTAAAATCTGGCATGGAGGAATTGCCATATATGGTGGTTTGATTGCGGCCTTTATCGTACTGATAGTCTTGTGCCGTAAGCGAAAACTTTCACCTTGGTTGATGTTAGATATTGCTGCACCGTCAGTTTTGTTAGGCCAGATCGTGGGCCGATGGGGAAACTTCATGAATCAAGAGGCTTTTGGTGCTAAAACAAGTTTGCACTTTTTAGAGTCGTTGCATTTGCCACACTTTATCGTGGAACAGATGTTTATCAACGGTGCTTATCGTCAACCGACTTTCTTGTATGAGTCAGTTGGTAATTTGATTGGTCTCATATTGATTATCAGTTTGCGAAATAAGAGTCATTTCTTTAAACGAGGCGAAGTCTTCTTAACTTACTTGATTTGGTATCCAGCCGTAAGATTTTTTGTTGAAGGGATGCGGACAGATAGTTTATATCTTTTGCCCGGAATTCGTGTTTCACAGATGTTATCCTTGATTTTATTTGTGGTTGCGATTATCCTATTTATTTATCGGCGCAGGAAATATGATGAGCCTTGGTATAATGAATTGTGAGCAATTTAATTGCTAAGTTGAAAATAAATGGTAAGATTTGTTGAGTAATAGGAGGTAATCGACGATGAAAACATATGATGTAGTAGTTATTGGAGCGGGTCCTGGTGGTTTAACAGCTGCCTTGTATGCTTCACGTGCTAACTTATCAGTAATGATTCTTGATCGTGGTATCTACGGTGGTCAAATGAATAACACCGCTGCGATTGAAAATTACCCTGGATTTGATTCAATCTTGGGACCTGATTTGAGTGAAAAGATGTATCAATCTTCAACTCAGTTTGGGGCTGACTTCGGTTATGGAGCAGTAGAATCAGTTGAGGATAAAGGAAATGTCAAAATCATTCATACAGATGATGGCGACTATGAAACTAAGGTAGTAATCATTGCCACTGGTTCACAATATAAGAAGATCGGCGTACCTGGTGAGGAAGAACTTTCAGGACGTGGAGTTTCATACTGTGCTGTCTGTGATGGTGCATTCTTTAAAGGCCAAGACGTTGCTGTTATTGGTGGTGGCGATTCAGCCGTTGAAGAAGGAATTTATTTAACTCAACTTGCTAAGTCTGTAACAATCATTCACCGTCGTGATCAACTTCGTGCCCAAAAGATTCTCCAAGATCGTGCATTTAAGAACGATAAGATCAAGTTTGTTTGGAACGCTGATGTAAAAGAAATCATGAGTGAAGACGACAAAGTAAGTGGCGTTAGATACATTGATAAAGAAACTGGTGCTGAACATGTTGTTCCAGCTAAGGGTGCCTTTATCTATGTTGGTATTCAACCAATGACTGATTCATTCAAGGGTCTAGGTATCCTTGATGAAGCTGGCTGGATCGATACTAATGAACACATGGAAACTAAAGTACCTGGTATTTTGGCTGTCGGTGATGTTCGTAAGAAAGATCTGCGTCAAATTGCAACAGCTGTCGGTGAGGGTGGAATTGCTGGACAACAAGCGTTCAGTTATATCCAAGAACTTGCTGATGACAAAGTTTCAGCCAATTAAAATTTTTATAGAAACAACCGTTGAGGGTTATATGAACGATGAAAAAAAGTCGTTCATATAACCCTTTTTTTATAAATTGAATAATAATTCATGATTTAAATATCGAAAGAATTATTGTTAAAAATTGATTCCACTTCGTACATGTTTAAACATATAATATGTATAAATTATAGTAAGGAAGTGATTCTTATGCGCGAAGTTGCAGATAAAAATATGGACCGTCTAATGCACGAGTCAGGGTTTAATATTGCCTCTAATCTGAAACAACTGAGACGAGAGAGAAACGTTACTCAAAAGGAAGTCGCTCAACATTTAAATATTGATGTGACAACTCTTTCTCATTATGAAACAGGAATTCGGATGCCGGATATCGACACTTTGATTGCACTTGCTAAGTACTATGACATTGATATCAACCGAATGGTCAGCAGTGAAGATAACTAATTGATCCTAATTTGTTAATTTGATGAGCTAATTTTAAGGATGGTTTAAAATTTTATTGTTAAAGTTACGTAAATCAAATTTTAATAGTACTCTATGATTGCTATAATGGTTGTAAGTACTTACAAATTAGGAGGACGAGTTTAATGTCTTGGCAAGATAATATGCAACAATGGCTTGACTACAAAGATTTAGATTTAGATATGAAAGAACAGTTACAAGAAATTGCACAAGATCCTAAAGTAGCAGAAGAAGCTTTTTACGAACCAATGGAATTCGGTACAGCGGGTATGCGTGGCTTGATTGGACCCGGTATCAACCGGATGAACATTTATACAGTTCGCCAAGCAACTGAAGGTTTAGCTTCATTCATGGATACTTTGGATGAAAAAGTTAAGGCACAAGGTGTCGCAATTAGTTATGATTCACGTTATTATTCTCAAGACTTTGCGTACGAATCAGCAAAAGTTTTGGGTGCTCACAATATTCACAGCTATGTATTTGATAGTTTAAGACCTACACCCGAATTATCCTTTGCGGTCAGAAGCTTGCATACTTATGCAGGTATTATGATCACAGCAAGTCATAATCCTAAACAATATAATGGTTTCAAAATATATGGTCCAGATGGCGGACAAATGCCACCAACTGAATCTGACAATATTACTAGTTTTGCTCGTAAGGCAAACGACCTCTTCGCTATCAAGGTTAAATCAGTTCAAAAATTAAGAGCTGAAAAGTTATTGACTTTGATTGGTGAAGACGTTGATATAGATTACATGAAAAATCTAGAAACAGTTATCGTTGATCCTAAGTTGATCCAAGATATTGGTGACAAGATGAAATTCGTTTACTCACCACTTCATGGAACGGGTAAGATGATTGCTCCAAGAATTTTCCAACAACTAGGTTTCAAGAATTTCAATATGGTAACTGAACAAGCCATCCTTGATCCAGAATTTGCCACGACACCGTTCCCTAATCCAGAATTTGCCCAAACCTTTGATCTCGCTATTGAACGAGGTAAAAAGATTGGTGCTAACATTCTGATTGCTACCGACCCTGACGCCGATAGACTAGGTGCAGCTGTCAGACAACCAGATGGCTCTTATAAATTAATGACAGGTAATCAAATTGCTTCAGTTCTTTTGAACTATTTGTTGCAAGCAAAGAAAAATTTGCAAGCTTTACCTGCCAATGGCGCAGTTGTGAAGTCGATCGTTTCCTCAGAATTAGCGACCGCAATTGCTAATAAATATGACATTAAGATGTTCGATGTTTTGACTGGTTTCAAGTATATTGCTGAAAAGATCGAACAATTTGAAAAAACAGGTAGCAATGAATTTCTATTTGGATTTGAAGAGAGTTATGGATATCTCGTTAAGCCATTTGTCCGTGATAAGGATGCTATGCAGTCAACTTTGTTGTTGGCAGAAGCTGCAGCTTATTATGAATCAAAAGGCAAGACGATCTATGATGCTCTAGAAGATCTCTATGAGGAGTTTGGTTACTACCGTGAAAAGACTATCTCTAAGACGTTTGACGGTATTTCAGGTAAAGATAAAATGGCTCAGATCATGAAGACTTTACGTGAAGAGGGAATCGATCAAATCAACGGTGTAAAAGTAGTTGAAACGATCGATTATCTCAATGATACTGATACGACAGCCGATGGAACTAAAGAAACTGGTTTACCAAAGGCTGATGTAATGAAGTATGTTTTAGCTGATGAAACTTGGGTTGCTGCTAGACCTTCAGGAACTGAACCAAAGATGAAGTTCTATATTGGTGTTAAGAGTGACACAGAAGCTGGAGCAGCACAAAAGCTCGTCGACTTTGGCAAAGAAGTTGAGAGCTGGGAATAAAGATTTTAACTAAGTTTGTCTCAGATTAACAGCAATATTTATTATATCCTCTGCTTTTATTATCGAAAGCAGGGGATTTTTTTATTGAACAATTTTTGATCATTTATTACCGTGTTTTTTAGATTGCGATATAATATTTTAATGTAGTTTGTGAAAAGGGGAAAATAAATTGTCGAACAATCAACATTTAGTAATTATCTCGCTTGATTCATTAGGATTTAGAGATATCAACGAGCATCAAGCACAACTACCTACTTTGAACAAGTTAGTTACAAGTGGTACTTGGGTCAAAGAGGTTAAGGGAATTTATCCAACATTGACTTATCCTTCTCATACATCAATTATCACTGGTCAGTATCCCAATGTACATGGGATAGTCAATAATACCAAGATTCAGCCAAAGCGTCGTTCACCCGATTGGTATTGGTATCAAAAAGATGTTAAATCACCTACTTTATACGATTTAGCACATCAAAAGAAACTAACTACCTCAGCCTTTTTGTGGCCGGTAACTGCTGGTAGTAAGATAACTTATAATTTGGCTGAAATTTTCCCAAACCGTATTTGGACCAATCAAGTACTGGTTTCTCTAAAAGCCAGTTCACCATTATTTATTCTGAAAATGAATCAAAAGTATGGAAAATTACGTAATGGTATTAAGCAACCGCAATTAGATGAGTTTATTACTGCCTGTGCCGTGGACACGTTGAAGAATAAAAAACCAAATTTAACTTTATTGCATTTGGTTGACATGGATAGCATGAGACATCGTTATGGCGTTTTGTCTGAGGAAGCGATGGCGGCTTTAAAACGGTTAGATAAACATGTCGCTCAAGTGATCCAAGCTACTAAAGAAGCAGGAACCTTTGAAGACACAAACTTTGTGATTCTTGGGGACCATTATCAAATAAATGTTGATAAGATGATTCATTTAAATACTTTATTTGCCAAGAGAAATTGGCTCACAGCTAAACCTGATCAAACTTTTGCAAATGATTGGCAAGTTATGGCTAAGAATTGTGATGGTTCTACGTATATTTATACGAAAAATTTTGGTCAGCAGCAGCGCTTGCGTGACTTGATCTCTGGTGTTGAAGGTGTTGAAAAAATATATTCTCAACAAGAAGCAATTGCTATGGGGGCTGATCCTGAGTGTACCTTCATGGTTGAAGCGAAAGCGGGATACTATTTCACCGACGAAAGTGATCGTGCTCAAGTCGTTGAAAAGGTGTTGCCAGAAATGATGGGTGATGCTGACCGTTATCAAGGGGTCCATGGCTACCATCCCAATAAACCTGATTATAAGACGACGGTGATTTTTAATGGACCAATGATCAAGGCTGGACATCAAGTTCAACAAGCTAATTTGGTCGATGAAGCACCGACTTTTGCCCGATTATTAGGTTTAGAATTTCCGGAACCTTTAGCTGGCCGTTGTATTGATGATGTATTTAAGGATTAAAAGAGAGGGAATATATGAAATTCAATAAGAAACAGTGGAGTTGGATCTTTTACGACTGGGCTAATTCAGGCTATGGGATCATCGTGACGACGGCAGTTTTACCAGTTTATTTTAAATCTATCGCTCAAAATGCTGGGGTTTCTCAAGCAAATGCAACGGCTTTTTGGGGCTATGCGAATAGTTTTGGTACTTTGATCGTGTCAATTTTGGCACCGGTTTTAGGTGCTCTGGCTGATTACCCTCATCACAAAAAGAAAATGTTGAGTATGTTCTCTTTCTTGGGGATCGTGATGACGTTAGGTTTAGCATTATTGCCACCAAATTTATGGCAGATATTGTTATTTGTGTATATCTTATCGATCATCGGCTATTCCGGTGGAAATTTGTTTTATGATAGTTTTTTGACCGACGTGGCTGATAATAAGACGATGGATTCGTTGTCAGCTAACGGTTATGCTTTTGGCTATTTGGGCGGAGTTATCGCCTTTATTTTGTTCTTAGTTTTACAATTAACGAGTGGCTTTGGTATGTTGTCGAGCTATGGTGTTGCCCGTTGGAGTTTTGTCTTGGCAGCTTTATGGTGGATCATCTTCTTTATTCCGCTATTGAAAAATGTTCGCCAAGTCTATTCTTTACCAGAAGACCCACATCCAATTATCTCTAGTTTTAAGAGAGTTTGGACGACTGTTACTCATTTGAGAAAATATCGGGCTGCAGCTTGGTTTTTAGTAGCGTATTTTTTTTATATCGATGGTGTTGACACTATCTTTACGATGGCAACCTCGATTGGAATGGATATGGGAATCACGACGACAACTTTGATGATCGTTTTGTTAGTGGTGCAATTGGTCGCTTTTCCATTTTCTATTCTGTATGGTTGGATTGCTAACAATTTTTCCACTCGAAAAGGTATTCTTTTAGCAATCGTGCTTTATTTAGGAATCTGTCTCTATGCTCTGAAATTGACGACGACAATAGATTTCTGGATCTTGGCAGTGCTTGTAGGTACTAGTCAAGGTGGTATTCAAGCGCTCAGTCGGTCTTATTTTGGAAAGCTGATTCCGAAAGAATCTGGGAGTGAATTTTTTGGCTTTTATAATATTTTAGGTAAATTTTCTGCAGTCTTAGGACCTGTATTAGTGGGAATTGTGACGCAAATAACAGGAAAATCTACCATTGGTGCGGCATCGTTGAGTATCCTATTTTTGATTGGATTAGTGATTTTCTTGATGTTACCGCATTTAACAGCAGATAAGTAAATATATGGCGAAAATATGTTCGGTATGTTAATATAGAGCCAGCGAAATAAGCCGAAATTAATTACATCTAATTCAAGTGAGATTAGATGTATTTTTTAGCTTAAGAGGGGGTAAGTTAGTCCGTGATAGATAGAATAACCGATAATAAATTTGATTTAGTTTCTAAATATGCTCCAGCTGGTGATCAAGCACAAGCAATCGATACGATAACCAAAGATTTTCAAGCTGGCGATAAAGAAGTCATTTTGGAAGGTGCCACTGGTACTGGTAAGACTTTCACGATGGCAAATGTGATTAAGAACTTGAATAAGCCGACGTTGATCATCTCACACAATAAGACTTTGGCTGGACAACTGTATGGTGAAATGAAAGAGTTTTTCCCTAACAATGCGGTTGAGTACTTTGTCAGTTACTATGACTATTACCAACCCGAAGCCTACGTACCCTCAAGCGATACTTATATCGAAAAGGATTCTAGTATCAATGATGAGATCGATAAACTGCGTCACTCTGCCACCAGTTCTTTATTGGAACGAAATGATGTAATTGTTGTGGCCTCAGTTTCTTGTATCTTTGGTTTAGGTGATCCTCGAGAGTACGCTGATAGTATTATTTCCTTGCGAGTTGGACAACAGATCTCCCGAGATAAATTGCTAGAAGAATTAGTCGAAAACCAATTTGAACGTAACGATATCGATTTTCAACGTGGACGCTTTCGGGTTCGAGGCGACGTGATCGATATTTTCCCTGCTTCAAGGGATGACAATGCGATTCGAGTGGAATTTTTTGGTGATGAAATTGACCGGATCATCGAAATGGATGCTTTGACTGGTGAAGTTAAAGGTTCGATGGATCATATCGGAATTTTCCCAGCAACTCACTTCATGATCAGTGATTCCAAGATGGAAGAGGCTCTCAAACGAATCAAGGATGAGATGGATGTCCAAGTTGCTAAATTTACCAAAGAAGGTAAGTTACTAGAAGCACAAAGAATTCAACAACGGACGGAATATGATATCGAAATGATGCGTGAGATGGGTTATACCTCTGGTATCGAGAATTATTCTCGTCACATGGAAGGCCGAGCTGAAGGTGAACCACCATTTACTTTGCTAGATTTCTTCCCTAAAGATTTCAATATTATGATCGATGAATCTCACGTCACGATGCCCCAAATCCGTGGGATGTATAATGGCGATCGTGCTAGAAAACAACAGTTGGTAGATTATGGTTTCCGTCTACCAAGTGCCCTAGATAACCGACCATTGAAACTTGACGAATTTGAACAACATGTTAACCGCATTCTATATGTCTCTGCAACTCCAGGTCCATATGAATTAGAAAGAACCGACAACAAGGCAGAACAGATTATCCGTCCAACAGGTCTACTCGATCCGGAAATTGAAGTGCGGCCTATTATGGGTCAAATCGATGATTTGGTTGGCGAGATCAATCAAAGAGTGGAACGTCATGAAAGAGTCTTCGTCACGACTTTAACTAAGAAGATGGCTGAAGATCTGACTGACTACTTCAAGGATCTAGGAATCAAGGTGCGGTATTTACACAGTGATATCAAGACTTTGGAACGAACACAAATTATCCGAGATTTACGTTTGGGTAAATTTGATGTCTTGATTGGGATCAATCTGTTGCGTGAAGGTATTGATGTTCCGGAAGTTTCCTTGATTGCAATTTTGGATGCAGATAAGGAAGGCTTTTTGCGAGCTGAACGTTCACTAGTCCAGATTATTGGACGTGCATCCAGAAATGAGAACGGAAAAGTTATCATGTATGCTGATCAAGTTACTGATTCAATGAAAGGTGCAATCGATGCGACAGCACGTCGTCGGAAATTGCAGATGCAGTTCAACGAAGAACACGGAATCACTCCAAAGACGATTGTTAAGCCAATTAGAGATGCCATTTCAATGTTCCAGAAAGTTGATAATTCTTCATCAGAAACAGAAAAGATCAATGACGATATCGACTTCAAAGATATGTCTAAGCAAGAACAAAAAGATTTACTTGCTAATCTAAAAGAACAGATGGAAAATGCAGCTAAGAAACTTGATTTCGAGGCTGCGGCCAATTTGCGTGACTCGATTTTGGAATTAAAGGCGGAAATGAAATAAATATGTTAAACGATAAAATTGTTATTCATGGTGCACGTGCACACAATTTAAAGGATATCGATGTGACGATTCCTCGTGATAAGCTGGTAGTTATGACTGGTTTATCAGGTTCGGGAAAGAGTTCCTTAGCGTTTGATACGCTTTATGCAGAAGGCCAACGGCGTTATGTTGAAAGTTTGTCTTCATATGCACGACAATTCTTAGGACAGATGGACAAGCCAGATGTAGATTCAATCGATGGATTGAGTCCGGCCATTTCAATTGATCAAAAGACAACCTCTAAAAATCCTCGTTCAACTGTTGGTACCGTAACTGAAATCAATGATTATTTGCGGTTGCTTTGGGCTCGTGTTGGGACACCCATTTGTCCCAATGATGGTACGAAGATCACTAGTCAATCAGCCCAACAAATGGTTGATTCAATTCTTAAATTAGACGAGGGGACAAAACTCCAGATTTTGTCGCCCGTCGTTCGAGCTAAACGTGGTCAACACAAAAAAGCCTTGGATCAAATTAAGAAGCAAGGTTATGTCCGTATTCGAGTTGATGGTGAGACTCGTGATATTGGTGAAGATATTGAGCTAGATAAGAATAAAAAGCATGATATTGACGTAGTTGTCGACCGAATCGTGATCAACGACCATATTAAGTCACGTCTTTTTGATTCCGTTGAAGCTGCTTTACGTTTATCAGATGGCTATATGAATGTGGACGTGATTGGACAGGACATGATGGTCTTTTCAGAGAAGAACGCTTGTCCAATTTGCGGTTTTACTGTCGGCGAACTTGAACCGCGTTTGTTCTCTTTCAATGCTCCCTTTGGAGCCTGCGAAAATTGTGATGGTTTAGGTGTGAAGCTAGAAGTCGATTTGGACTTAGTTATTCCCGACCCAAGTAAAACTTTAGCCGAGGGTGCCATTGAACCTTGGAATCCCATCAGCTCACAATATTATCCGGAAATGTTGGCCCAAGCTGCTAAAGAATTTAAGATCGACATGAATACGCCTTTTGAGAAATTACCAGCCAAAGATCAAGATATTATTTTAAACGGATCAAATGGCAAAACTTTCCACTTCCATTATGAAAATGATTTTGGTAGTGTTCGTGACGTCGATGTACCATTCGAAGGAATTATTCCTAATATCGATCGTCGCTATCATGAGACTAGCAGTGACTTTACCCGTGAAGTTATGCGTAAGTATATGACCGAGCTCAAATGTCCGGTTTGTCATGGCAAGCGTTTGAATCGTCAAGCTTTAGCAGTTAAAATCAGTGGCAAGGATATTGCTGAAGTTTCAGATATGTCAATTAAAGATGAATTGCCATTCTTTAAAGAAATCACTTTAGGTGAACAAAATACGGTTATTGCTAAGCCAATTTTGAAAGAAGTTAGAGACCGTTTGAGTTTCTTAATCAATGTTGGTTTGGAATATTTATCCTTATCAAGATCCGCTGGAACTTTGTCTGGTGGTGAAGCCCAACGAATTCGTTTGGCAACTCAAATCGGCTCAAACTTGTCTGGGGTCATGTATATTTTGGACGAACCATCAATTGGTTTGCACCAAAGAGATAACGATCGTCTGATCAGTTCCTTAAAGAAGATGCGAGATCTGGGCAATACGTTGATTGTAGTTGAGCACGATGAAGATACGATGCGAGCAGCTGACTATTTGATCGACGTGGGTCCTGGAGCTGGAGAAGCTGGAGGACAGATTGTGGCGGCAGGGACTCCTCAAGAAGTTGAAGCCAATCCTAAATCACTGACCGGCCAATATTTATCTGGTAAAAAATTTGTACCAGTGCCATTAACTCGTCGTAAAGGTAATGGTGAATATGTTGAAGTTTATGGAGCCGCAGAGAACAACCTTAAGAATCTCAATGTAAAATTCCCACTGGGTAAATTTACTGTTGTGACAGGGGTCTCCGGTTCTGGTAAGTCAACGTTAGTCAATATGATTTTGAAACGAGCCTTAGCCCAAAAGATGAATCATAATTCCCAAAAGCCAGGTGCATATAAGAAAATCACCGGTTACGAGCATTTGGAAAAAATGATTGCCATCGACCAAAGTCCAATTGGTCGTACGCCACGAAGTAATCCCGCTACTTATACTGGAGTTTTTGATGATGTTAGAGACTTATTTGCTCAAACTAACGAGGCTAAGCTTCGGGGTTATAAGAAAGGCCGCTTCTCATTCAACGTCAAAGGTGGCCGTTGTGAAAACTGTCGGGGCGATGGAATTATCAAGATTGAAATGAATTTCTTACCTGATGTCTATGTGCCTTGTGAAGTTTGTCATGGCACACGTTATAATTCTGAAACTTTGGAAGTAACCTATAAAGGGAAGAATATCGCTCAAGTTTTGGATATGAAAGTTAAAGAAGCCTTAGACTTCTTCAGCAATATTCCACGGATCAAACGTAAGCTTCAAACAATCGTTGATGTTGGTTTAGGTTATGTTTCGCTGGGACAATCGGCAACCCAGCTTTCTGGTGGTGAAGCCCAAAGAATGAAGCTCGCTTCTGAACTATATAAGAAGTCAAACGGTAAGAACTTCTATATTCTAGATGAGCCTACTACTGGATTACACACTGATGATATCAAACGATTATTGACTGTTTTGCAACGGTTAGTTGATGAAGGCAATACAGTACTAGTCATTGAACACAACCTCGATGTAATCAAGTCAGCCGACTGGTTGATTGATCTTGGACCAGAAGGCGGCGAAGGTGGAGGTACAATCGTTGGTACCGGAACTCCCGAGAAGTTGAGTAAAGTTAAAGATAGTTATACTGGTCAATATTTGAAGCCGATTTTAGAACGTGACACCAAGCGTACGAAAGAGGCTTCAAAAGTAAGCAACAGCTAAAAAAATTTATCGGTCCATTCAAGAATTAAAAGGAAGTTTTAGTTGTTGAAGTTAACCAAATTGTCTGGTGAGACCTTTTATGAAGAATCATGCCTTAATCAGGTATGGTTCTTTTTTTGTTCTGGGAAAGGTCGAAGTCTTGCACTTTAAACGAGAAAAAACTGGAGTCGTTTGAACTAATAATATGTTCAAACGACTCCAGTTTTTTGATTAGGTGAATAGCCAGTGATTATAAGCTAACTCCTGCCGGACTCTTCGTTGATAGATTGTAAGTAAACTAATTGATCAGTCGATATTTGCTCATATAAAGCACTGCCTAACTCTGAACTGAATTCATTGGTGGCCACTTTTGACTGGACAAAATTGTTTTCTTGTTGAAAAGCTTTGATAAGTAATTCGTTTTGAGAAGTTTCAAAGTCACTTTGTTGATTAAAACTACTGTTGAGACGGCGATGCCTTTCGTCATATGCCCGACGAACTAAATTGATCTCGCGACTATTTTCCTTATCGTTTAGCAGACTGCGATTCAAATAAGCCTTGATTTTTTCATATGGTACTTGCTCAGTTTTAGCGATTTGTTGCCACATATCTTTATTTTGTTGAATCATTTGTTCACGAGTACCAGTTTGACGGTGTTTTAATTGGCGATAAAGTTGGCGACGTTTTCGACTTCGTTTGTTAAAAGCAAATCTTTCGATCAAATTGAATTTTAAAAATAATCCTAGTCTTTGCCAATTGCTCTGTTGATATTGCAAAATGGTTCGTTTGGCCACTCGCATATATAAATTAGCGTTGAGTTCGGTGATTTGGCCTTTTGAAACCATTTCATCGATAGTCTGACGTTCCAATTCAAAGCAATTATCAAACACAATATCCAACTTGGCTTTGTTGATGTGGCCCGCAATTCTTCTTTGACCATCAAGAATATTGATCACTTGGCTGGTGTTGATATCGGTGCTATGACCATTCTGAATAGTAATGATAGCATTGTTGACCATCAGTTCCTTAGCTTGGGCTAATTCCTCTTCAGTGAATTTTGAAACTTGCTGAGGTAGTAGTAAAGGCAAAATAAAAGTTGGTACGATTAAGCTAGTCAAGATTACGACCGCTGCCACAAAGATAATATCAGTTCGATAAGGAAAAGGTTGTCCGTTGAGTGTCAATGGTAAGGAGAAGGCCATTGCTAGAGTGATAGTTCCATGGACACCAGACAGAGCCATGACTAAGCTATTGGATCTTTTGTCATGCTTGTTCCAAGCTCTGATGCGAGCAAAATCTAAATCAGTCCATAAGTAGCGCAGCAGTGTCATCAAAAGGTATAACAGTATACCGATTCCTAAAAGAATAAAGACTGAGCTAGTGTTGTCTTTTCGCAAGTCGATGATAACTGTTGGTAGAGAAAGTCCTAAGAGTACAAAGACGATACCGTTCAATAAGCTTGAAACGATTTGCCAAGCACTTGTCATAACAATTTGTAAACGAGAACTGGTCAAACGCAAGCGGTCTTGTTGAATACCGTGAATCAGTCCTGTGACTACCACTGCTAAAATTCCAGAAACTCCGACGGCTTCAGAGATTAGATAGACGACAAAGGGCGTTAAGAGGGTAAATGGAACTATCACTGATGGTGCGTCGACGTGCATATTGATCAGCCCCAATCGCACAGCCACGATGATTGCCCCTAAAATTGCTCCCAAGATAATTCCACCAAAAAAGACATATGAAAAATTGCCAATACTGTTCCAAACGGAAAACTTTCCGGTAACGGCCGAGGCAATAGCTAGGTTCAAGGCCACAATACCAGAAGCATCGTTGAATAGTGATTCATTTTCAAGTGTTTTCATGACGTCGGTAGGAACAAGCATATTATTAGTGATCGAACTGACAGCCACAGCATCAGTGGGCGTGATGATGGCTCCTAGTGCAAAGGCTAAGGCAAGCGGTAAAGCTGGAATGATCAAATGTGTCACCAGGCCCACAACAATAATTGAAACCATGGCTAAACAGACTGCCAGTGAGAACGTAGCTCCAAATTGGTGTGACAAACGCGCTAGACTAGTATGTTGTCCATCATTAAACATTAAGACTGAAATGATCACCAGTAGAAAAATTTCTGGTTCTAGTTTGAAATGTTGATAAATTGGTAAGAGAGCCAAGCATAGCCCAGCTAAAATTTGAATAAAAGCAATTGGTATCTTAGTAAATTTTACAGAAATAATATTGGCAATAACTACTGCCGCAATCAATAACAGGATTAGAAAAACAGCATTCATGTTTTTTCCCCTCAAATAGAATTTTTTAGTTAATTTCATCCTCAAAACTGACACACCCGGCATGTTATGGTATGCTTATATGCGAATGTGAGGTGCAAAAATGGCAGAAGATATGCTTAGTTTGGTCATTGTTACAGGGATGAGTGGTGCAGGTAAGACTGTTGCAATGCAATCCTTTGAAGATTTAGGATATTTTTGTATTGATAATATGCCACCTAACTTACTTCCTAAGTTTTGGGAGTTAGTTCACGAATCGGGCAAGATCAAGAAAGTCGCACTGGTAGTTGATATTAGATCACGTGCCTTTTATGATGAAATTTTTTCCATGCTGTCTAAGATGGATGAAGATGAACAAGAGAAACATCAAAAAGTCGATATGAAGATCCTCTTTTTGAATGCTTCCAATGAAGAATTGGTTTCACGTTACAAAGAAACACGTCGCAGCCACCCATTGGCTATGGAAGGTCGGCTCTTGGATGGTATCGAAAAAGAACGAGAACTACTTTCAGAGTTGAAGAATCGGGCCTCAGTGGAAATTGATACGACTGATTTAACACCTAGACAATTACGAGAAGAGATCTTTGATCACTTTCAAGAGAGTTCTAGTGTACCAACCTTCCACATTGAAGTGATGTCATTTGGCTTTAAATATGGTTTGCCGATCGACGCTGATATTGTCATGGATGTTCGTTTCCTGAGAAATCCATTTTATATCAAGGAATTAAAAACGCAAACTGGAATGGATAAGCCCGTCTATGATTATGTCATGGATGACGCCGAAACGAAAAACTTTTATAACAAATTTTACGATTTATTGAAGGATATTATTCCTGGTTATGAAAAAGAAGGTAAGACTAGTTTGACGATCGCCATTGGTTGTACTGGTGGTCAACATCGTTCTGTAGCCATCGCACAACGGTTGGGAACAGACTTGAAACAGAAATATTACGTTGATATAACTCACCGAGACATGGAAAAATCGCAAAAGAAGGTAATAGAACATGGCAACAAATAGGATTGTTCGGGTTGTTAAAGGACGTCGTCCGCGCGTTGTAGTTATAGGTGGGGGAACTGGTTTACCAGTTGTTTTAAACAGTTTAAGAAATATGGATGCTAATATCACTGCAATCGTCACAGTTGCCGATGATGGGGGATCATCTGGTATCATTCGTGACTACATTAACGTTGTCCCTCCTGGGGATATTCGAAATGTCTTAGCATCACTGTCAGATCTACCAAAAGTTGATTTAGATGTCTTTCAGTATCGTTTTAAGACTAACGATGACTTTTTCTCAGGCCATGCGATCGGAAATCTGATCATTGCAGCTTTAACGGAAATGTCACCTAATATCTTTGACGCCGTTCAAGAATTGTCGAAGATGATGCACGTTGATGGTCACGTCTATCCAGCTAGCAATACTAAATTGACTTTGCACGCTGAATTCACCGACGGTACCGAATTAGCCGGAGAACATGAAATTACCCATTCTGGTAAACACGTTAAGCGAGTTTGGGTGACCAATTCAGATGATCCTGATGAAGAACCACATTCAGTTATTTCAGTCATTGCTTCAATCATGCAGGCTGATGTAGTTGTTTTGGGACCAGGTAGCTTGTTTACTAGTATTTTGCCTAATTTGATGATCAGTGACATTGGTGAAGCCGTCAAACAAACATCAGCCGAGGTTGTTTATATTTGTAATATTATGACCCAAATTGGTGAAACAGAGGGCTTTACTGATGCTGATCACGTTCGAGTATTGAACCGTCATCTGGGCGGACACTTTATCGATACCGTGCTAGTCAATACCCGGAAAATTCCTAAAGGATACATGAATCACAAGAAATATGACGAATATGTCAATCAAGTAGAAACCGATTTTAAGAGCTTACGAGAACTGGGCTGTAAAGTCGTTCAAGATGATTTCTTGTCTTTGCATGATCAAGGTGCTTTTCATGATGGTGAAAAAGTAGCCAAAGAAATTATCAATCTTTCCTTACAATCAGGAAATAGAAAAAATGAGGTGAGACGTTAGTGGTTTCATATGCAAGTGAGGTTAAACAAGAGCTCACAAAATTAGTAGTTCATCCCGAACATGCCCGAGTTGAATTGTCAGCCTTGTTGCGGATGAATGGTTCTTTGAGTTTACAAAACCATCACTTCGTCTTGACGGCACAGACTGAAAATGCCGCAATTGCTCGCAGGATCTTCTCTTTGATCAAGCAAAAGTACGGCATGGAATCTGAATTGCTTGTCCGTAAAAAGATGAAGTTAAAGAAGAATAATCAATATTTAGTTCGTTTAAAACATGATACGAATAAAGTTTTAACTGATTTGGATATTTTGGATGAATCAGGACTGTCAATCAATACCGATGTGCCTGAAGAAGTCTTGAATGAAGATCAACGGATGCGCTCGTATTTACGGGGAGCTTTCTTGGCTACCGGAAGCGTTAATAATCCTGAAACTTCGAGATATCATTTAGAGATTTACTCATTATACGAAAATCATAACGAAGGCATTGCCCAAATGATGAATTATTTTCATTTGAATGCTAGAACTACGAAGCGACGCAATGGTTACATCGTTTACTTGAAAGAAGCCGAAAAAATAGCTGACTTTTTACAGTTGATCGGTGCTACTAATTCAATGTTGAAATTCGAAGATATTCGTATCGTCCGTGATATGAGAAATTCAGTTAACCGCTTGGTGAATTGCGAGAATGCCAATATCAATAAGACTGTGGCCGCTGCCGAACGTCAAATTGAAAATATTAAGCATTTGCAAGCTACAGTTGGTCTTGATTCACTTCCAGATAAATTACGTGAGATAGCTGTCTTGCGCCTGGAAAATCCCGAAGTTTCTTTAAAAGAACTTGGCGATATGGTTCCGAGTGGGCCTATTTCTAAGTCGGGTATCAATCACCGTTTGAGAAAACTCAACCAGTTGGCTGAAGAAGCACGAGTTTAAAAATACTAATTTCATCAAAAAAATGCGACCTAATCGTTAGATATAATAATCTAACGGCTGGGTCGCATTTTTTGATGACTAAAATAATTCAAAATTAGCGTTGAAATTTTTGATTTTAGGTATTAACAATATCAAGCCTAAAAGAAGGTACAAGCTAAATGATAACCAAATTAAAGGGCGGTAAAGTCGAGGTTGAATTTGAGTGATCTGATAGCTGACATGTTTGAAAGATGTGGGATTGTCAATTGTAATGAAGCCGGCAGGATTTATTTTGAAAGCTGATGCTTTACCATTAACTTTTACTTGGTAATTCAACGAGCGGTAACCAAAAACCGGTAAAGTGATAGTCCCTTTAGAAACATTGTTAGCGGATAATGTCGTGGTATTGACGTTGGCAGTTTGTTGCAAAGGGATGTCTCGTTGTTTGGTAACGGCTAAGTCATGAGAAATCAAGTAGACTACTTGGGGATCAAAGCTAGCACCGTCAGAGTCTTTTTGCATCGGAACTGAGTTAGGTGCGTAGTCAGGAATCAAAGTTCTCATTAAGGTTGGACTATTGATTCCTGTTGAAGTGAGCTTGGCATAGTCATTATTGGGAACAATTTTAGTTGAATTGGCCGTTATGATAGGGCTATTGGATACTTTATGATATTGGTCAAAGAAAGAATAGAAGATCGCCATACCGTAAGACAAAATCACCATCAAGGTGAAAATTTTACGGGTATTTTGCGAATTGAAGTTGATCAGAACCAAGATGATCGGTACCATGCCTAAGAATAGGGCAAAGCGCCAACTAGCATATTGGAACGTGTTTAGGATCGGTAATCGACCTAGAATTGACCAGGGGACGATATTGGAACTGAAGAGCAGCAGTGCTAATTCAATATACATCCAAGGTAAGAGTTGTTTTAATTTGTCTTTCTTTAAACCGATTAAAGTTACGACGATTAAAATGATTGCGGTGACTGAGATAGTTGATTTAGCGTTCCAACTAGTAGTTAAGAATAGTGTCCAAATCGGATCACTGTTAACGTGACCTTTGCCAAAAGGTGCTAATAAACCAGTTTTCGAAATTCTAATGAGTCGATAAATAATTGGCGCCGATAGGATAATCGTTAAGAAGGAAGCGACTATGAGATTAATCCAGGCCACAAAGTTTTTCTTTACTAGGGTGACAATGACTAGAAAAATCCCCGTCATCATAGCAATAACGACTGCACTTAACAAGTGAGAATTGATGACGATCGTCATTAAGAGCGCAGTTTTGATAATTAGCGGCGGGTCGATTTTTTTACTCTCAACCGCCTCTTTTAAAGTAAAGAGTAGCGGAAAAGCAAAAATCATTACAATTGCAGAACCGGTCTGCATTTCATTGGTTAAGTCTTTGAGTGCGGAACCAGACAAGGTGAAAATCGTTGCAGCCAAGACAGCATTACGCATTTCAAAACGCTTGTTTAGCGAGATAAATGAGACGACAAAAGTTAAACCAAATATCAGCGACTTGATAGCAATTAGTTGATGAATCGGCGTCAAGAAGTTGGTTATCCAGACCAATGGCCAGAGAGTAAAGTCAGGATACATGCCATTGATAGCCTGTCCTGTATGAAAGAAAGTGTTGAAGTTCACCCAACTAGGCAAAGTATGGTGTAAAAAGGCAGTCCTAATTTCATAGATACGTGCTGAATGGAAAAAGGTATCATACATGGAAACCATATAATTAAAATGGAATTGCCATATGGTCCAAATAAATAAGGCTAAGAAAAAAATAACGACCAGAGCAAGGGTTTGAAGTGCTGGTTTATTCTTTGAATTCAAAATATTTACTCCTATATGTATAAATAATCCAGAACTTAATTATACAGCTTTTTAAAGCAACACAAAAATAGCATTCGACCAAATAATCGAATGCTATTAGTTTAAGCTTGTTTTTTATTATTTTTAATCAAGAGGGCAAAGATGAAACCAAGAATTGCCATCCCAAAGAAGAAAGCAAAGACTCTTTGATAACCAATCAAACCGTTGTTAGCTGGTAAATGATGATTTTGGTTAGTTGTCACAAGAATCAAGGTAGCTAAACTGACGCCAAGCGATCCTAAAAGCTGACGAACAGTAGTAATGATGGCCGTTCCATGGGGAATGAGTTCCTCAGATAATGAATTGCCACCTAAAGTAGTGGCTGGCATCATTACGAAAGCATTTCCGCCTTCAATCAGAGTCGCAATAAGGATCATTGGCCAGATCGACAGCTTGAAATGCAGCACGAATAGTAAGAACCAGCCGATAACGATCATCGACATCCCGATAATTAGAGTCGATTTAAAACCAATGCGATCGGCTAGTCTACCTGTTAATGGATTTAAAATACTCAACAAAATTGCCGGTGGCACTAGTGCGAGTCCTGACATAAGAACGGACACATGTAAGATATTTTGATAATACAGTGGATAGATGATAGTAACGACAATCAAAGAAATGTAAGAAAAGCCTGTTAACAAAACAGCTAAATCAAAGTTGAAGTTTTTCATGACCTTCAAATCGAGTAATGGCTTTTGCTTAGTTAACTGTCGATGGATAAATAAGACAGTCAAAATGAGACTGATGATTAGTAAAATAACCAAATCAAGACCAAAGCTCTTCGTAGCCCCAGCTTGATTGACAACGTAGAGCAAACCAATCAAACCTAACAAATAGATAATTGAAATCGAATCAAGAGTTGCCTTGTGGCGAGGCATAACATCTTTGATATTAACGAGACCACTGATAAAAATTATGATCATGATCAAGAGGAAAATGACAAATAATCCTTGCCATTGTAAAAAGTTCAAAACAATACCAGAAATAATTGGCCCACTTGCTAATGCTGAACCCATGACCAGACCAGCATAACCCATTGTGGCACCACGTTTTGACTCAGGCGTAATGGTCATCAGAACCGATTGGAATGATGGAAATAGAATACCAACGCCAATAGCTTCTAAAGCACGTCCTAGCATGGCCATGGGAAAGTTTGGTGCCAAAATAATAATCAAAGTTCCCAGCCCAAAAATTGCGACCACGCTCAAAAAGATTTTTTTAAATGAAAAATTATTTAATAGCCAAGGACTGATCGGCATCATAATACACATAATCAGCATGAAGCCAGTCGTTAACCATTGGATTGTGGGCGCATTAACGCCAAAGAATTTCATTAATGTTGGATAAGCCGTTGAAAGTGAAGATTGACTGATCGACATTGTGAAGGTTCCGGACAACAAAGTTATGATGAACAACTTGCGGGCTAAGCTATTTTGAATTTCACCCTTATTCATAAATACCCCTTCTTTTGTTTAGTCTAATAACAATTTAAGGATAGCCTAAAATCAAAAAGCTGTCCAATTCTAAGCCCGTTTTTGAACCAGAAGTAATTTTGATCACACTATGAATCGTTTCTTTTTTCTAATTAGACAACAAAAAACCCTTCAATTCCATATTAGAATTAAAGGGTAGACATTTTGTTAATACTGTAAAAATTACTTACCAGCTTTGTTGGTCATGATTTCGTCAATCAAACCATAATCTTTCGCTTCTTGAGCTGTCATGTAGTTATCACGATCAGTATCTTTTTGAAGTGTTTCAAAGGTTTGACCAGAGTTATCAGCCAAAATGTGGTTCAATCTCTTTCTTGTCTTCAAGATCTCTTGGGCAGCAATTTCAATTTCTGTTTGTTGACCTTGAGCGCCACCAAGTGGTTGATGAATTAGGACAGTTGAATTTGGTAGGGCAAAACGTTTGCCTTTAGTACCTGATGACAACAAGACACTGGCCATTGAAGCAGCCATACCTGTAGCAATTGTTTGAACATCAGATTTAACAAAATTCATTGTATCCATGATAGCTAATCCGTCGGTAACTGAACCACCGGGTGAGTTGATGTACATGGAAATATCCTTATCAGAATCTTGAGCATCTAGGAAGAGTAATTCAGCGATGACAGTATTTGCCATTTGGCTGTTAACCTCACCAGATAACATGATGATTCTATCTTTTAATAATCTTGAGTAAATATCATAGGCACGTTCGCCACGTGAACTTTGTTCAATAACTGTAGGAACTAACATTTAGATGCCTCCTGTTTTTAATTAGCACTCTTAATAGCACAGTGCTAATTTAGCATACTATCAGAAAAGGGTCAACAAACTAAGCTCAATAAATAAAAATAGTTATCAAATTGATTGTTCTAGACGATTTTGTCTAAACTGAGATTTGATTTTTGACCAAATTAGATGAA
Organism: Companilactobacillus sp. FL22-3; assembly: GCF_054881455.1. NCBI lineage: Bacteria > Bacillati > Bacillota > Bacilli > Lactobacillales > Lactobacillaceae > Companilactobacillus > Companilactobacillus sp. FL22-3. Next base: position 33,006 of record NZ_JBTYYZ010000005.1, on the reverse strand, counting down.
ATCCGTATGCGGAGATAAATGATAATACCCAGGTTAGGATATAGCAAGCAAAAATGGCTAATAATGGATTGATTGCGGTTAGATTTTTTCCACCCAGACGCCAGATTACTTGTAACCAGAAAACATTGGAGAGATAAGCACGATAGGCATAGGTTGCCAAAAAGTGAAAGATAGGTAGAGCTTTGGAGTTGGTGTTGATGTGGTGAATCGCCAAAGCAGCAATCAAACCTATTACAGTTAGCGCATAGAGTGTCATTGATGGTTTGTAATAGGGAGCATTCGTTAATTTGACAGGGAAGCCAAAACTAAACAGCTCGTGATTGGTCCAATAATAAACTGCCAGGATAATAATAATGAGGAACGGCGTGGATTTTTTTATAAAGGTTTCAAATTCTTTACGAAACATCCAAGCTAAAACGCCGAATACTCCATAAATAATAAAACTAATAAAAATTCGGTCTAGTAAATACCAGTCTTGCTCGTGAGGTCCATGGAATACTTGTATGTCGTAGAAATAAATCCAGGCGGCAAAGAAGATAACAGTCAATGAAACCGCAACAAGACCTTGCTTAGGACCATTTCTAACCCAATGTGCTAAGGCCCAGAAGAAAGGCATCAAAAGGATGAATTGTAGCATCATGGTGTTATACCACAAGTGAGGAGCGGCATTACCATTGATGAAATTCCAAAAGAAAGTTCCGATACTATTAAAAGGCCGTATCTGTTGAACACTTGGAAAAATCAAAAGATAAGTTAATGTCCACCAAATCGTAGGTACAAAAAGAGCAGACCATTGTTTACGGAAATATCCACCATAATCCTTCCATGTGTTTTGGTTAGTAGTTCTAGTCGTCGTGTATAAAATACCAAAAATAAAGGCTGGGGCAGTGAACTTGACCAGATTATAAAGGAATCCAATCGTTGTTTGATCACTAGAACTAGGGTTGGTCGATAAAACCAAACTGAGTACAGTCTGCATCATTACAGCAGTACAAGCGAAGACCTTCATATAGTCACCTATATCAGCCGAACTTGTAACGCCTTTGTGTTTATTCATTTGTAAATCTCCTTTTGTAAAATTGTGAGATCAACAAAAGGAAACGCTTAAAGTCAATATAATCTCATCCAAAATAAAAATCAACTAAATTTTTAATTCCGATCTTTGAAAATTTAGAAAAATCATAATCAATTCATTACTGATCTCCCGTTGAATTCCATTTATTTTCTGATGAGGAGAACTGAGATAAATAGTTCTTTGTAGTGGCTCAGGTGTCAGGCGGGCTAACTGAACTTTCTGTTGAATCGTCTGCCATGTCACAGAGGGGATGAAACTAAGACCGATACCTGCCTCGATCAGTCCACGAACGGTAGCTGGGTCATCTGCCTCATACATGTAATCAAGCGTAATATCTCGTTTGTTGAAATATTTATCAATTGTGACACGTAGTGGATTCTTTTTTGATAATCCAATTAGTTTTTCGCCTTTTAATTGTGAGGGCTGAATAAATTGTTGACTGTAACCGTAATTGATATTCCAACCGACAAAAATCTCCTCCTTTAATACCGGAACGTTAGTCAATCCCTGTAACGGGCCACTGGTAATGATGAAGTCAAATTGTTTAAAATCAGTTTCCCTAACGTTATGTTGCGCAATCGTTAATCTAACGTTAGGGAATTTTTGTTTAAAGTTAGTAACAATCGTGGGTATAAAAGGTGAAGCTACTTCCATGAGTAGAGAAATTGGTTGTTCTGATTTATCCGGTCCACCTTTAACGGCCGTGATACCACGGTCCAATTCTTCTAAACTGTCGTTGACATAACTATAAAATAATTTTCCGGAACGATTCAGTTTCAAAGTACGTCCAGTCCGATCAAAAAGTTTTGTGCCAAGTTCATCTTCTAATTGTTTAATCATTTTACTTACGGCGGGTTGTGAGACAAAAAGAATATTGGAGGCTTTTGTGATACTCTCTTGATTTGCTACAACTACAAAGTATTTCAATTGATTGATATTCAAATTATCACCTCATATATAACTAAATGGTTAAGTATATTGCTTTATATATATTATACATGTTATGAATGGTTTTCTATACTGACCTTGTGAGATCAATAAGAAGGATTTGATGGAGGTGATCAATTATCAGAACTTTATGGATATTTCCAGGTCAAGGTGGTCAACGACCAGGAATGCTTGAAAAAGTTCCACAAGCTTTGATCGACCAAGTCAAGATTTTGACAGGAGTCGAATTAACTGATGATGTTACGGCATATCAAGATTCAATTCAAATTCAATTAGGAATCTTGATTTTACAACTGTTTAATGTTCGTCAGTTAAAGAAAATTCATCAACGACCTGATGCTGTGGCCGGTCATTCATTAGGAATATTTGCAGCAGCAGTTGCCGCGGATGTTATTAGCGAAGCGGATGCTATTAAGATTGTTTACATTCGTTCGAAAAAGATGCAAGAATCTTATCCCACTGGTTATGGCATGGGGGCAATCGTTGGGTTAACTAGAAAAGAAGTTTCGGCTTTAGTTGACCAAGTCAATATTGCCGAGGCCCCCGTTTTTACATCGAATCAGAATTCAGAATTACAAACTGTTATTTCTGGCTCGATTACAAGTATCAAGAAAGTCTTGAATTTAGCAAAAAAGCATAGTGCTCAAAAAACAGTTCTTTTAAAAGTACCAGTTCCATCACACTCTCCTTTAATGCAATCCGTAGCAGATATTTTGGAAACAGAATTATCAAAGTTATCGTTGCATGATCCCAGCTGCACCTATTTGACTAATTATAATGGTCATGCGGTCCGCAGAGTTGATGGTGTTAAGTATGATATGATCAATAATCTTGTTCACCCTGTCTATTGGGATACGATGATGAACGTTGCTCAGGAATTAGGAGTTGATACTTCTATAGAGCTACAACCTGGGCAAACATTTACCAAGTTGGTCAAAAGTAAGTTCCCCGACTTTAGGACGATCACCATGGATAATATGAATTTAGATGATATTGAATTTTTGTTAGAAAAATGGAAAAGAGGATAATCGATGGCTAAAAGAAGTTGGACTCAAAATCGTGATGCAAAAGCAGCTAAAATGGCTAGTATTTCGTCAATCTTAGATGGTAAGTTCGTAAAAACAGAAAATGCTAAAGAATTATTGGAAAGTGTACTTAAACCTGGCGATAAGGTCGTACTGGAAGGAGATAATCAGAAACAAGCTAGTTTTCTATCACAAACTTTAGCTTCTGTGGATCCTGAAAAAGTTCATGATCTTCATATGATCATGTCAAGTGTTTCACGCCCAGAACATTTGGATATTTTTGAAACAGGTATTGCAAAGAAACTTGATTTCTCATTTGCCGGTCCTCAAAGTACCCGAATTTCACAGATGATTGCAGATGGGACAATGGAAATTGGTGATATCCATACCTATTTGGAGTTATACGCACGGTTGTATGTTGATCTGATTCCCAACGTTGTACTGGTTGCTGCTGACAAAGTTGACCGTGAAGGGAATCTTTACACTGGTGCAAATACGGAAGAGACACCAGTTATCGTTGAATCAGCCGCTTTCAAGGATGGTATCGTAATCGTTCAAGCAAATGAGATTGTTGACAAAGTACCTAGAGTAGATATTCCTGGGGATTGGATAGACATTGTTGTTCCTGCAGATGAACCATATCAATTGGAACCATTATTCACTCGTGATCCTCAAAATATCTCAGAATTACAAATTTTAATGGGTATGATGGCGATTCGCGGTATTTATGAGAAACACAATGTACAAACAGTTAACCATGGAGTTGGTTTTAATACTGCCGCAATTGAATTGTTATTACCTACATATGGTGAACAATTAGGCTTGAAAGGTAAGATTGTTCCCAATTGGGAGGTAAATCCTACTCCTACTTTAATTCCAGCAATCGAAAGTGGTTGGGTCAAAACTATCCACAGTTTCGGTGGAGAAGTTGGAATGGAGAATTATATCGCTCATCGTCCAGATATTTTCTTTGTTGGTAAAGATGGAACGATGCGTTCAAACCGTGCATTTGGACAAATGGCTGGTCAATATGCTTTAGACATGTTTGTTGGTTCAACTTTACAAATCGATCGTTTTGGTAATTCCTCAACGGTAACAAACGGTCGTCTATCTGGATTTGGTGGTGCTCCTAATATGGGTAGTAATCCTACTGGTCGGCGTCATTCAACTCCGGCTTGGCAAAGCTTACGTCCCGACGATGATCCACTAGGTAAAGGTAAGAAATTAGTTGTACAAATGGTTGAAACCTTTGGTTCAAATAAAAAGCCAGTCTTTGTAGATCATTTGGATGCTGAAGAAGTTAGAAAAGAAGCTAAATTAGCTAATGTTCCAATCATGATTTATAGCGAGGACACGACACATATTGTTACCGAAGAAGGCATTGCTTATCTTTATAAGACCAATAGTATGGCTGAAAGACAAGCTGCTATTGAGGCAATTGCAGGCGTCACACCGGTTGGTTTGAGAAGCAATCCTAAACAGTTAGCTGATTTACGTAAGCGTGGTATCGTGGCTCTTCCAGAAGATCTCGATGTTCATCGTAGTGAGGCTAAGAGATCACTTTTAGCAGCTCAAAACATGGATGATCTAGTTAAGTGGTCTGATGGTCTATACAATCCGCCAGCTAAATTCAGAAGTTGGTCATAAATTAAATGATAGAAACAGAATTATTACAGGTTGCCCATAAAGCGGTACAGTCTTTAAAATGGGAAGTCTCTTTTTCACCGAAGCCAGGTTTAGTTGATACTTGGTCTAACGGTTCTCATACTGATATGAATATAGAATTATTTTATAAATCAGCCGATAGCTTAGAAAATGGTTTTACAGATATGGCATCAATGGCTTATTTACAGCCCATTGATCTTAAATTGCGTGAAACTATTGGACACCTGGGGAGAATAACCGAGCAAGAGATGTTTAAGGCTACAGCCGGCATTAATACCCACAAAGGTGCTATTTGGAGTTTAGGGCTTTTGATCAGTGCTATCAGTAGTCAACAGACAACGGATTTAACAACCATTTTGAAAAGTGCCAAAAAGTTAGCACAATTGCCTGATAAATTTATTCCAATGTCAAATAAGACGCACGGAATGATAACCAAGCAAAAGTACGCCTTAAGCGGAGCTCGGGGAGAGGCACAAGCCGGTTTTCCAAATATTTCAAAGATTTTGGCTTATCGGCCAACGGAGGATGATTTTGAGACTTGGATGAGAAGATTGTTGATCCTATATAGCAATGTGAATGATACCAACATTGTTTATCGAAGCGATTTGTCAGTACTACGTGCATTTCAAAATTTGTCAAAGCAAGTAGTCTGTGATCCTAAACCAGTACTGGATAATCCGAAATTTGTAGAATTAGAGAATTTTACTAGGAGTTATAACATTTCACCAGGTGGATGTGCAGATTTATTTGCTGCAAGTTATTTTTTAAAACATTTGTAATAGAAACGGAGATAAAAATGGAAAAATTACATTTTAACTTCGACACTAAAGAAACTATTTCTCACCCTGTACACGTGGGTGTCGTAGCTTCTGGTGATCTCGAAGTTATTCTTAGACCAACAGATAAAGAAACAGAAGTTAATATTGTAACTGGAAGTGATGGATTTAAAGAAGTTTGGGGAAATGTTTTGAAACGCTTCTTTGACCGTTATCCAATTCAAGCTAACATTGAGATCAACGACTTTGGTTCAACTCCAGGTGTTGTTAATCTACGCTTAACACAAGCATTGGAGGAACTAAAAGATGAAAAATAGTTTTGTTGAATTACACGCACGCGAACGTGCACTTTCATTATTAGATGATGACACTTCCAAAGAGTTGGTTGGACCATTAGATGACATGATTTCTCCACATTTGGAACCTCAAAATATTGTTCCTGAAAGTGACGATGGGATTGTATTGATGAAAGGTCAAATCAATGGAAATAATGTTTTAATTGTCTCTATCGAAGGTAAATTCCAAGGCGGTGGTATCGGTGAAGTCAGTGGTGCTAAAATCGTTGCAGCACTTGAAAAAGCATTAGCCGATAATCAGGCAGGTAAGACAATCTATCCAATCATCGTACTAGATACCGGTGGAGTTCGTTTACAAGAGGCCAACTATGGTTTATTGTCAATTTCAGAAATTCAAAACGTTGTTATTGCGTTGAAGAAATATGTTCCTGTTATTGGGTTAATTCCAGGACGTGTTGGTTCATTTGGCGGAATGTCAATCACAGCATCAATTCTGTCTTACTTAATAACGACGAATAAAGCTAGAATTGGTTTGAATGGACCGGAGGTTATTGAACAAGAGGCTGGCGTTCGTGAATTTGATTCTAGCGATAAAGACCTAATTTGGAATACCTTGGGTACTAGACAACGTCTCGCTACCGGATTAGTTGATGAAGTGGTTGATGACACTGTTGATGCAATCAAGGCCTCAGTTCTTAATGAAATCGAAAGTAAAAAAGATGCTCATCGAACTGAAAAGGTTGACTTTTATTTGAGCCTATTGGATCAACTTGATTTAACTAAAAAATTGAATATTAAGAATTACGATAAGCTGTATCAAAATATCAATGTGAAAAAGCATGAGATTGCAGAAGCAAAAAGTGGTTCCAAGGCTGGAACTAAGAGTCGTGGACGTCTCTGGTTTGAAAAATTAACTGGTATAAAAAATGCTACTAGCCCAGTTTCAACTGTTTTACATGCTGAAAAAGATGGTAAAGAATATATTGCCATCGTTCCAGATGCAGATAATGACTTTCCACGAGTTAGAAATGGTGAAGTTGGATTGCAAGAAGGTTTTGCGGTGGCTAGTGTTGTTAATGAAATTGTTAATGAAGACAAGAATAAAACAGTTAAGCGTCCAATTATATTAATTGTTGATGTACCTAGTCAGGCTTATGGATACCAAGAAGAATTGATTGGTATTCATGTGGCTCTTGGTTCTAGTGCGGCAGCCTACGCTAAGGCAAGACAGGCTGGACATCCGGTAATTTCCTTTATTCCAGGGGATGCTGTTTCAGGTGGATTCCTAGCTCATGGCCTGCAATCTAACCGTTTGATTGCGCTTGACGATGATTCTATTACTATTCAAGCTATGTCAAAAGCTAGTGCTGCTAGAATCACACAACGGACAATTGCTGAATTAGAGGAAGCTACAAAACACGTTCCAGCAATGGCGTACGATATTGATAATTATGAGAAGCTAGGAGCTTTATACAAACTTGTCAAAGGAATTGGTTCATGGGATGCAACCGAAGAGAATGTTGCTAAGATAAGAACAATTTTGGATGAAGCAATCCAAAGTACGATTGATCAACCAACTAACTTGCACTTCCGTTATGAGACCCCAATTGCTAAGGAAAGTGGTCGTAAGGCTACTATACAAGTACGTAAGTTAGTGGATGAACAATGGTAAAAATAGAACCGCATGATCTTTTGCAAATTGGTTCGATTAATGACTTATCAGATAAAAAATTACCACAGTGGGCTACTGACGTATTTCCTAAATCTTTAACAGTGGTCGTTCGAAGAAGCCCTATTATATCTGGAGAAATTCCTGTGGGAATCCGTGGCCCTAAAAGAGAACAACGTTTTGGTAGTTATTTAGAAATCACAAAAGTACACAAAGTCACTACGCCATATGAATTGGCTCGAATGGAGAAGTGGAATGAATTGACCTCTGAGAGGCAGAAATTACCAGCAGTTAAGGCTCTACCACAAATTAATATGATTTTGCAGGGTTATCACTGGGGTATTGGTGGCAGTGTTGGTTTTGAACTAGCTACTAAAACGATTACGGCTAAAGAAACTAGCGACTTAGATTTGATTTGGAAGCCGATGACACCAATCACTAAATCGAATGCTAAAGAATTGTTGCACTCATTAAACCAATTTGATGTTCATGTAGATTTGCAAGTAATCCAGGAAAATGATGGGTTCTCCTTAGAAGAGTATGCAAATAGTTCATCATCGGTGATGATTAAAACACTAGGAGATCCAATATTGGTAAAAGATCCCTGGATAAAAAGATAGGCCTCGGTCTATTTTTTTTGGAGGCCAATAGATGAATTTTGAAACAAGCGATGGTGTAAAATTAAATTATCGAGTAATGGGTAACGGACAACCAGTTGTCTTGATAGAAGGTTTTGGTGGATATCAGGAAATTTGGCAGTCACAGGTTGAATACTTATTGCAGATGAATTGCCAAGTTATTACCTATGATCATCGTAATCATGGACAATCTGAACGTACCAAGAAGAATTTGACCATCAAACAGTTAACAAAAGATTTGGCCGATTTGATCGCATACTTACATTTAAATAAACCGATTTTAATTGGTCACTCGATGGGAGGAAGCGTATGCTACTCATATCTTAAATCCTTTTCAAATGTTAAGAGTATTCTTGCAGTTGATCAGTCTCCCAAAATGTTAAATGATTACGATTGGAAATTTGGCTTTGAGGATATTACAGCCTCTAATTTTTCTCAAAAATTAACCAAAAAAGACAGTGTTCATGAGACCTTACATGGACTGAATAACCGAGTAGCTTTAAAGCTGAATCAGGTAAAAGGTCAGTATCCATTTGATCGTCGTAGCAATTTACCCTTATTGTTCGATCACGTTCAAAAAGATTGGCGCAAATCACTTTTAGATACAGAAGTACAATTGACATTAGTAGTTGCTAAACTTAGTCCTTATTTTGATTATCACTTTGCAAGTCGACTTGTAGAAAATAATCAAAATATCAAATCGGTAGTTCTTGATAATTGTGGCCATGATATTATGGCAGAGATTCCTGACGTATTTAATCAAACTTTACGTCATTTCATATTTAGTAGTTTAAAAAAATAAAAGAAGAGAATATTTCAACTGTAAAAGCCGAAGTATTCTCTTCTTTTGTATAGATAATATTCTGATAAAAGAATTGTATAAATTAAATTGCTGTTTTATCAACACTTTATGTTGAGGCCTTGTGAAACAATTATGCGCCATGCGGGAGTCGAACCCGCATTTCAGGAACCGGAATCCTGCGTGCGATCCATTACACTAACAGCGCCTTACTCTTAATATTCTATCGCATCTATATATGAAATGTAAATCATCAAAAAAATAATATTTATTTGAACTTTTACTACCATATGACTTGATATTTTCACAAGACAGTTTATACTATTAGTTGTGCTTAAGAGATGAGAATATTCATCCGGGCTTTTATTTTTTGAGTACATGGGTCGTAAACAGACATACAGGGACGATAGTTGTCCCATGGAGTATATCAAATGACTAATAATGAAGATTTAGAATTGCTGGATTTAGTTGCCCCAGACTTCATTAAGACTCTGGAAAAGCGATTTAAAATACTTCAGAGTATCTCATTAATGGAGCCGGTCGGGCGCAGAGTGTTAGCTGAAGATCTTAACATCACTGAACGTGGTTTAAGAACTGAGACCGATCTACTGAAGAAACAGGGATTACTTCTTTCTTCAAAGTCTGGTATGTCATTAACCAGAGCAGGTAGCGATGCCGTAGTTCGGTTGACCGAGGTCTTGGCTGATTATCAAGGAACGGCTCTCTTGGAGAAACAATTGAGTCAGAAATTGGGAATCAGTCGTTGTATCGTGTTGCCTGGCAACGCTGATAAGCAATATCGAGTGATTGATTCATTTGGTAGAAGACTTAATCAGCTGCTAGGTTCGATTTTACCAACAGGGCAGTCAATGATTTCTGTCACTGGAGGAAGTACTCTAGCACGAGTAGCAAGAAATCTTTCACCTGATTTATCGAAGAACCGCCAGCTGATTTTTTTACCAGCACGTGGTGGAGTAGGTGAGTCTGTAACGATTCAAGCTAATAGTGTCTGTGCTGAAATGGCGTTGAAGACGCAGGGCCAGTACCGGGCAATGTATCTTCCCGAAGACATTAGTGAAAAAAGTTTTGAATCTTTGCAAAAAGAGACTTCAATTAAGTCGGTTCTTGAACTAATATATAGAAGTAATGTTGTGATTCACAGCATTGGCACGGCAAGTATTATGGCTGAAAGAAGAAATCTTTCAGCTGAGGAGCAGGCAACGATCGATAATGGTCGAGCTGTTTCAGAAGCTTTTGGAGATTTTTTCGATGAAAGTGGTAAACTTGTGTATAAGGTACCTAGGATTGGACTTCATGTCCGGGACCTTGATAAAATAGAAAATGTGATTGCGATTGCTGGCGGTCAAAGTAAGGCTAAGGCAATTCAGTCATATATGAAAAACGCACCGCATCATACGGTTCTGATAACCGATGAGGGTGCCTCAAAGCTGATTTTAAGGGATAACCCTTTAAAATAATATTTTTTTGATTTCCTGAAGGAGGAATTTTTGTATGACTACAAAAGTTGGTATTAATGGATTTGGCCGTATCGGTCGTTTGGCATTCCGCCGTATCGCTGCACTTCAAGCAGCTGGCAAGACAGATTTGGAAGTTGTTGCAATTAACGATTTAACTTCACCTGCTATGCTTGCTCACCTATTGAAGTATGATACAGCTCATGGTAACTTCGAAATTGACAAGATCACTGCTGAAGATTCAGCTATCGTTGTTGACGGTAAGAAGATCCCTGTATATGCTGAAATGAACGCTGCAGACCTTAAATGGGTTGCTAACGACGGTGTTGATATCGTTCTTGAATGTACTGGTTTCTACACATCAACAGAAAAGGCACAAGCTCACATCGACGCTGGTGCAAAACGTGTATTGATCTCAGCTCCATCAGGTAACATGCCTACAGTTGTTTATGGTGTTAACGATGACATCCTAACAAACGACGTTAAGATCGCTTCAGCTGGTTCATGTACAACTAACTGTCTTGCACCTCTAGCAAATGCCGTAAACAAAGAATTCGGTATCAAAGCTGGTACAATGACAACTATCCATGCTTACACAGCTACTCAAAAACTTCAAGATGGTCCAGAACGTAAAGGTAACGTACGTGCTGCACGTGCTGCTGCTGCTAACATCATCCCTCATTCAACTGGTGCTGCTAAGGCCCTAGGTCTAGTTGTTCCTGACTTGAAAGGTAAGCTTGATGGACATGCACAACGTGTACCAGTTATCACAGGTTCAGTTACAGAATTAGTTGCAACTCTTAACAAAGAAGTTACAGTTGACGAAGTAAATGCTGCAATCAAGAAGTATACAGAAAACAACCCTTCATTCGGTTACAACGATGATGAAATCGTATCTTCAGATGTTATCGGTACATCATTCGGTTCAATCTTTGACCCAACACAAACACAAATCGTTGGTTCAGGCGATGGACAAGTTGTAAAGACTGTTGCTTGGTATGACAACGAATCAGGATTTACTGCACAAATGGTTCGTACACTTGAAAAATTTGCTAGCTTAGACTAATTATTGGTTTAAATTAGTATCTAATTTAAGATAAAACCTAATTTAGTGTGATTTAAATTGGCGGAGGGAGGAAAACTCCTTCCGCCTTTTTTTAAGGAAAATATTGGAGGATTTATTTACAATGGCTAAACTTATTGTTTCTGACGTTGACGTAAAAGGCAAAAAAGTCTTGATGCGTGTTGATTTCAACGTTCCTATTAAAGATGGTGTTGTTGGTGACACAAACCGTATCGTCGGTGCTATCCCAACAATCAAGTATGTTTCAGAACACGGTGGAAAGGTTATCTTGCTTTCTCACTTGGGTCGTATCAAGAGTGATGAAGACAAGAAAGCTTTGTCATTGAAGCCAGTTGCTGCTAAGCTTCAAGAATTAAGCGGTATGCCTGTAGAGTTCGTACCTGTTAACGAAGGTAAAGAACTTGAAGATGCTATTAACAATCTTAAAGACGGTCAAATCCTATTGATGGAAAACACTCGTTTCCAAGATATCGATAACGACTTCGGCAAACGTGAAAGCAAGAACGATCCTAAACTTGGCGAATACTGGGCATCACTTGGTGACGTATTTATCAACGATGCTTTTGGTACAGCCCACAGAAGCCATGCTTCAAACGTTGGTATCTCAACAGCTATGAAGGCTGCTGGTAAGCCAGTTGCTGCTGGTTTCTTGATGGAAAAGGAAATCAAGTTCTTAGGTAACGCCGTTGACAATCCTGTACACCCATTCGTAACAATTCTTGGTGGTGCAAAGGTTTCAGATAAGATCGGTGTTATTGAAAACTTAATTCCAAAATCAGACCACATCTTAATCGGTGGTGGTATGGCTTATACATTCCTAGCTGCTCAAGGCCACAAGATTGGTAAGTCACTATTCGAAGCAGATAAAGTTGAACTAGCTAAGGACCTCCTTCAAAAAGCTGGCGACAAGATCGTGCTTCCTGTAGACCACATCGTTGCTAAAGAATTCTCAAACGATGCAGAAGCAACAACTACAGATGGTGTTGATATTCCTGATGACGAAATGGCTCTTGATATCGGACCTAAGACAGTTAAATTGTTCCAAGACACTCTAAAGGGTGCAAAGACTGTTGTATGGAATGGACCAATGGGTGCATTCGAAATGAGCAAGTTTGCTGAAGGTACACTTGAAGTTGGACGTGCTATGGGTAACTTGACAGATGCTATCACAATTGTTGGTGGTGGTGACTCAACTGCTGCTGCTAAGAGTCTTGGTATTGCTGACAAGCTAACACACATCTCAACTGGTGGTGGTGCTTCACTAGAATACCTAGAAGGTAAGACATTACCAGGTATTGACTCAATTTCAGATAAATAATTATTTTTCAGAGGAGAATTAATTTTATGCGTACACCTATTATTGCGGGTAACTGGAAGATGAACAAGAATCCTAAGGAAACCCAAGAATTTTTAGACGGTATCAAAGGTAAATTGCCAGAATCAGGCGTAGAAACTATTATCGGTGCTCCAGCTATTGACCTTACAACACTTGTTGCAGGTGCTGAAGGTACACCTTTAAAGACTGCTGCTGAAAACTCATACTTTGAAGATGCTGGTGCCTTTACTGGTGAAACTTCACCTAAAGCACTTGATGAAATGGGCGTTGATTATGTAATCATCGGTCACTCAGAAAGAAGACAATACTTCAAAGAAACTGACGAAGACATCAACAAGAAAGCTAAGGCTATCTTGAAGAACAACATGTTGCCAATCATCTGCTGTGGTGAAACTCTTGAACAACGTGAAGCTGGCAAGGCTGAAGACTGGGTAACTGGTCAAATCGAAGCTGCTGTTAAAGGCATTTCTGCTGACGATTTAGCTAAATCAGTTATCGCTTACGAACCAATCTGGGCTATCGGTACTGGTAAGACTGCTACTGCTGACCAAGCACAAGAAATGGTTCACGTAATCCGTGAAAAGGTTGCTAGTCTATACGATGCTGACACAGCTGACAAAGTACGTATTCTTTACGGTGGTTCTGTAAAACCTGCTAACGTTAAAGAATTAATGGCTAAAGAAGATATTGATGGTGGACTTGTTGGTGGTGCATCAATGGAACCAGAATCATTCATCGCTTTAGCAAACTTCAATAAATAATAACTTTTATGTTAGATATTTATTTTAAGAGCCAAAAAGGTTAAAATTAGTTTGTATTAAAATCATAAAGGAGATTTTTAAAATATGTCTGTAATTACTGATATTTTAGGCCGTGAAGTTCTTGATTCACGTGGTAACCCAACTGTTGAAGTTGAACTATATACTGAACTAGGTGGCTTCGGCCGCGCACTTGTTCCTTCAGGTGCTTCAACTGGTGAACACGAAGCTGTTGAATTACGTGATGGCGACAAATCACGTTTCGGTGGTAAGGGTGTTCTTAAAGCCGTTGCTAACGTAAACGATAAGATTGCTAAAAAGGTTATTGGTATGGACGTTACTGACCAACGTGCCATTGACCAAGCTATGATCGACCTTGACGGTACACCAAACAAAGGTACTCTTGGTGCTAACGCTATCCTTGGTGTTTCATTGGCTGCTGCACGTGCTGCTGCTGACGAATTAGGTCTTCCATTGTACGAATACCTTGGTGGTCCTAATGCTCACGTATTGCCAACACCTATGATGAACGTTATCAATGGTGGTAAGCATGCTGACAACAACGTTGACTTCCAAGAATTCATGATCTTGCCTGTTGGTGCAAAATCAATGCGTGAAGCCGTACGTATGGGTGCAGAAACATTCCACTCACTTAAAGCTGTTCTTGAAAGCCGTGGCTTGAACACAGCTGTTGGTGACGAAGGTGGTTTCGCTCCTGACCTTGAAAACAACGAAGCTCCTTTCAAGATTTTGGTTGAAGCTATTGAAAAAGCTGGTTACAAACCTGGCGAAGATGTTGCTATTGGTTTTGACTGTGCTTCATCAGAATTCTACAATGCTGAAACTAAGAAGTACGAACTAAAGGGTGAAGGCGAAAATGGTGCTGTTCTTTCAGCAGACGAATTTATCGACTTGCTTGATGGTATCGTAAACAAATACCCAGTTGTTACAATCGAAGATCCTATCGACGAAAACGAATGGGAAGACTGGCAAAAAGTTACTGCTAAACTTGGTAAGAAAGTACAACTTGTTGGTGATGACTTGTTCGTTACAAACACAGACTACTTGAAGAAGGGTATTGAAATGGGAGTTTCAAACTCAATCCTTATCAAGCTTAACCAAATCGGTACACTTACAGAAACATTCGAAGCTATCGAAATGGCTAAAGAAGCTGGCTTTACAGCCGTTGTTTCACACCGTTCAGGTGAAACAGAAGATACAACAATTGCTGACCTTGTTGTTGCTACAAACGCAGGTCAAATCAAGACTGGTTCAATGAGCCGTACAGACCGTATTGCTAAATATAACCAATTGATGAGAATTGAAGATCAACTTGGCGACCAAGCTGAATTCAAGGGTATCAAGAGTTTCTACAACTTGAACAAATAATTACAAATAAGTGATTGATTAAAACAGCCTTTGGGCTGTTTTTTTTGTACAATAATAGTAGTTATCTAAGAAGGAGACTATTATGACATTAAAAATTGCATTCATTGGTTTCGGAAAATCAGCTAATCGTTATCATTTACCATACTTGAATATTCGGTCCGATTTTCAAGTTAAGACGATCTATACTCGTCATGCCGCAAATGAAAAATTAGCTCAACCTTATCGTGAAAAGGGTGTTCATTTCACAAATGACTTAAGCGATATTTTAAATGACCCAGAAATTGATTTGGTCACTATTTGTACACCAGCACCAACCCATTATCAACTGGCAAAGAAAGTGATTGAAGCTAAGAAATCGGTTATTGTGGAAAAACCATTTGTCGATACTTTGGAACATGCCAAGGAATTGATCAAATTAGGTCATGATAATGAGGTACTTGTTATGCCATATCAAAATCGTCGTTTCGATGGTGACTACTTGGCAGCTAAACAAGTAATTGATCAAGGTTTTTTGGGTGATATCGTTGAAGTAGAATCACATATTGATTACTACCGTCCAAACAGTGTCAATAATCAGGGGACTAAAGAGCAAGGAGAATTTTATGGCCTGGGGATTCACTTGATGGATCGAATGGTTGCTATCTTTGGCCGTCCAGATCAAGTGGCTTATGATATCCGCAATACTGAAGTTGCTGATGCGGTCGATAATTATTTTGACGTTGATTTACACTATGGTAATCAGATGAAAGTGAAAGTTAAGGTCAGTACGGATGTTGCTTCAGAATATCCACGATTTATCGTTCACGGTATGAATGGTTCATTCATTAAGTATGGTGCTGATCAACAAGAAAATGATCTCAAAGCAGGTATCATGCCGGGAACTCCAGGTTTTGGTGAAGATAGTCCGATGTATTATGGCCTCGCCAAATATCGCAATGCCAACGGTGACTGGATTGAAAAACAAATTAAGACGCCTTTGGGAGATTATGGATTGTATTACGATTCGGTATATCAAACTTTGGTCAACCAGCAACCACGATTAGTGACTGATGAAGAGATTTTAACTGATATGGAGCTTTTGGAGGCTGGTTTTTATCAACCATCACCATCCGTTTACCAAGTTCCCACAATAGATTGATTTTAAATAGGGGAGAAAGATGAAATTAGCATTAACCGATAATGAAAAAATAAGATTAACAGCCACGGGGATTCTAGTGGGCTTGCTATCAGGGCTAGTTGTAAGTATGTTTCGCTGGTCGATTGCACATTCGCTGAAGATTTTTCAAAATCTTTATATTGCCGCTAGAACTAATATCAGCTTAATAGTTGGATTGATTGGGTTAATGATAGTCATTGCTCTGATCGTAGGTTATTTGTTGAAAAAAGAACCTGATATTTCAGGCTCGGGTATTCCACAAGTTGAAGCCCAGCTAGGTGGTGAAATGCAGATACACTGGTGGTCGGTCCTGTGGAGAAAATTTGTCGGTGGTATTCTTAGTATTGCTCCCGGATTATTCTTGGGACGAGAGGGTCCTTCAATTCAATTAGGTGCTGCAGTAGGTCAAGGGGTTGGTGAATTAACTCATGACAATAAAGGTGTTAACCAACGAGTTTTAATTGCCAGTGGTGCCGCAGCTGGTTTGTCAGCCGCATTCAGTGCACCGATTGCTGGAGCTATGTTCGTTTTGGAAGAAGTCTACCATAACTTTTCACCTTTAGTTTGGATCACTTCTTTAGCTAGTGCTGTCAGTGCCAATGTGATTGCTTTATATGTCTTTGGTTTGAAGCCAGTTTTACAAGTACCATATAAATATAGTTTGCCGATCAAATATTATTGGCATTTGATTATTTTAGGGATCATTCTAGGTTTGATGGGACGACTTTACCAAATTTGTACTTTATCGATGCCAGCTATTTTTCAGAAAACACGTCTGCCACGCTACATCCAATGTATCATTCCTTTAATTTTGATTGTGCCTTTAGGAATGGCTGTGCCAGAGTTTATCGGTGGCGGTAATGAAATCATCACAAGTTTATTGAGTTATGGTCCAAGCTTGAGTTTAATGCTAGTTTTATTGGCGATTAGATTTATTTTTTCAATGATTTCGTATGGATCGGGAGTAACTGGTGGTATTTTCTTGCCAATTCTCAACTTAGGTGCCATTATTGGGGCAATTTATGCAATCGTTATGAATCAACTGGGATTGTTGCCAATTGCCTTTGAGAGTAATTTGATTATCTTTGCGATGGCAGGCTATTTTGCTTGTATCAGTAAAGCTCCTTTCACAGCTATTATTTTGGTCACCGAGATGGTTGGTTCGTTGGAACATTTGATGCCGCTAGCGGTTCTTTCATTAGTAGCGTATATTGTAGTTGATTTGACGAATGGTGCTCCAATTTATGAAGCTTTAAAGGAACGCTTGAATATCAATTCAGAATTTCTCAATCGGGTCAGCAAGTTTAATGATCGCTTGGAGATTCCGGTTTATGAAGGAAGTTCGATTGATGGTAAAGATATTCGGGATGTACCTTTTCCTAAAGATATTCTCGTCGTAGCAATTTATCGTGGCGAACGGCAACTGATACCTCGAGGCGATACGATGATCAAAGCTGGCGATCGCTTAGTCTGCATGGTCAATGCTGGTCAGCGTGCGAAAATTGCTAAAAAGTTGCACGAGTTGTTTGGTGGAATGGACTAGAAATTTGACGTTATTTATGTTATTGTTTTAGAAGTGATTTCAGCTTTAAACACCATGAACGGAGGTTTTAGAGGTGTATAATTTTTTTGAAATGGCATTGATAGTTGTATCAATCATAATAATCATTGCCGTATTAATGCAACCTACGAAACAACAAGATGCTTTGAATGCGTTGTCTGGTGGTGGCGGAGACCTATTTAGTAACCAGAAAAAACGTGGCTTCGAGGCCGTTATGGTTAGGGTTACCTACGTATTACTAGTATTGTTTTTTGTATTTTCACTAATATTAGTTTACTTGTCATCGCATCACTAAGTATTTTATCCTCCTGAAAGTATACTCAGGAGGTTTTTTGTTATAAGGAGCAAAATAGTATGAAAATTTTACGACCTAAGCCATTCTATTTTGATAACGGTGAAACTGCCGTGTTGTTATTGCATTCTTTTTCAGGTACGCCTAATGATATGCGGTTACTGGGACGATTTTTGCAGCGAAGCAACTACTCGTCTTATGCTCCCATGTTTGCAGGTCATGGAACTGAAGAACCTTTAGATATTTTGGAGAATGGTTCACCAGAGAAGTGGTGGCAACAGACCCAAGAAGCTATTCAATTTCTCCAGTCTGAGCACAAGACCAAGATCTATGTGTTCGGCTTATCGTTAGGGGCAATTTTTGCTACGAAAGCGTTAGAGAATTTTTCAGAATTGGCCGGTGGAGGAGTCTTTGGATCACCACTGTATAGTTCAGGTTTCAAAGGAATTAGGACGGCCTTTCTGACTTATGCAAAAAAGGTGTATGCTGTTCAACAGAACTTAACAGAAGTTGAAATCGACTCTAAGATTAGAACTGTGACTTCCAAAATCGATGCAAAACTAACTGAGATAAGAAAAACTTCCGTAGGTGTTACAGATCAACTAGCTGAAATAAACCGACCATATTTTATTGGTCAAGGTACGAGTGATAAATTAGTCAATCCGACTGCTTGCCAAAAACTTGCGGCGGACGTTAAAACATCACAGCTACATTTATACGATGCAGGGCATGTTTTAACTATCAACCGCGCTCACAATCAACTTGAGGGTGACGTGTTAAATTTTTTAGAAAATAATTGAGGATAGAAATGCCAGATAAAGAAAATAAATTAATTGCCGATATATTAGAGGTTTTCAGAAGTAACCCTGATCGTCGGTTCAGATCGGAACAGATCGAAGATATTTTAAGAATGCATGGAGCTTCTGCTTTTAAACGAGTAGTCAAGTCGCTTGCAGTCTTAGAAGGTGAAAGTAAGATTACTTTGACCAACAAAGATGAATTCAAGATGGCTTCACCAGAAACTGTCGTTGAAGGTACATTCAAGGGGAATGATAAAGGCTTTGGCTTTGTCCGCTATGACGAAGTTGACCCTGATGCTTTCATTGCTAAAACAAATACGATGTTTGCCGTGGATGGGGATACCGTTAAAGTTAAGATCACCAAACCATCTAATCCTTGGATCGATAAAGGACCTGAAGGTGAAATCGTCGAAATAGAAGAACGCGCTTTAACAAAGGTTGTTGGTGAATTCCATGCCTATAGTTATGTTCAAGTGAAGAAGACAGGCCACTACGGTTATGTTCAAAGCCATGAAAAAAAGATTGCTTCATACATGGTCTTTATTTCTGATAGAGGTCTTCACCCACAAATTGGAGATATGGTACAAGTTTCTATCGATGAATATCCTAATGCTAAACATCCTCAAAGTATGGATGGTACAGCCCTAGAAATTATCGGTAATAAAAATGATCCCGGAGTCGATATCATGTCGATCGTCGTTGATAATGACATTAATCCGGAATTTCCAAATGAGGTTTTAAAAGAGGCTGAAAAGATTCCTGACCATGTTTTAGACTCTGACCGAGTTGGTCGTAAGGACTTAACTGAGAATATGGTCATCACTATCGATGGCGACGATTCAAAGGACTTTGATGATGCGGTCGGCTTAGATATTTTGCCAAATGGAAATTATCATTTGGAAGTCGACATTGCAGATGTTACGCATTATGTCAAAGAAGGTTCACCATTAGATGAAGAAGCCTATGCTCGTGGGACAAGTACTTATTTGGTTGACCGAGTAATTCCAATGTTGCCATTTAGATTGTCCAATGGAATTTGTTCTTTGAATCCTGGCGAAGACCGATTGGCTTTGACTTGTGAAATGGAAATCGATAAGAACGGGGATGTCGTTAAACACGAAATTTACCCTAGTGTAATCAGATCTAAGTATCGGATGACTTACAACAACGTCAACGAAATCCTTAAAGGCGACGATCTCTTATCAGAAGAATATGCGCCAGTTGTACCAATGTTGAAACAGATGGCTGAATTACATGAGATTCTTTTCAACAAACGTCATGAGCGTGGAGCAATCGACTTTGAGGAAACTGAAGCCCGGATTATCGTTGATGATAATGGTAAGCCAATCGATATCAAGCTGAGAGAACGTGGAACATCTGAAAAAATGATCGAATCATTCATGCTTGCGGCTAATGAAACAGTTGCTGAACACTATAATGTTAAACATGTGCCATTCTTATATCGTGTCCATGAAAAGCCTGATGAAGAAAAAGTTAAAAACTTCTTTGAATTTGCAGCTGCTATGGGTGTTCAAGTTAAAGGTAATTTGAAAGAAATCACACCTAAGATGTTCCAAAATGTGTTATCAAGCGTTGTTGATACACCAGAGGAACAAGTTGTGACAATTATGTTACTAAGAAGTTTACAACAAGCAAGATATTCTGATGAACCACTAGGTCACTTTGGTTTAGCAGCTAAGTACTATACTCACTTTACTTCACCAATCAGACGTTATCCTGATTTAACAGTCCACCGTATGATCCATAGCTATGCTGAACATGGCTTTACAGATGATGAACAAGCTAAGTGGTCTAACAAACTTCAAGAGATCGCTGAACACACGTCTAGTCGTGAAAGAATTTCTATTAACGCTGAACGTGCAGTCGACGACTTGAAGAAGACTGAATATATGGCAGACCAAGTTGGCAATACTTTCGATGCAGTTGTTAGTTCAGTTACAAGTTTTGGAATGTTCATTCAATTAGATAATACGGTTGAAGGTTTGATTCATATTTCCAACATGAAAGATGACTTTTATGAATATGATGAGAAGAGTATGTCCATGCACGGACGTGGTACTGGGAAGACCTTTAAGGTTGGTCAGCCAATTCAGGTTAAATTGATCAGGGCAGATGTTGAACATCGTCAAATCGACTTTGAACGTGTTCTGACACCAGAAGAGCAAGAACAAGCTGACAAACGTGAAGCAGAATTTAAGAAGAAGCGTTCGATGCAACATGGACGTGGACGTGGAGGTCATGGTCGCCACAATAATGATAAGGGTCATGGAGATAATAATAACCATAAGAGACGTGGTAAATACGAAAGACGGTGATTCTTTTGAAGAAACATCATACAAAAGCTGCGAATGAAGTAGCTAATAATCGTAAAGCTCGTCATGATTACAATATTTTAGAGACGTATGAGGCGGGAATTTCTTTAACGGGAACTGAAATCAAGTCGGTTCGTGCAAGTAAAATGAATATTAAAGATGGGTTCGTCCAAGCTAGAAATGGTGAACTTTGGTTGGAAAATGTTAATATCAGTATTTACGATCAAGGGAACCAATTCAATCACGATCCATTACGTAATCGAAAGTTACTTTTGCACAAGAAAGAGATTCGTAAGATCACTTCAAGTATTCAAGAAAAAGGTATTACGGTAGTACCTTTAAAAGTGTATTTAAAGCACGGTTTTGCTAAAGTATTGATAGGCGTAGCTGAAGGTAAAAAGCAATACGATAAACGTGAAACAATTAAAAAGCGCGATCAAGAGCGAGAGATCAGACGTGTTATCAAAAACGCGTACTAATTTCAAGCGATGATCGCTTTTTTTGTGTCTAAATTGTGACAAATAAAGCAGCAAGTTGATTTTTCAAATGAACCAATATGATAAGATAAGGATAGTTTGTTATAGTGGGGGATTCGTATGAAAAAAATTTGGGCTACCTTGCTGTTGCTCCTGGGATTAGGACTGGTTATCCAGTCGACTTCTAGTGAAGTTCAGGCATCAAGGGATTATCAGATTCAAAAGTATGATATTGTCGCTAACGTCAAGAAGAATGGTGATATTGAGATGACGCAACGGCTGAACTATCAGTTTGATGGCGACTTTCATGGAGTCTACTACAATCAAAGCTTGAAAAGGATCAAAGGTATTTCACAACCAAAGGTTTTTATTCAAGAGAATGGGCAAAAATTTGCTATCAAAGACTCTAACAGCGGCCAAAATAATACGGTTAAAGTAACGAAAACGAAGAATAATTTAGGGATGAAAGTCTACCACGAGATTTCTTCTTCCGAGGCTACTTTTATTTATCAATATACTTTAAAAGGGTTAGTGACAAATTATAATGATACAGCTGTGTTGAATTGGCGTGTTATCAATCCGTGGGAAGTAACCGTCAAACATATCAAGGTAACTATCAATTTACCGCAAAAAAATATTCCTCAACTTCAAGTATGGAGTCACGGAACCTTACAAGGATACAATCATGTCGATCGTCAAAATGGTCGGGTAATCATAACAGTTCCAAGATTGTTGGATGATAATTTTGTTGAAACTAGAATGCTTTTCCCAACTTCAGTCACAAGCACCAATCAAAATATTGTGGCTAAAAATATGAAAAGTAAGGTTCGCAATGAAGAAAAGCAATTGGCACAAGAGACGAATCAAAAGCGTCAGAACCAAGAAATTATTTATCGCTCATTGATGGTTTTGGGCTTCTTGGTCATTCTAATTATTTATGGATATAAGTTTATCATGTTGAAAAAAGAACCAGCTAATAAACATAATATCCCTACGCCTTTGTATCATAGTTTTGATGCTCCAGCGTTTTTGCCAAGTTTTAGCAAAGTGATTCTGGAACGATCGGATGAAGCTGACGCACAAGGTTTAACAGCTGATTTAATGAACGAAGTAGGTCAGCGCCGAATGAAGATTGAAAAAGTCGGTAAGACGTACGAAATAACTGCCGTAGTACCACCGACTGAGGACTTCTTTAAATATTTGATCAATGATATTGGTGATGGCACCAAGGTTACGCTCAAGCAAATAAAAAAAGAGGGCCGTGATTATGATGGTGAAAGCCGTTTTAAAGATCACTACAGTGCTTGGGCAAAAGAAGCTGCTAAAGATCGCCAACAATATCTTGATGTGCATAATATTGATATTGCTAAAGGTTTTCAATTAGCTGCTCTTACGACAACAGTCCTTGTTTTCATTATGTTTGTGATAAGTATGCTCTTCAATAAGCCAGTTCTAATGCCGGCTTTAATTGCATTGATTGTTGCAGCAATTGCTTGGGGAATTAATTGGTGGATGCATAAAAAAATCACCCCCTATACTGATGAGGGTGAGGTTGCTGTCAATCAAATTAGAGCTTTCAAACGAATGCTTGAAGATATCGACGATATCAAGATGGCAGAAGTGGGTGATATTATTTTATGGGAACAATTCATACCATTTGCAGTAGCCTTTGGTATTTCCGATAAAGTGATCAAAGCGTTGAAACTCAATTTTTCGCCTGAGCAAATTGATCAATCGGTGGCTTTGGTAAATTATATCGGACTTAGCCATGCTTTTGGTTCAAACAGTAGTCCGTTCCAATCCGCCTTTATGGGAGCGCTAGGTTCGACTGGTGCAGCCAATGTTTCTGGTGGTTCAGGAGGTTTTTCTGGTGGATCATCAGGAGGCTTTGGTGGTGGTTCTGGTGGAGCCTTTTAAAATTTAATTGTACATAAATGAGAGCGGAGGAATTGGGTTTAGTTTTCGAGCATTGATAAAAATAGAGCGGTAACTCGATTTTGAGTTACCGCTCTATTTTGCTTAAGCGGAAGAAATTATACTGTTGTTCCGCATTTATGTTGCAATATTAAAGATCAAACTATTAATTTGATAATTTCCAGATTATGCTTGACGACGTTTGAAAATAACTGTTCCTAATAAAACAATTAATCCTAAGACGCTGACAAACAAGTTAATTTGGTCGCCTGTTTGTGGCAACTTGTTAGAATTATTGTTACCAGAAGCTGTGTTTTGGCCTGTGGTTGAACCACCATTATTGCCAGAACCAGGATTTTCTGGATTGACAATTAAGCCACCTTCGTTATCTTCATTTTCATCAGTGTCAGGATCAGTAGTGTTACCTTCACCTTCACCTTCGTTATCATCATTTTCATCAGTGTCGGGATCGGTGGTATTACCTTCGTTACCACCGCCTTCACCTTTTGTTCTTGGATCAGAGGTCTCCAAAGTTCCCACTCCGATTTTGTCACCGTCATCAATTATTTCAAATGGAATCTTCTCAGGATTTAAATCAAAACCATCGGGAGCTTTTGTCTCTAGAAAATAATATTTACCAGGTTCTAAGCCGTCGATAGTCAAGATACCATCCTTACCAGTGACAGCTTTAGTAATGAAAGTACCATCTTCTTTGTATAAACTGTATTCGGCACCAGGGACACCAGTCGTCATATCAGCACGGTCAAACTTTTGTAGATCGACTGAATAAGTATCATCAAAACCTGTTTCATTTTCATTTTCAACTGAAATCATGGCTGGTGTGAGATTGTCTTTAGTTATGCTAAAATTAATCTCTTTTTGAGTAATTAAGTAACCAGCAGGAGCTTTAGTTTCTACGAGTGTATAGTCACCAATAGGTAAGTTATACAGATGACCAATACCTAGGCTATCAGTCGTTATTTTACCAACAACATTGCCAGCACTATCTTTGACCTCAAATTCAGCTCCAGATAAGCGATAGCCAGTCTCAGCATCCAGCTTCATAATAACAATTGAACCTTCTTCACTTCCAGCGGGTTCATCTTTAGCAGTTACATTAACTGTAGTTGAAGTTGAACCCGTGATCGTGAAGGGTACTTCATTGCCATTCACTTGATAACCGTCAGGTGCAGTTACTTCTTTAAAATAATAATTACCCTTGGCTAAATCTGTAACCGTTAATTGACCATTTTCATCGGTTGTTAAACCAGTTTTGATTGGTTCGTCGCTGCCGACTTTGTAAAGATCATAAACTGCACCAGCTAATAAAGTCGCATCGTTATCAGCACTTTGCTTAGTCAATGTGACAGAGCCAAGGATTTCGTTACCGTTACCGCTTCCCGAGTTGGTATTGCTGGTAACACTTCCGTCAGCCGAGCCTTGATTGTTATTAGATCCATTGCCAGATCCACCGTCTGACCATGTAAAGTCGGCATGGTTTTTGAATTTAAATCCAGCCATATTTTCAGGATCATTAATTCTTGTTTGGAAAGTTACCGCATAGAATTGATTGTCCTTTGGTAAATTACTGATTTCAAAACCATTGGTTGCTTCGTTCAATTGGTAACCACTGATAGGACCCTTCTTTTTATAGTAACCAGTCTTATCAGTCCAATATGCCTCGTATACATTAACAGTTCCAGGCACATAAGTCTGACCTGAAGTAGTTGAGTCAATGCGGTCGCTAATAGTTAAGTTTTTAAATTCTTGACTATTACGGTTGGCGAGGATGGTCCAAGTAACAATAGCATTACCATTCTCGTCGGTTCCGATAACACCCTTTTTTGAAAAGTCGCTATCAGAAGTGGTGACAGTCATATTGGCATGCTTGTCACCAATTTGAACATCGTTTTTACCAACGACCGCATCTTTACCAACACCGATACCGGATGCAATATTGATACTTCCGGTAAAGTCTTGCTTATTCTCAACATTTTCGTTGAAAGTAACAGTGATAGTATTGTCTGCATTTAAGACTGCATTACCAATCACATTACCGTCATTATCAATCAGTTCAATATTCTCTCCAGGTGACTTAACCTTCAAAGTAGTTGGCAAGTCGATTGTCCAAGTGTCGCCAGCTTGCAAATCTTTACCAGTTGCATCCCAATCGATGGTCAGGTTAACTTCGCTAGCAGTACCGTGATTCTTGTCCTTAATCGAAATACCACTCAGTAAATCATTCGTACCATAATTAGTTGCAGCCTTTGCAGTTGCTTGGCTGCTACTTATTAAAACGATGAAACTAAAGACCGCAAGGAGTGTAACTAGCAGATTGCGAAATCTTTTCCCCATAATAATTTCCCCTTTCTTCATTTGATACATCCCAATTATATGATGAATAATATTTATAAGAAAGGGAAATATTTATATTTTTATAATTTATTATTTCTAACTATATGTGTAGATTTATCAACTGTTTAAGCTTTGAAAACACTACCATATATTGTGAATTTTTGGAAAGCTATACAATATATGGACAAGAAGTGATATTATTATGAATGTTGTTTTTTTTACAAATAGAGATCGAATTGATATATGGAGGAGAATAATGATGATCGTATTGAGCGGCGCAATCGGAGCCGGTAAAAGTTCATTGGCAGCATTATTATCAGAACATTTAGGAACTGAGGCATTCTACGAACAAGTAGATGATAATCCTGTTTTGCCACTATTTTATAAGGACCCTAAGAAGTATGCTTTCTTGCTACAGATTTACTTCTTGAACAAACGTTTTGAATCAATTAAGAAAGCTATGGTGCAAGATAATAACGTCTTGGATCGTTCAATTTACGAAGATTCACTGTTCTTCCACATGAACGCTGATATGGGCCGTGCTACACCTCAAGAAGTAAAAGTTTACGATGAATTGCTTGATAATATGATGCAAGAACTACCATATGCTGCCGCAAAGAAAGCTCCAGACTTGTTAGTTCATTTAGACATTTCTTATGATACGATGATTCACCGCATCGAAAAACGTGGTCGTTCATATGAGCAACCAGAACAAGATCCCACTTTACCAGAATATTATCATCAACTATTGAGCCGTTATGATGGCTGGTATGACGATTATGATTACAGTCCTAAGATGAAGATCGATGGCGACAAGTATGATTTCGTTGAAAATGCTGATGACCGTCAAAAAGTGCTTGATTTAATTGATGAACAATTACGTGTTAGAGGAACTTTATAAGCGTTAATTACGAAAGATCGGCTAAGGCTGATCTTTTTTTAATTCTTGCTAGTCATAAAAAAGTACGATAATCTATTAAAGGCAGTTTGCACTGGTTAACCTGCTATAAATTAAAACAGTGGAGGGTTTTACTTTGAGTAACTTAAAAACTAGGGATATTACCAAATTAGCATTGATTGCAGCGTTATATGTTGCTGTGACGATTGCTCCGGGGATATCTGCACTTTCATATGGATCAATTCAGTTTCGGGTTTCCGAGATTTTGATGTTGTTGCCATTTTTCAATCATAAATACAGTTGGTCGTTGATCATCGGTTGTCTGATTTCCAATCTATTCAGCGCTCAACTGGGGATGTACGATATAGTTCTAGGTACGTTAGCGACAGCTATTGCCTGCTTGATCATTACTAGAATACCTGCTAAGAATAAGTTCTTGTGGACGGTTCCCGTTATCTGTGCCGTGGTCAACGGTATAATTGTCGGAGCCGAGTTACATTATGTGCTGAAATTACCTTTCTGGCTCAACTTTGTAACGGTCGGTTTGGGTGAGTTAGCTGTAGTAGCACTCGGAGCTGTAATTTTTTATTTCTTAATGGAAAATAAGGCTTTTAGTAGATTAGTTAGATAGAAACAGTGGATGAAGGGAGAGGTTCCTTCATTTTTTTGTTATAATCTACTTTATAAAGGTTAAAATTGATAGAATTCCTTTTTGTTGATATATTTTTGGAATTGAAAGTCAAAAAGTCAACTAAATAAGTTGGTTTGGAACAAGCCATAGTTAATAGTTTCAATCGTTGCTAAAAATTCGTTAATTTAATGAATAGTTCACACAGTATTGTGAGGAGATGTGTTTTTTATGAATGTCGGAATTTTTACCGATACATACTTCCCTCAAGTTAGTGGGGTAGCTACATCGATCCAGACGTTGAAAAACGACTTAGAGCGTAAGGGACATTCGGTTTATATTTTTACAACCACTGATCCCAATGTGCCAAAGAATACGATCGAGCCTAATATTTTTCGTTTAGCCAGTGTGCCTTTTATCTCATTTACTGATCGAAGGATTGCTATTCGAGGGATGTTTCATGCGGTCGATTTAGCTAAAGAACTTAAACTAGATATTATTCATACACAAACTGAGTTCTCACTTGGTATGATTGGAAAATTTGTTGCTAAACAGTTAAAAATTCCTTTCGTTCACACATATCACACAATGTATGAAGATTATTTGCATTATGTTTTGAATGGTCATTTGCTCAAGCCTTATCACGTTAAACAAATGACCCGGATCTTTTTAAAGAATGCTTCTGGAGTTATCGCTCCGAGTGTGCAAGTTAAAGAGACAATGGATCGTTATAAGATTAAAGCTCCAATCTCTATCATACCTACTGGGGTGGATCTGTCAGAGTATACTAAGCCCGTTAACACGTCGGAATTACGAGAGAAGCTTGGTCTTCAAGAGGACACTCCCGTTATCTTGATGCTGAGCCGAATTGCGTTAGAGAAGAAAATCGACCATATGTTGAAGTCAATGCCAGCATTATTGAAATATAATCCTAAGATCATGTTGGTAATCGTTGGCGATGGGCCTGATATGGATGAGTTAGTTCAAATGACTCAAGATCTAGGAATCAGCGATAATGTCATCTTCACTGGTGAAGTTGAGCATGACAAGATCTCACCTTATTACCATATGGCTAATATTTTTGTCTCCTCGAGTGATACCGAGTCGCAAGGGTTGACTTATATCGAAGCAATTGCTTCAGGTACGAAGATCATAGTTCGTAGTGCGCCTTATACGGATGCATTATTGACTGATCCGTCGGTTGGTGTAACATTCAATGAAGACAATCAGTTGGTACCAAAAATCAAGACTTATCTTGACCATCCAAGTTCCTTTGACGATCGAGAAGCTCGCCACAAGGTCTTGTACGGTATTTCGTCCGATGGTTTTGGGAACTCAGTGCTTGACTTTTACAGTCGAGCTGAAGACTACTTCGTCAAGGAAAAGCTTTCAGACCTATCAATCGATCCAGAGGAGTATTCGAATGATTAAAATTAATATGTTTTCATCTGCCGATAAAGTGGCTGGACAAGGTGTCGGCAGTGCCTATAAAGAATTGATCGGATTGTTGAAGGATCATTTTAGTGATGAGTTCGATGTCAAAATCAATGATTATCACGCAAGTGATCTAAGTCATTATCATACAATCGATCCGCAATTTTATTTATCGACTTTTTCTAAAAAGCGTGGTCGTAAGATCGGTTACGTTCACTTCTTGCCGGAAACTTTAGAAGGCAGTATCAAATTGCCTGAACCAGCTAAGAGTGTTTTCTACAAATACGTGATCAGCTTTTACAAACGTATGGATCAAATTGTAGTGGTTAATCCCACTTTCATCGATAAATTAGTCGCTCACGGATTGGATCGAAAGAAGATCAAATATATTCCTAATTTCGTTTCGACCGAGAATTTCTACGAGAAGACTGCCGAAGAGAAAGCTGATTTTCGTAAAAAAATGGGTATTCCAGCTGATAAATTCGTTGTTTTCGGCGACGGTCAAGTTCAAGAGCGTAAGGGTGTCGATGATTTTTACAAACTGGCACAGACTAACCCCGATATTATGTTTATCTGGGCCGGTGGCTTTTCATTTGGAAAAATCACCGATGGTTACGACCGTTACAAGGATATGATCGATAATGCTCCTAGTAATATGAAATTCACAGGTATAGTTGATAGAAATGATTTAGTAAACTACTATAATATTTGTGATTTATTCTTGTTACCTTCATATGATGAACTTTTTCCAATGTCAGTTTTAGAAGCATTCAGTTGTGGAGCACCAGTTTTGTTGCGTGATTTGGAACTTTATCGTGCAATCATTGACGGTTACTATCAAAAAGCTGATGGATTTGCTGATATGAACGCTTTCATCAATAAGGCCAATCAAGATCGAAGCATACTAGATGATTTCAAGCTCAAGTCTAAAGAAGCCGCAAATCAGTATTCGGAAGAAAATTTGAGTAAAATCTGGTATGATTTTTACACGAGTCAATATAATATTGCTAAACGGGATAAATAATGAGTAGAAAACAAATTGCAGCACTTTTTGTAATGTTGGGCTTAGGAGTTGGAATTTTCTGGTGGGAAGCTAGAAAAATCAATTTCAATTCTTTAGTTTCAACTTTTCGGAGTTTGAATTACTTTTGGCTCGCGGTGGCTTTCTTATCGATTTTGCTATCGTATGGGGTGGAAGCTTTAGTTTTACATACATTATTAAAGAAGAAAGAAGATCGTAAGTTTGGTTGGTGGGAAATGTATCGAATCCCCTTGATCCAAGCTTTGTTTAACGCAATAACGCCGTTTTCATCTGGCGGACAACCTGCCCAATTGGTTGGATTAATGCAATCCAAGATCGATGGTGGACGGGCTAGTTCAGTGCTGTTAATGAAATTCGTCATTTACCAAGCTATGGTTTTGGTCAATTTCATCATCGCTATGCTGGTTAGTTTCAACAGTGTGGCCAAACACTTTTCTGGCTTGGCAACCTTGATTGTTTTCGGTATGGTGATCCACGTTGTGACGATTTCCTTTTTGTTAATGATCATGTATTACTATGACTTTACAAAAAAAATGGTACAAATTGTTTTGAAACCGATTTTATTTTTCCTTAAAGAGGAAAAGCGTGATAGAATCTTACAGTCGGCTACAAATTATATTGATAGTTTCTATCAAGAAAGTTTGGTATTGAAGCGCGAAAAGAAGAAAGTCTTCAAAGCTTCATTATTAACTATTTTGCAACTATTTCTGTATTACTTTGTAGTTTACTTTGTTTTACTAGCATTGAATTGTGACCACGTTAATGTCGTTGACGTCTTAGTCATGCATATTATGATCGTCATGATCGTGTCAATCTTCCCAATTCCTGGTGGATCAGGTGGAGCCGAATTCAGTTTTAAGACACTCTTTGCTGGGTTCATTCCTTCAGCCTCAGGCTTAATCTTGGGTATGTTTTTATGGAGATTTATTACGTATTATTTGGGGATGTTCTTAGGGATTATTGCTGTTTCAAAAAAACCAAAAATTGAACAACAAATTGCTAATAAATCTATGGAGCGAAAATAATGAAGCGTATTACTAAAGGTATTTCCAATTTTTTAAATACTAGGCTAGGTTTTGTCGTCCTAGCGGTACTTTTATACACCATTAAGACCATTTATGCGTATGAAACCAAATTCAATTTGGGCGTTAAAGGTTCGATTCAAACATTCTTGATGATCATTAATCCAATTCCGGTAATGCTACTATTATTTGGGATTGCGTTATATATGAAGGGAAGAAAGTCTTATATCTTCCTTTTGGTCATTGATTTCTTAGACACTGTCTGGTTGTTCTCGAATATTTTATATTATCGAGAATTTTCCGACTTTTTGACTATGGTATTGATCAAAGGATCAGGCTCTGTTTCTAACAACTTAGGTAAGAGTATCCTAGGTATTGTGAAACCAACTGACTTTTTAGTCTTTATCGATGTTATTATTTTGATATTATTATTGGCTTTCCATGTTATTAAGATGGATATCAGACGCTTAAACTGGAAAATACCAGTCTTAGTCAGTTCCTTAGCGGTATTATTGTTTGGTGCTAACTTAACTTTAGCTGAAAGTGACCGTTCCCAATTATTGACTAGAACTTTTGACAATAACTATATCGTTAAGTATTTAGGACTCAACGTCTTCAATGTTTATGATCTGGTTAAGACGACGCAGACGAATGCTGTTAAGTCACAAGCTAAGAGTTCAGATATCAATTCGATCGAGAAATATATGAAAGACAATTATGTTCAACCTAATGTTGAATATACTGGTGTCGCAAAAGGCAAGAATGTCTTTATCATTCACTTGGAAAGTTTGCAGCAGTTCATGATCGACTATAAGTGGGATGGACAGGAAGTAACTCCTAACTTGAACAAGATTTATCATGAAGATGATACTTTAAGTTTTGATAATTTCTTTAATCAAGTTGGACAAGGTAAGACAGCTGATGCTGAGTTGATGCTTGAAAACTCACTCTTTGGTTTACCAGAAGGATCAGCGATGGTTACTGACGGTACTACGAATACTTTCCAAGCAGCTCCGGCTATTTTGGATCAAGAAGCAGGCTACACGTCAGCTTCATTCCACGGGGATGTTCCAAGTTTCTGGAATCGTGATAATGCTTATAAGTCATGGGGCTATGATTATTTCTTTAGTTCCAATTACTATAAGGAAAAGAAGAGTTATAACGTTGGCTATGGTATGAAAGATAAGATCTTCTTGAAAGATTCGGCACAATATATCGAGCAATTGCCACAACCTTTCTATGCTAAGCTGATTACCGTAACGAACCACTATCCATATACTTTGGATAAACAAAACCAAAGTATTTCTAAAACTGATACTGGTGATAAGACCGTCGACGGATACGTTCAAACTGCTCATTACTTGGATCAATCGATCGGTGAGTTTATGGCCTGGTTGAAAGAGACTGGTCTTGATAAGAATAGTATGATCGTTCTCTATGGTGATCACTATGGTATTTCGAATAACCATAAGAAGGCTATGGCTAAACTGACTGGAATTAAGAATTTCAATGAGTTTAACGACGCACAGTATCAAAGAGTTCCTTTCATGATTCATATGGATGGACTAAAGGGTGGAATCAACCATACTTATGGTGGTGAAATTGATGTTCTACCAACTATCTTGAATCTCTTGGGAATTAGTAATAAGAATATGATTCAATTCGGTAGTGACTTACTATCGAGCGAACATTCGCAAGTCGTGGCATTTAGAAATGGTAACTTTGTTTCGCCAACCGTCACAAAAGTCGGTGGAACTTATTACAATACCAAGACTGGTAAGGTCGATAAGAAGATTTCTAAGACCGAAAAAGCTAAACTATCTAATCGAGTAACTACGGAACTGTCGCTGTCTGATCGAGTAATTAATGGGGATCTGTTGCGATTCCATAAGTTACCTGGCTTTACGACGGTTGATAAGAAAGACTACTCATATAAGAAGAGTACGGCTCTGAAGGCTCTTAAAGCAGCACAGAAGAAGAACGGGACGAGTCTATTGGCACAAAATGATAACAAGTCAATGGTTGATCTCTATCAAACAGATGCGCCAGAATTAAGTTCTGACAATTAACTATAGACACTAGAGGTGTGATTTTGCCTCTAGTGTTTTTTTGTTGTTTTAAAAGCTTTGAGAGGGTAATATGGTATAAAAATTTGTTGATTG
>NZ_JBTYYZ010000004.1:0-214534 GCF_054881455.1 Companilactobacillus sp. FL22-3 | reverse complement strand
AGTTAGAAAACTTTGAGGGTATAGAATTTATTTAAATTTAAAAAATATCATGCTGTTTTACTTCATATTCTGTTCGTCTCGTGCATAACTGAAATAAAGGTCTAACATAATTGATTTATCTTTAGTCGAAATATCATTCAGAGTTTGAACAGCGGTGGCGATCATCAAGTCATCTTCCATCGCTTCTTCAGAATGATAATACTCCTCTTGAATACCGATCGATTCGTCGAACCAATCGCCCATTCTAACAACGAATTTATAAAAATCATTGTCAAAATTTTGATTGATATAGTCAATCTGGGTGTCATTAAAGAGGTTGGCTAAATCAATAACTTCGTTGTACTTCAAGTTATTGACAAATGTTGCAACATTACCAGCTTTCCTAGCCTCATTCAGCAGTTTCTGGTCAATTCCAGTTAGTCGTTGAATTTCTGAGGCTGTAATAGAATCATCTTTCACTAACTCAATTGCGCGATCAATTTCTGATAACATAGTAACTACCTCGCTTTTCTTAAAGCTAGACTTTGTTGCTATCTATATTTTAAAACAAATCATTTTTTTCTGTCTGCAATTAGACTTATTCGAATGTAAAGAAATTATTACAATTGATTATGTTCTTTTAGATAATCATGAGCCCACTTTAAATATTTTTCATCTTCTGCGGCATCTTGGGAAGTCAAAATCTGCGGACCATTTTCAGTGATGGCCAAAGTATGTTCATATTGAGCTGACCATGAACCATCAGCACTGGCATAATAGATCCAGTCATCGTTAGGGTCTTTAAGTGACCGATCGACGATCTCCCAAGTACCTTCGTTGATCATTGGTTCAATAGTGATGGTCATCCCGTTCTTCAAGCGCAAACCTTTACCAGGTTCACCATAGTGCAAAACGTCTGGTTCTTCGTGCATCGTAGGTCCAATTCCGTGTCCACAAAGATCACGGACATCACCATAGCCATGCTCGTCTTCGGTGTAATGTTGAATTGCATAGCCAATATCGCCTAATCGTTTACCTTCAACGCTTTGAGCAATTCCTAAGTACAAAGACTTCTTGGTTACTTCCATCAAATCAGAAGTTTCTTGACTGACTGAACCGACCGCATAACTCCAGCAAGAATCACTTTCATAGCCTTTATAGTTCACCGTCATATCCACTTTGACGATATCGCCTTCTTGCAAAATCAGATCTTTTCTTGGTGTACCGTGAGCTACTTCATCGTTAACATCAACGCAAGTAGCATATTTATAGCCTTCAAACCCTTTTTCTGAAGGAGTTGCTCCATGGGCTTCAATGTAGTCGTTGGCGAACTCTTCAATCGAATAGGCGGAAATACCAGGTTTGATGATATCTCTTAAACCTAAATGAACTCCAGCTAAAATCTTGCCGGATTCACGCATTCCCTCAATCTCTCGTTCTGACTTTAATGTGATCATTAAATCTCTCCCTCTATCCTTTGTGATACTTTTTGTGAAAATCAGTACTTGCTAACGTAATTTTAATCGTCTGAGCCGTTGTCTTAGGAATACCTAAGTCAGTCAATTGCTCTATGGAAGCTTCTTTCATCTTCTTGACAGAACCAAATTTCTTTAATAATTTTGTCCTAGTCTTGGGCCCTACGCCTTGAATATTATCCAATTGTGACGACAAAGCATTCTTACTTCTGGTCTTACGATGGAAAGTAATAGCAAAGCGATGCACTTCATCTTGAATTCTTTGTAATAAGTAAAAGCCTTGACTCTTACGGTCGAGCGGTACTTCCACACCATCTTCTCCCACGATCAAATGTGAAGTATTATGGTGATCATCTTTGACCATTCCGGCCACAGGTATATCGATTCCCAGTTCATTGACTAAAACGTCCATCACAGCACGCAATTCAATGATACCACCATCCATTAGAATTAAATCTGGTAATGGCGACTTTTCTTTCAGCAAACGTGAATAACGTCGATAGATCACTTCTCGAGTATTGGCAGCTTCATCTGCTCCCGATTGATGCTCAACTTCACCTTTGATTTTATACTTCCGGTAACCACTCTTTTCAGGACGGCCATCTTTAAACATTACCATCGCAGAAACGGGATTGGTCCCTTGAATATGCGAATGGTCAAACGATTCAATAATATGACCATAAGGCAAGTCTAAAGCTTCAAAAATTTGCTTCTGGGCACCATAAGTTTGACGATTATCTAACTCCATCAAGCGGAATTTCTCTTGCAAAACTAATTTTGAGTTTTCTGCGGCCATATCCATCAAGTCTTTTTTCTGACCACGTTGCGGTGTTCGGAAAGGAATATTCAAAACTTGAGAAAGCGTCTTTTTATCCAAATTATCTGGAACTAAGATCTCTTTTGGTAAAACTTGGTTCCGGCGATTATAGAATTGCAAAATATAGGTCGATAATTCTTCTTCTGGCGTATTAATACAGGCAAAAACTTTCTTCTCTCGTTTCATTAAACGGGCTTGTCGAATAAAGAAAACTTGAATGGAAATCCAACCTTTTTCGACATAGTAATTAAAGATATCTCGCGGTGTACTATCATTAGAAATGATCTTTTGTTTCTCAACCGTAGTCTCGATATATTTGATCTGGTCACGCAATTCAGCTGCACGTTCGAACTCCATTTTTTTTGAGGCTGTTTCCATTCGCCGTTCTAGTTGATGCTTGATTTCACCAACATTGCCGCCTAGAAACTTCTTGATTTTTTCAATTTGTTTATCATATTTTTCTTGAGGAACAGTTTGGAAACAAGCTCCTAAACATTGTCCCATATGGTAATACAAACAAGGTCTACCTAAATGTCCCTGACAGCGACGCAATGGATAGACTTTTTGTAAGAAATTTAGAGTATTTGATGCAGCCCAAACATTTGGATAAGGTCCAAAATAATAGGCTCCATCTTTTTTGATCAAACCGGTGATCTCCATCTTAGGATCACGCTCGTTAGTGATTTTTATATAAGGATAGCCGGTCCCTCGTTTTAGTTTGATGTTGTAATAAGGTTGATGTTTCTGGATCAAAGTTATTTCCAACAAAAAGGCTTCTTTATCATTGGAAGTAATGATCGTCTCAAAGTCACGGATTTCCGAAACTAGTCGTGCTGTCTTACCTTCATGAGAACTCTTAAAATAAGACCGAACCCGATTCTTAAGATTTTTAGCTTTTCCAACGTAAATTATTTTAGAGTTGATATCTTTCATTAGATAACAACCCGGACGAGGTGGCAGCAGGCTTAGTTTATGTTCTATATATTCAGTCGCCAACAATAAACCTCCCTTTTAATTCAGACTCTGTTAATCATAAGTTATTCTTACTAATTGTCAACTTATATGCAACCATATGTTCTATTATACTTTTCTTTCATTAGAATGGTCTGCTAAAAAGATTATTGCTGATTGTTTGACAATTATTTTTCACCCTTTATGATTGGTTTTGTAAAATTAAATTAAATAAAATCAATCGGAGGTATCGTCATATGAGTCAAAAATATATCGCAGAGATCGTACCATTAAACGCCGAGTTTATCGGCAGCAGTGCTCACGGATCAGCTGAGTTTACTGTTGAAGAGAACAATTTGCACATTAAGATCGAAATGTTTGATACACCAAAGAACACCCAGCATTGGGAACATTTCCATGGTTTTCAGAATGGCCAAGATGCTCAAATTGCTACAATGAGTCAAGACGTAAATCACGACGGCTTAGTCGATTTGCCAGAAACTGAAGCGGTCTCAGGTACAACTATGGTGCCTTTCGACAATGCTCCAGAAAAAATCGATGTTCCAAATGATAATTATCCCGTCTCTGATGAGAACGGTCATTTTGCCTATGAAAAAGACGTTCCTTTGGATCAGTTACAATCTCAATTCAAGTCAGTTTTTGGAACAGACAAATTGGACTTAGATAAGAGAGTAGTCTATGTTCATGGTGTTCCTCAATCACTTGAGCTACCTGCTTCCGTAGGTGGCGTAGTTGGCAATTATGATGCTCATGTGACTTTGCCTATTGCTACTGGTAAAATTAAAAAAGTTAACTAAAAATTGCCTTTTGTGCACTTAGGTTCTATAATATAGTTAATTAAAAATGAAACTTGAAAGGGGCTGGTACCGATGGGCCTAACAGTGAAACGTGAAAGTAATTTTGGCAGTTTATTTGATAAGTTTGCCTCTCTTCCCGATGATGTAAAAGAAAACGTAAAACGCGTAGATTCTGCCGATAAGAAATCTTCAAAAGATCAAAAGAATCTGAAAGATAAAAAATAATTTCTCTTGTTTAATGTCACTTTGTTTAAAAGTGGAAGCCATTTATTTTTACTATTTCTTCAAAAAGAATCCTTTGAATTAGAAAAGCCTAGAACTCAATTGTCCTAGGCTTTTTTGGTATCTAAGTTAAATCGTGTTGGTAGAAAAGCGCTACCCAAATGATAAACTGTTGACCCTGTTTACAACTCATCTTCGTCTTCGAAAGGATTAATTAGCTGATTTTCCTCATTACGCAATTCCACTAATTCTTGATACATTAAATATTCAAAATAATCATCTGAAATATCCCTAAACAATTCCAAATTTCTCTCCTCCGTTTATCTTAGTCTGAATAAAGTCAGCCGATATTACCGGGCGAGAGGTTTTTAGACCTTTCTCACTAATATATCGCTCTGTCGTTTTGACATTGCCGTAAAATTTAATGGGTGTGTTTATTCTTAAATCAACATCGCCACGTTCAAATTTGGATTGTTCATATTTCAATTTGACAATCCTCGACTCGTCATTTCCATCCAACGCCACCAACAAATATTTGTGATTAAGATCGAACCTCTTTATGTGTCCCCATTGGTAAATCTTTGCGCCATAATACAAGCTGGTATTGATGTACAAATTTTCAAATGAAACATAATCATAATTCTTGCGTTCTCTAGAAAACTCCGAAACTGTTCTTTGTCTTGATTGATCGAGCATGGTAATTCTCAATTCTTGCAAATTGTTATTGATTTGAATCTTAAAAATGCCAATATAAAAAGATAAAAACATGATCCCACAGAATAAGACGATAAGGATTTCGCTTGGTACTTTTCTTATCATTTAATTCCCCCAATAACCACAAGATAACAAAGGTCTATACAAATTTCAATTGATTTGAACCATTTAAATATTTAAATTTTTTCATATTAATAAGCTGATACAAAAAGACAGAAAT
Source organism: Companilactobacillus sp. FL22-3 (assembly GCF_054881455.1). Lineage (NCBI taxonomy): Bacteria > Bacillati > Bacillota > Bacilli > Lactobacillales > Lactobacillaceae > Companilactobacillus > Companilactobacillus sp. FL22-3. The sequence continues at coordinate 209,338 of NZ_JBTYYZ010000004.1, read as the reverse complement.
TATTCATATTCGAATAATCTCTGTCTTTTTTAAACGTTGATTGTTTCAACTTTAATGATATTTTCGTTCATCGACAAACCTTCAACAATATCAACGTAGTCTAAGCTTTTGCCAAAATCAATCGAATAAACATTCGTATAAACTTTTTCATTATTCAAACGTTCGACACTGAAACTGACGCCTTCGACAGTAATTTTATTTTTCTGAAAATAATCGTCGATGAATTTCTTCGATTCAATTTTATGAAGATACTCGACTTTCAGTTTGCGCACTGGACTGATGCGAATAATTTTTTTTAAAAATCCTAGAACCGCATAAACGACTAAAAATCCAGCAACTGCTATCAAATAATCTCCCATACCAACTGCTAATCCGATACAGGCAACGACCCACAAACTGGCCGCGGTCGTCAGTCCTCTGATTGAATGGTGCTCGACGATTATAGTTCCGGCACCCAAAAAACCGATTCCACTGACAACTTGGGCAATTAATCTGGCATCATCAGCCCGCAAAACTCCTTTTAATTCGGGATGATGCAGTGCCATCTCTAAAGCATTGAAGCCGATATTTTGCTGAATCATCGCAATAATACAAGCTCCCAAACAAACTAAAATATGTGTTCTCAATCCGGCTGGACGATGTTTGTAGGCCCGGTCGATCCCAATTATTCCTGAAAACAAAACAGAAATCAATAGTCTGATCATGACCGTTAAAACACTTAATTGACTCTGCAAAAAACCACTCCCATTAACATTTTTATTCGTCACCCTCTAGTATAATCCTCAAAAATTTAGCAATCAGGCTTTATCACTGAGAGATTTGTCTAAGAATAATTGAGCTATTCTCTCAGAATCAGCCGCCTTTTTCAGGGTATGGACAAATTTTGGGTCCGACAATAGTCGGGCAATACTCGACAAGTACGAAACATGTTGATAATCCTTTTCAGGATCGGGCATGATCAAGGCTAAAACGATTCGAACCTGATTGCCGTTTCCCCAGTCAAGAGGCTGTTTTAAAGTGACAATTCCCATCGTCAATCTATCAACCGAGCCATCTTGTGCATGAGGAATTGCGATACCTTTTTCCATACCAGTCGAACTTTCTGCTTCACGCTTTAAGTATTTCTGATAAACAGCTTTTGAATCAGTTGTATATCCTAATTTCTCAGCAAAATTTGCAAGATATTTCAATAAATCATCACGTGTATTTGCTTGAACATTTAAGGCAATATTATTGTCATTAATAATGTTACTTAATTCACTTTGAGGTTCTTCAACTGCATCATCACTATCCTCTGAATCTTGGGAATCAGAGACAACTGCACCTTCTGGAGTTACCAAAACTTGATCGTGGCGACTTTGACGTCCCGCTATGATTGATAGTAGGAAACCAGATACCAAAGCACCAATAACAATCCATAAGACCCATAAGAAAGGTTTATTAACTAATGGTAAAACGATGAATCCACCATGTGGGGCTGGTACAGAAATTCTGGTGACATAAGATAAAATTGCTGCAATGGCCGATCCAATCATGAATGATGGAATATTTAACAATGGATTTTTTGCTGCAAATGGAATAGCACCTTCAGTAATATGAGTTGATCCAAGTAAGAAGTTAACATAACCTGCACTACGTTCTTTCGCAGAATAAGCTTTCTTATTCAAAAGAACTGCAAAACCGGTGGCTAAAGGTGGTGCGATACAAGCTGCGGAGACACCTGCCATGAAATAATAATTACCTTGAGCAAGCAAAGCAGTACCTGTCAAATAGGCAGCTTTGTTGATAGGGCCACCCATATCAGCGGCACACATTATACCAACGATTAAACCAAGTAAGATGGGACTGGAATTTTCCATACTCTTTAGAAATGCCATCATACCTTGATTGATATCTTTCATTGGTACTGAAACATACCACATGATGGTTCCAGAAATCAGAACTCCCAAAACTGGAAAAATAAAAATTGATTTCAATCCATCTAATGACTTTGGCAAGGTCTTGAACAACTTTGTCAAAAGAACTGCGATATAACCAGCTAAGAATCCACCGACGATACCACCTAAGAAACCAGTACCATTTGTATAAGCAATCATACCAGTAACAAAGCCAATAACTAATCCAGTTCTTTTACCGATTGCCTCTGCAATATAGGCGCAAAGTACGGGAACCATTAAATTCATTGCAAAACCGCCAATAGTATTCAATAAAGCGGCGATAGCATTATATTCTGCACTTTTGGGATCTGCCGAATTAATTCCCCAGAAAAATGAAACCGCAGTGAGTACACCACCAGCAACAACTAAAGGCAACATATGGGAAACACCGTTCATTAAATAGACATATAATTTATGCCAAAACGATCCAGTTAATTCTGATTCTTCACTAGAGCTGGTAGTTGAACTACCAGAAGCATGATAAACTGGAACATTTTTATCATGTAAGATTTTTTCAATCAATTCATCCGGTTCCTTCATTCCTTTAGTTACCGAAACGTTTATTAAACGCTTACCATCGAAGCGATCAATATCAACATCCTTATCTGCTGCTATGATAACCCCATCGGCTTGTTCGATTTCCGATTTAGTAAAAGCGTGTTCAACACCTGATTGTCCATGAGTTTCAACTTTAATTGACACACCAATTTTTTTAGCTGCTTCTTCAAGCGCTTCTTGTGCCATATAGGTGTGTGCAATTCCGGTTGGACACCCAGTGGCAGCAATAATTTGATACTTTGTCATATTTCATCCCTCCAAATGAGTAATTTTAATCTGTCCTGACAAGTCTTTTACATCATGAAAATCCGTTAACCCAGCTGTAGCGGCAGTGGAACTGGCAGCAGCAATACTTCGTTTCAAGTTATCGTCAACATCTAATTGTTGTTCAATTCCAGCTAAAAAAGTTCCTAACATTGTATCGCCCGAACAAGCTGTATTAACTACTTTGATTTTAGGCGCATTACCAAAAATCACTTGCTGCTTATTAACTAGTAAAGCTCCCTTTGCTCCTAAGGAAACTAATACCTGACTAACCCCTCGATCAACTAATTTTTGGGCATCTTTGATCAAAACATTCATATCATCAGTTTGATCCTGTCCAAACCAACTCAAAAGTTCCGCATCATTTGGTTTGATCAAGTATGGTTGGTACTTAATTGCGTCGACAACTTCGGAATAACTGGTATCAATGATCAAATCAAAACGCTGTTGATGTGCCATCTGAGCGATGGTAACGATAATTTTAGGATCGATTCCTTTGGAAAAGCTTCCTGATACTACTAACTTATCGTCAGTTTTCAATTGTGAAACTTTTTCTAAGAAAGCTTTCACAGCCTCATCATTAACTTCAGGCCCACTGTTAACCTGTTTGAATTCTGTATCGCTATTGACTACTCGAGTGAAAACATTGATTCGGGAGATACCATCGATATGGGTAAAATCTGTTGAAATACCACGATCTCTTAACGACTGTTCGATGAATTCACTCGTAAATCCACCACCGACGCCCCAAGCTGTATTATTAACTCCTAAAGATTTCAGAATGAAAGAAACATTGACCCCTTTTCCGTTCGGTTGAATATCATAACTGTTGGTCCGATTGACGACCTCTGGTAACAAGTCATTTGTTTCAATAAATAAATCTATCGCTGGGTTTAAGGTACAAGTATAAATCATTTAGTTAACCCCTTTTCATTTGCTTAATTCCATGTTAACGCGTGGTATCATGTAAATGTTTACATAAAATAAAATTAAAACTAAATTTATGAAAAAGTTTTACAAAAAGGAGGCCGTCATTTGACAGCTAAGTTAAGCTCTTCCGAACAATATTTGTGGAATTATATTCAGGAAAATCTCAGTGACATCCCCAAACTGTCCATCATCAAACTAAGCGAAGTAGCAAATGTTTCCACTGCAACGATTGTTAGAGCTACTAAAAAAATGGGCTACTCAGGCTATACAGACTTTCGGCAAAGTCTATTAGTTCAAAACAAGGACAACTCACAATATAAGAATCTTGAAAAAGTTGACCGTGACATCAAAAAAGCTGTTCTAAAAAACAAATATGAAGTCGATAATACTCTCCAGGCTTTAAATGTCGGTACGATTGAAGACGCAATTCAAAAAATTCAAAATGCAGAGAACATTTATATTTTTGCACGGGGTTTTTCTGAATTTATTGCTCAGGAAATGCTCGTCAAATTACAACTCTTAGGAAAAAATTGCGTTTTGAGTTCTGATCCGAATATCATCGTCACGATGAGTAAACGAATCAAACGTGAAGATTTAGTAATCATCATCACCCTAAACGGCGAAACGAAGGAATTAGTCCAGGGAGCCAAAAATGCTTTTGAAAATGGTGTCAGTACTATCACCATCACAACGAATGAAAGTAGCTCAATTACAAAGTATTCCGAGATGGTGTTGCTTGGTTATAAATCTCAAACATCATATTTCCCCGATTACGAAGTCAGATCTCGTTTACCATTACAAGTCATCAGTCGCATTTTATTAGATTCATATGTAATTCGGCTTAAAAAATAATCCGACAAAAAAAATCGTCCGAGCACAAAATGTGTTCAGACGATCAAAAGTTTAATTACGTATTTTTAAGATGGAGCTTATTGCACTGAATCGACTGCTTCCCAAGTCCAGTCACTGACATATTTGCCTGGTGTTGAACCATTATTATTTGAACGGAAACTCAATTGGAGATTCTTTACGATATCATTGGTAAAGTCAGTCTTTTGTTGCCATTGTTCATTCTTTGGCCCACTAGTTCTTCCAACCAAGACATTTTTACTGGTAGCATGATGGCCTTCCCAAAAGACATCGTGTAATAATTGTTCTCTGTCTAATCTGAAATCATCATCATTATCACCATCATCATCTTCATCGTCGCCATTATTACCATCTACATTGGGCTTGTCATCTGACTTGTAAAAGGTATTGATAGCTAAACTTACGGCGACTGGATTTGAGCCGGGAGCCCTGAAATCGTCTAAAATTATCCGACCACCTTTTAGATCAGGACTTACTGGGTTACCTGCAGTTTGAGAGACTGATAAGCTACCAAAATCAATTGTCTCAGGAGCGGTCAAGTTTAAACGACCTGCTATATGTTGGAAATAAAATGTATCAGAACTGCTTTGACCCTTTTCATTGACAATGGTCACGACAACCTTATGTTTCTCAAAATCATTATATTCAGAAATGTTAATACTTGGTATCAGCCAGCTGACTGAATTACCAGGTTTTTTATTTTTAATATCAGTTTGAATGATATTGATTGGTTCTTCATCAACTTGATAAGACAGTGAAGTTATCTTATTAGACTTTTTATCTGACCAAGTCCCTGATAAGTGGATCGTGTCCGCAATTGGTGCAAAGGGGGATTCTTCAGTACTACTTGGCGAATTGACATCGATCAGTGGCCCACCATTCTTATCAGCCGTTTTAACTAATTTAAAATAATGTTCTGAAACTACTGACTCATTGCCATCACTGTCAATTGCCACCAAGTATACTTTGTGATTTCCCTTTGATAATCCCGAAAGATCGACTGGTTTTTCAAAACTATGAAAATCACCACGTTGTGCTTCTGCTGTCGTCTGAGTGCCGTGATGGAAAAGTCCCTTGATCATGTCTTCTTCGGCATCACTGTCGATTGCATAGTAAATCGTAACATCCTCACTATCAAAGTCGTACCATTGTCCTTTGAGTTTCAATTCAGGAGTACCTAAATCCAACACTTGAGGATTATCTTCGGTTCCTAAGTTATCATACTCAACGACCGGGTCAAAGGTACTACCAGGTACATCGGTTAAAGTCCCATACTGCATATGCACGGATTCACCGATTTCTAAGGTTTTAGACTTAGTCCGCATTGTCAAACCAGCATCCCAATTGGGATCTGATTCAGAATTAGTACCAAGTCGACCTCCGGCACCTCTCATATTAGCTTTATCGCCAGTATCATTGCGATCTTTAAAAGCATTTGGATAATGTTTGGGCGTCCAAGGAAAATTATAACGATGCTTGTTATCATCGAAATATTTACCAGATGGAGCTTTCCCTTTTTTCCAAGGATAGTAAGTCACACTACGGGCGGCTACTATTCCCAAAAGACCGGGATTATACAAATATCCTTTGTTGGCAACAAACGACTTACCAGCTGAACGTGCTGACCAACCAGCTGGTGCATCATCTTGATTCATATAAAAACTCGTTCGAACTTCATTATTTGGCGATTGGAAATACATGCCTCGATTATCAGACAATGAGCGCATTGGGATATAATTACCAATCTTTTTCCCATTAGTATCCGTCAATTCTTGACCATCTTTATTTAAAGACAAATCATGGTTAGAAAAACCAATGAAGTCCTTGAATGGAAATTGGCCGGTGTTCTTATAAGTAATATCAGTTATCACCCGACCTGTCTTGGTAAATGACATTTTAATGGTGGTGGTAATTTCGGGATTGATTCGACCCTTTTTCTCATCGTAAAAGGCTTTTTGTTTATAAACTAAACGTTGTTCTTCAAACCCAGTTCTCGGATTGAAACGGTAATACAGATTAGGCAAACCATACATCGCATATGACTTACCATTCTTATTTGGTCCTGAAGTACCGGGCTTCTCTGAATTATCAGTTTTTACGACATAATTAAACAGGTTGTTAGAAGTAAAACTGGTTGGTGCACCATATGGTAATAATTCTTCTTCTAACAAACCAGTTCCATAGTCTTTATTCTGAGAATCACCATAATGGATCGTGTAAATATGATTCTTGGGTGCATCTGGACCCGCTTTAACTGAACTACCTTCTTCAGCGTAAATAATGCCACTATTAGGTGCAGTCAAACTATTTTGGCGCGAATTGCCTCGTTCGCCCCAACTACTAGCAATAGTTGCGTTTTCGCGACTGGCTTGTAAGTAATCACCAAAATAAATAATTGGTTGTGTACTGGACCCATCCTCATGTTCGATAATGGGACCTTTTGAGACACGGAGATTAGAAGTCTTAGTCCAAGTTGATTCTTCAGCCATTTCATCATCGTCATCAACGGTTTCGACATATTTCTCAGGTTGATTGAATTGATAATGAAAAATTTCTTGTTCGTTGGCATCTGTTACCGTCAGCAAAAACGGTTTTTCATGATCGACATTCATCTTGAAACTGGCCTTATTTGGATCATCCAAAGTCAATTTGATTTCATTTTTTTCGGAATTTTCTTTGACCTTCTCGGTACCAAGCTCTTTTTCAAGGCTGGATGAATCAATCACGTCCTTTTGATCAGTTTTGAGATGCAATTCTTTTTTATCTTCTAAAAGATAAGTGATAATTACCTCGGCGTTGTCTTTTTTATCAACGATTGAATCTAGACCAGCGTCTGTAATTGGTTCATTTGCAGTTGTTTGAGCATTAATCGTGGTAGGTAAACAAGCTGAAAACAAGACCCAAAGACTGGCCAATATTAAAATTGGTCTCATCCTTCTCATTAAAACAAAACACCCTCCCATAAATTGATTTGGTAATCATATCATGGAGTTAAGTGCTTTCTAGCTCATATTTTCTAAAGTTATTTCTCGTGAAATGACGCAATTAATATTAATTTCACTATGTTTTGCATTAAAGAAAGCCTCATTATTCTTTAATTTATCTCACGACAATTTGGTAGTCATGGTATGTATAGACCATTCTTTAATCAGGGAACAGCTTGAGAATAATTTTCCAACAGATTGGGTAGCGCTTACAAAAAAAGGCTTTGCTTAAAAATATTCAGCTATTATTGATCTAACAACATTTAATTTGTTTAACAATATTTCAAGCCTGACAGCGGGCAAAAAAAATAAACTCAAGTTGAGTCGTAATCTAACTCATCTTAAATTTATCGTCTGCATTTTCTGCTATCGACGATTGAAAGAAATCGTCAAACTTCCATTGTTTTTGCAACTAAATTAACCCTAGTCTCTTCTTAACTTCTAGCAATTGTGCTTCGAGTACCGGATCTTTTCGACTCAATACATCTAGGGCATTCGCCTGCTTTTGAACGTTTTTTTTGGTTGTTTTAGTTGATTTGACGCTCTTTTGGGTGGACACGGTTGAATTCTTTTGGTACTTTCTCACCCAAGCAGCTACTTGCTGATAAGAAATATCGTATTTTTCACCCGTAGCTTTGTAATCCTTTTGATGGTCGATTGCATACTTTGCTATTTCTTTTTGCTGTTTCTCATTGTACTTCATTCTAAAACTCCTAAATGACTTGTTACTGAAAATTATACCATAGAAAAACGGCGGATTATTGCTGTTAATCAGTTTTAACACACTTAAAATCAAATTTTGAAAGAGAAATAGCCGTATTTTTTTAACGATAACTAAAAAAACCTCTGATTCCATTCCAAATCAGAGGTAATTTTGTGTTAAATAATTTTTTAAACTAATTCAAAGATCGTATGTTTTTCAGTATGTAAGAAATTACCACGCACATTTAGAATCGCATTGATGCGATTTTCAGCTAAATGGTCGGCAGCTTCAGCAGTAGTGATATTTTCCTTCTTGGCGATATCAAAGACCTCACCAATTTGATTATATATCATCGAAACTTTTTCCAAAGCACGAGCTTTATTGTAACCTTTCAATTCGTCGGAAACATTGATTACGCCACCAGCATTGGCAATAAAATCAGGGGCATATAAGATGTTTCTGTCTTTCAACATTTGACCATGGCGTTTGACATCTAATAATTGATTATTCGAGCTACCACAGATGGCCTTAACTTTCAGACGGGCAATCGTATCATCGTTCAAGACGCCACCCAAAGCACATGGTGCAAAGATATCAGCTTTAACATCATAAATTTCATCTGGTTCAACCGCCTTAGCGTTATACTGGTGAACCAAATGATCGACTGCTGCTTGATTGATATCAGTGACAATCAGTTTAGCACCATCTTCATTAAGATACTTGGCTAAACCTGTGGCAACATTTCCGGCTCCTTGAATCGAAATGGTTCGATTTCTCAAGTCATCATCGCCAAAAATCTCTTTAGCAGTACGTTTGAGGGCATAGTAAACTCCTAAAGCCGTCACCGGACTTGGATTACCTGAAGCTCCTTTAGCATCAGTCGTACCAGTAACAAAATTTGTTTCCATATAAATTTGATTCATGTCTTGAGTCGTAGTTCCGACATCTTCAGCGGTGATATAACGGCCATTCAAACTTTCAATATAGCGGCCTAAAGCTCTAAACATTGCTTCACTTTTATCGGTTTTGGGATCACCGATAATGACAGTCTTTGCACCACCAAGGTTTAAACCAGCAGCTGCATTCTTATAAGTCATCCCTTTGGCCAATCTCAACGCATCGATCAGGGCTTCTTCTTCTGAAGCATAAGGCCACATACGGCATCCACCAAGGGCTGGACCGAGAGTAGTATCGTGAATAGCAATAATGGCTTTGAGGCCAGAAACATTATCTTGGCAAAAAACCACTTGTTCGTAATCGCTCTTAATCATTTCATCAAATAATTTCATTGTTACACTCCTTAGTATCAGTAAATGTTGGTCGTACTATCGATTGTTTCCAAATTAGTTTTGACTTCATTCAAAAATCTTCCTGCGGCTAGTCCATCTAAAATACGATGGTCGATCGTCAGACAGAGATTAACTACGTCACGAACGGCAATCGCTTCGTCAGGCATAACTTTGACTTCTTTTCTAATTGCCTCGACTTGTAAAATTGCGGCTTGCGGAGGATTAATAATTCCTTTTGATTCTCGCGAGCCAAAACTTCCCGTATTATTGACCGTGAAAGTTCCATCGGCCATATCCGCACTAGTGAGACTATTCGTCTTGACTTTATCAACTAGTCGATTAATTTCACTGGCAATGCCTGCCACGCTTAAATAATTAGAATTTTTGATTACTGGAACAAACAACGCTTCTTCAGTTGCCACCGCAATTGAGGTATTGATGGCATCGTGATAGACAATGGTTTCATCTTGCCAGCTGCTGTTTAATTTCGGATGATTCATCAGCGCTTGATTGACGGCCTTGACAAAGAATGGGAAAAATGACAACTTAAAACCATTTTGTTCGAAAAATGCTTGTTTTAAATTATGGCGCAGTTTAACTAAATTAGTCACGTCGACTTCGATCATTGTCCAAGCTTGAGGAATTTCAGTTACACTCTGAACCAGATTCTTGGCAATCGCTTTGCGCAAAGGACTGATAGTTACGATGTCGTCAGTATTAATTTCAGTCGTTGGCCGGTCAAGCACTGGTTTTTCTGCCACCACTGTTTCAACTGTCTGAGGAATTGATTCACTTGGCTGATAACTTAAAACATCTTTTCTGGTGATCCGACCGCCCGTACCAGTACCTTTAACTTCGTTCAAATCGATTCCTTGTTCGCCAGCGATTTTTAATACTGCTGGTGAAAAACGTAACCGATTATTTGTCTCAGTCTCTGCCGGTTTGACAGCAGGTGTCGAATCGGTCTGCGTTGGTTCAGTCTTTTTCGAGTCGGTCTCCAGAGTTAAAATATCGCTGCCAATCGAAACGACATCTCCTTCAGTGACAAGTAACGTTTGAACGATACCATCTTCACTGGCTGGAATCTCGGTGGTGACTTTATCTGACATAGCTTCTAAAAGTGGTTCATACTTCTTGACGACACTACCTGGTTGAACTAACCACTGACTGACAGTGGCCTCGGTAACGCTTTCACCTAAAGGGGGCATTTTTACCATTATTTCCGACATTGGATTCCCTCCTAAAATTCTGCCAATTCAGTCACGGCTTGGGTGACATCGGCTTGATTTACTAGAAAAGCATCTTCTAAATTCTTGGCGTACGGCATACTTGGCGAATCTGGTCCGGCTAAGATTTTGATTGGTGCGTCAAGTTCAAATAATGCTTCTTCGGCAATGAGAGCGGAAACATTATTCATGACGCTGCCCTCTTTAGTATCTTCCGTGATCAGCAAAACTTTTCCAGTTTTTTTAGCAGCTTGAATGATTGTTGTCTTGTCCAATGGATATAGACTAACTAAGTCAACTACTTCAACTGAGACACCTTGATTAGCTAGTTCTTCACTGGCAGCCAATGCGTACTGCATCATCATGCCATAAGCAAAGATAGTCAGATCAGATCCTTCACGAACAACTTTGGCTTTGTCCAAATCGACTGTATAATCAGTGGTTGGTAATTCAGCCTTCAAAGCTCGATAGAGTCGCTTGTGCTCGTAGAATAAAACTGGATCATCGCTTCTGATAGCTGCTTTCAACAAACCTTTTGCATCGTAGACGGTTGAAGGTGTCACCACTCTTAACCCAGGCTGACCGACAAAAATCTTTTCGGTAGATTGGGAATGATAAAAGCCGCCACGAACTCCACCACCATACGGAGTCCGAAAGACTACCGGTACGGTATAATCACCAGCTGTCCGATAACGCATCTTGGCCGCTTCCGACATAATTTGATTGACTGCGGGCAAAATGTAATCAGCAAACTGAAATTCGGCAATTGCCCGATGACCCATTATGCCTAAACCGACGGCCAATCCAGCAATTTCAGATTCTCCTAAAGGTGAATTGAAAACTCTGTGATCACCGAATTGTTCAGCTAATTCCTTGGTAGCACCAAAGACGCCACCTTTATCGCCACCAACATCCTCGCCAAAGATAACTGTCTTAGGATCTCGTGACATTTCTTCTTGTAAAGCTTGATTGATTGCTTCTAAATACGTAACCTCAGCCATTGTTCAATCCTCCCGCATAAACATGTGTTGATATTTGGTCAGCACTTGGATCTGGCATTGCTTCAGCAGCAGTCGTTGCTTGATCAATTTCTTGAATGATCTCCTGATCGATTGTTTCAAGCTCGGATTGCGTTAAAATATTTTCGGCTAGTAACTGACTTTCAAAACCTTTGATACAGTCATTTTCTTTCATCGTATCAATATCAGACTTTTCACGATAAACTCGTTGATCGTCATCAGAGGAATGAGCTGTCAAACGATCGACGGTGATTTCTATCAAACTAGCACCTTGACCCGTCCGAGCATTCTCAATTGCTTCTTTGAAGGCTAAATATGTGCTAGTAAAATCATGTCCATCAACTTTTTTACCGGGCATTCCATAACCAATTGCCCGAGTGCTGAGGTCATTGGTAGAAAATTCCTCATGATTAGGCGTTGAGATTGCATAGCCGTTATTTTCGATTACAAAGATAACAGGCAATTTCTTAATACCGGCAAAATTCAAGGCTTCATGGAAATCGCCTTCTGCAGTCGAGCCTTCACCAGTTGAAGTCAAAACAATCCCTGGTTTTTGATCGATCTGTAAAGCCAAACCTACTCCGGTTGCCAGAGGAAATTGAGTCGTAACAGTTGAACTAAAGGATATTACGTGGTGCTCTTTATCGCCATAATGATTCGGCATCTGACGACCGTGAGAAGCAGGATCGGCCTCTTTACCTAAAGAACCCATCACGATACTCTTGGCACTAGTTCCAAAAACCATAACTGCTGCCATATCACGATAGTACGGTAAAAAATAATCAATCTCAGGGTCAAAGGCCAAACTCATTGCCACTTGAGCCACTTCCGCCCCTTGACCGGAAATATTAAAAGTAGATTTACCAATTCGATTAAGCTGCCAGAGACGTTCATCTAAACGGCGAGCTTTCTTGATGATTCGATAAGCTGAAATAATTTCACTATTGGAAAGTTGACTTTGCTTTAAATCCATTGCTCTACTCCTTTACTTATTAATTGCCCTACCAAAAATATCGTTATTAGCTTCCATAATGGCTTCACTTTGAGTGGGATGCGGATGAATCGTTTGACCGATTTCTTCTGGAGTGGCATTCAAATATAACGCCAAACTAGCTTCACTGATCATATCTGTGGCGTGCCCACCAACAATCGTCAAACCGATAAAGTCCTCGGTCATTTTGTCGCCAAAAGCTTCGACATAGCCAACGTCAAATTTTTCAATCATCGCTTTTCCATTGGCCTGCCAATCAAAACGACCTTGTAAAGCTTCCTGGGTGGAAATCGTTGTACCATCTGTCCGTCCAACGCTTGCAATCTCAGGATAAGTGTAAATACCTCGGGGAACATTTTGATAATCGAGTTTTTCAATCACTTGTCCAGCGATGTGTTCAACCGCTAATTCGGCTTCCTTAGCTGCCACATGAGCTAGCTGCAAAGTATTGATCACATCACCAATTGCATAAATATTGTCCAGATTAGTTTGATAATAATCATTCACGATGATCCCCTGCTGATCAAATTCAATTCCGGCAGCTTCTAAGCCAATATTTTCAACATTGGGGCGCCGACCGACCGCTACTAAAACTTTCTGGGCGGTGACATCAAAAAATTGATCCTCAGTTTTGGCAACGATTTTTAAATTTTCTCCGTCCAAATTGATTTCTTCGACTGAAGTACTCAAATCGACTTTGACACCACGTTTAGTCAATTCTGCTTGTAAAATTTTGGCTGCTTGGGAACTCTCACTAGCGATCAACTGATCTTGAAACTCAACTAATTCAACTTTGACACCTAAATCAGTCAACAACGAGGCCCACTCGACGCCAATCACTCCACCACCGATGATGACAATTGAGTCCGGCAATTCATTTAATTCCAAAACATCATTGGAACTGAGAATTCTTTCGCCATCGATCTCTAAGTTAGACAAGCTGCTTGGCCTCGAACCAGTCGCAATCAAAACATTCTTTGGTGTCAAAATCACTTCATCGTCACCATTATTAGGTTTAATCATCACTGAGCCTGCTTTAGGTGTGAAAATCGAAGTGCCCAAAACACTGGCTTGACCTGCAAAATAATCAATCTGATTCTTCTTGATCAGAAAAGCGACACCTGAACGAAGTTTCTCGACAATTTGGTCTTTGCGACGCTTGATTGAGGAAAAATCAACGCCAAATTCACCCGAATTAGTAATACCAAAGTTGTCAGCTTGTTTTACTTCTCTAAAGACTTCGGCTGATTTCAAATAAGCTTTGGTGGGAATACAGCCTCGGTTGAGACAAGTTCCACCTAAAAGGTCAGCTTCAACTAAGGCAACTTTTAACCCTAATTGACTGGCTCTAATGGCGCCACTATAACCGCCAACTCCACCACCGATCACCACCAAGTCATATGGATCTGCCATTTGCAAGTTCCTCCGCTTCTTTGACATAATTTTTTGGCTGCTCAATTTGTTGTAAAACTCTTTGAGCCCCTAAGTTTAAAGCTTGCATTTCCATCTGTCCGGGGATAACGGTCACAGGAGCAATCCAGTCCACCCTTTGCGTAAGCGCTTTCACTAACCGCCCAGAACGAGCCATCCCACCGGTCAAAACAATTAGATCAACTTGACCCATTAAAACTGTCGCTTGCTTGCCAATTTCTTTAGCAATCTGATAGACCATGCCATCAAAAATCAACCGCGAGTACTCATCGCCTTGATCGATTTCTTTTTCAATCGTCTTCAGATCATCGGTACCAAGGTATGATTTCAAACCACCTTCGTGAGTAATCAGTTTGACCACTTCGGACTTTTTTGGAGCTTGGTCATAAATATAATCGACTAAAGAGATGGCACTGACTGAACCTGTCCGATTCGGCGAATATGTTCCATCGCCATCGAGTCCGTTATTGACATCGACCACTCGACCTAACTTATGTGCCCCAACAGAAATACCGCCACCCATATGTGCCACGATCAGATTCGCATTCTCATAAGATTTACCAATTTGCTTTAGGGCTTGTCTGGCAACGGCTTTTTGATTCAATGCATGAAAGACACTCCGTCGATCCCAGTCTTTATAACCTGACAAGTAGGCCACAGGATCAAATTCATCAACGACGACCGGATCGACGACAAAGGCTGGACGCTGATACATTTCGCCAAAATAATCTGCAATAATTGCTCCCAAATTGGCCGCATGAATTCCGAAAAGCCCTTTAGTCAGATCAGAAATCATCTGTGTGTCAATCGTATAAGTACCTCCCGGGATTGCTCGCATCAGACCGCCTCGGCCAACGAAAGCATCGATACTTTGAAAGTCAAAATCATGCTTATTCATAAAATCAACAATACTTTTAATTCGAAAATCCTTTTGGTCCATCAAATCTACAAAATGCGCCAGATCAGCGGGTAAATAATTGATTTCCTGCTGGGCCAAAAGATGGGTATCTTCAAAAATAGCGATTTTGGTGGAAGTCGAGCCCGGGTTAATAACCAATGTTCGATAATTCATCATTTCACCTACTTTTAAATAACGTTAAACGCAAACTCTAACGAGGCCCGTTTATTTTCTAATTTGTCACCTCGTGAAGTTAACACGATCGGTACTTTTGCACCGACAATCAAACCACCAACTTGAGTCTTGGTAAAAAGTGTCAGTGACTTATATAACACATTGCCAACATCAAGATTGGGCACGACTAAAATATCCGCATCCCCGACAATGGGTCCGGTAAACTTTTTTTCGTGAGCAATTTTTGAAGAAAGAGCTAAATCAAATGAAATAGGTCCAAAAACGTCGGACTCTATCGGATAACTCTGATAGTGCTGGGTCAATTCCCGACCCCAGACTGATGATGGCATCTTGGGATTAAAGTTTTCCGCGGCACTCAACAGCGCAGTTTTCGGATGGTCAATCCCGAGATCATGTGCAACCGAAACGGCATTCTCAATGATGGCTAACGACTGCTCAAAATTAGGTTCGATGTTCATCGCCGCATCAGTCAGTAGAATCAGGCGGCTGATTTCCGGAATGTGTAAGATGGATACGTGCGATAACACAGGACTTTGGACCAACTCTTGCTTGTGTTGTAAAACAGCCTTTAACAAGGTGTGCGTCTGGATCAAACCTTTGAAAAGAATATCCGCACCTTGCAAAATATCGCTAACGGCCAAAGCTGCAATCTCATCATCATCTGAAGCTTTGATGACATTGACATTTTGACCAAAAACTCGATTGGGGATTTCAACCGTGAACAAGTCGAATTGGATCTCTTCGTTAAAAGAATCGATCATTTCATAAATCTTCTCTCCACCACCAGCAATCGCAACAACGGTCTTATTTTGCATCGTTACCTCCTATACCATTTGTGTGGAAAAAATTGGTTATGACAAAGTACACTCTACGGCACCATGATTATAACCGTTGTAATCGGTTTCAACAATTTATTTGCTCAATTTGTATAAACATATTTATTGACTTTTTGTAAATAGACCATTTATACTTTTCCTGGTTATGATAAAAGTCTTTCTCATGCGGCGATACCTCAAAACTTCCTACTGATGGAGGATACAATATGGAATCGACCCGTTTGTTAAAGAAAAAAGAATTTGAAATTGAATCAATCAACGAGTCACAGCTTAGTCGAAATCTTTCCGCTTGGGGATTAACAGCTATGGGTGTAGGAGCAATCGTCGGAGCTGGGATTTTTATTACTCCTGGAATCATCGCTGCTAATTATGCTGGTCCGGGGGCCATGTTCTCCTATATCTTGTCAGCTGCAGTCTGCGCCTTAGCTGCACTTTGTTACGCTGAATTTGCTTCGACCATCCCCTTGGCTGGGAGTGCTTATACGTACGTCTATACCGTCTTTGGTGAAATCGTCGCTTGGGTGATCGGTTGGGCATTAGTATCAGAGTACTTGTTTGCCGTCTCATCAGTGGCCGTCAGTTGGTCAGCTTATTTCCAAAATCTCTTAGCAGGTTTTGGGATAAAATTACCCGAATTTCTGTCAGCGTCACTAGGTACACCGGGTACCAAAGGTGGCATTAATTTAATTGCCGGAATCATTACTTTAATTATCGGTTTTATTTTGTCCAAGGGAACTAAAGAGTCAACTACCTTAAACACGATTTTGGTCGGCGTAAAAATTGCCGTGATCGTACTCTTCATCGCTGTAGCAATCTTTTATGTTAAACCAGCTAACTACAATCCAATGTTTCCTTTTGGCTTTAAAGGAGTATTGGCTGGTTCAGCAATCGCCTTTTACGCTTATATTGGTTTTGACGCCGTTTCAACAGCTTCAGAAGAAGTCAAAAAACCACAACGGGATATGCCAATTGGAATCGTGTCATCACTCATGATTGCTTCGGTTCTCTATGCCGCTGTGGCTGCTGTTTTAGTAGGTGTGGAACATTACACGAAGTTAAACGTTGCTGATCCAGTAGCCTATGTTTTGCAATTAATGAATCAAAACTGGGTCGCAGCTATCGTCTCCATTGGCGCAGTTGCCGGGATGACAACCGTACTTTTGGTAATGTCGTATGGTGGTACTCGTTTGATTTTTGCAATCAGCCGTGATGGCCTCTTACCCAAGAAACTTTCACAAGTTAATCAAAAAACGAAAGTACCAGTTTTTAATACTTATATTTTTGCAATCGTTGCTAGTTTAGTGGCGATGTTAGTTCCACTTGAAAAAATCACTGAATTAGTAAATATTGGAACCCTCTTTGCTTTCTCAGCAGTTTCATTAGGAGTAATCTTCTTACGCCGATTGAAGAATTACGACCAAATGCCAGTTGGTTTCAAAGTACCGTTCTTCCCAATCATTCCGATAGTTTCATTCATCATGTGTATCGTTTTAATGACCCAGTTGCAAGCATTCACTTGGATGGTCTTTGCCATTTGGTTTACGCTTGGCCTGATCATTTACTTTACATACAGTTTGCACCACAGTAAATTACACAAAAAGAAACTTTAAATTGTAACTAAAAGAGCCCCTACACAAAAGTGTAGAGGCTCTTATTTTTGTCTAAAAAAATGGTAGCTCAGGGAGGAACTACCATCAAACCAGTAATAGCTAAACTAATAACTATTATTATCATGAAATTCTCAAGAAGGTGTACTACGCAATAAGCAACCCTTCGATTAGTATAATACCATATTTTCAAATAAATATTGGCTAATATTTAAATTAGACATATTTTTATAAGTAAAGAAAAAAAGGTTGAAACCGTTTAACACAGCTTCCAACCTATAAAATGAGCGTTTTTTTTGAACTATCCCACAGATATCCACTCATTTTTATTTTAGAAAGTGATAATAACATAATAAAAATACAATTTATGGCCAAATATTGATGAGATATTTTTGCCATAGATAATACTTATCACCAAAATTCTCCGCCAATAAAAATCGGCAAATATATTGTAACGTGAATGGACTATACCTGTATACCTCGTTTTTTTTATATAAAAAATTATTATTTAAATATTTTTAAAAATATGCATTAATTCTGCCAATCTTTGGTTCCCAACCATACTGTGTCGGTAAACAAATAATAAGTAGAAAGAAGGTAACTTCAAATCAGGAATAGTTATCTCTTGAAGCCCTTTGATGCCTTCAATCGCTGTTTCTGTAACAAAACTGATTCCCTTATCAGCTTGAACCAAACTCAACATTAACTTGTAATCTGACGTTTGAAACATCGTATGCGGTGCCACATTGTAGTGCTCGATCAACTTTTGCAAAACAACATTATGAACTGAACCTTCATCCAAGGAAATAAAATCTTCCGCAAATAATTTTTGAATCGAATCAATTTTTGAAACATCACGTTGATCTGAGGCGATAAACTTAAAATGATGTTCTTGAATCAATTGATATTCAAGCTGTTCTTCTTGCGGCATAACCGTTGTTCCTAATAAAGACACATCCAAAGCGCCCTTTTTTAATTTCGATAATAGTTCCGCCGAACCATCACTGACTTGAACGATACTATCCAAGAGATCAGCATCTTTTAAGCGATCAAATACTTTGGGAATCAAATAGTTAGTAATTATCGGTGGCCAACCCATGACGATTTTGTCCCGTTTGATCCGCGAGATATCCTCATCGATCAAGTGCTCTTCCAACAAGATCCGCTCGATATGGCGTAAGACTTGCTGCCCGGCATAGGTCAGTTTTAAAGAGTTGGCATAGCTCTTTCGTTCGACAAGTGCCATCCCATAAGTGTCTTCCAAGCGTTTTAGGGCATATGTGATAGTCGGCTGGCTGACGCCAAAGAAAGTGGCAGTCTCAGAAAAGTTCTTTAATTCTGACAGTTTTTGAAAGTATTGATAATCTTTTAAATTCATTAGCTTCACCTATAAATATTATTTATTAATGATAACATATTTGACTATATTTTTTATAAGGGTTTATGATACATCACGAAAGTTAATTAACAGGCATTGGAATATTCCAATGTTGAACTAGATTCAATAAATTTAGGAGGAATTTTTTATGACATATGAAGGTTTAGATTTACTAAATAATCATTTTTTGAATAAAGGTACTGCCTTTACCAAAGAAGAACGTAAAGAAAATCACCTTGAAGGTCTTTTGCCACCATTCGTACAAACATTGGACCAACAAGTTGAACAAGCTTACGAAAACTATTCTAACAAGGATACTTTCTTAGCTAAGAGAATGTATTTAATGGACTTATTCAACGAAAACGTAACTTTGTTCTACAAGCTTTTCAGTGAACATGTTAACGAATTTATGCCCGTCGTTTATGATCCAACTATCGCTGACACGATTGAAAATTACAGCCACTTGTTCTTAGACCCACAAAATGCGGCTTACCTATCAATTGATGATCAAGATGATATCGAAGCAACTTTAAAGAACGCTTCTAAAGGTCGCAACATCAAGTTGATCGTTGTAACTGACGGTGAAGGTATTCTTGGTATCGGTGATTGGGGTGTCCAAGGTGTCGATATTTCAGTTGGTAAATTGATGGTTTATACTGCTGCTGCCGGCGTTGATCCTAAATCAGTTCTACCAGTTGTCTTGGATGTTGGTACTAACAGAAAAGAATTGCTTGCCGATGATCTTTATATGGGTAATCATCACGAACGTGTTACTGGCGACAAGTATTACAACTTCGTTGATAAGTTCGTTGAAACAGCTGAAAACTTGTTCCCAGATATGTATTTGCACTTTGAAGACTTTGGTAGAAGCAATGCTGCTAATATCTTGAACAAGTACAAAGACCAAATTTTAACATTCAATGACGATATTCAAGGTACAGGTATCATCACTTTGGCTGGTATCTTAGGTGCTTTGAACATTTCTAAAGAAAAATTAACTGATCAAGTTTACCTATCATTTGGTGCTGGTACTGCTGGTGCAGGTATTACTAAACGAATCTTCGATGCAATGGTTGAAGAAGGCCTTTCTGAAGATGAAGCTAGAAAACACTTCTATCTCGTTGATAAACAAGGACTCCTATTCGATGATACTGAGGATTTAACACCAGAACAAAAACCATTTACTAGAAAACGTAGTGAATTTGCTAATGCTGATGAACTTACAAACCTCGAAGCTGTTGTGAAGGCTGTTCATCCAACAATTTTGGTTGGTACTTCAACTCAACCTGGTACATTTACTGAATCAATCATCAAAGAAATGGCGGCTCACACTGACCGTCCAATCATCTTCCCACTTTCAAATCCTACAAAACTTGCCGAAGCAAAAGCTGAAGATCTTTTGAAATGGACTGATGGTAAAGCTTTGATTGCTACAGGTATTCCAGTTGAACCAGTTGAATATAATGGTGTTACTTACCATATCGGTCAAGCTAACAACGCTTTGGTTTATCCAGGTCTAGGTCTTGGTTCAATGGCTGTTAATGCTAAGATTCTTTCAGATGGTATGATTAACAAAGCTGCCCACTCATTAGGTGGAATCGTCGATCCAGAACAACCAGGTGCTGCTGTCCTTCCTCCAGTTTCTAAACTAGATGAATTCAGTATGACTGTTGCTGTTGGTGTTGCTCAACAAGCTATCGATGAAAAATTAACTGATGCTACTGACGCTAAGAAAGCCGTTGCTGACATCAAATGGGAACCTAAATATTAATTAAAATTTTTGTCAAATAAAGGGGTACATAATTATGGCTGCATTTATCACTTCATTGGAAAGTGTTGCTGAAATCGTTCTTGTCATCGCCTTGGGGTATTGGTTACGTGGCTCTGGCCGTTTAGGTGACGAGTTCAAAGGAAACATTTCATTCATTATTATGAAAATTGCTTTACCTGCTTCAATCTTTGTTTCAGTTTTGAAGTATTTGAACCGGGACAAATTAGCTAGTCTATCCGGTGGTTTGATTTTCACCTTTGCCAGTTTTACGATTGGCTACATCATCGCTTGGATTTTAACTAAAGTCTTCAAAATTAGAAAAGGTCGTCGTGGTACTTTCATTAACATGTTTGTTAACGCAAATACGATCTTCATTGGTTTACCTTTAAACATGGCTCTATTCGGAACTAAGAGTTTACCTTACTTCCTTATCTACTATGTTATGAACACAATCTCAACTTGGGCTGTTGGTATCTTCTTCATCTCCAATGATGATCCAACTGTTCAAAAAGGTGCTAAGAAAGAAAAATTCAATTGGAAGAAATTGCTTCCCGCACCATTAGTTGGTTTCTTGGTTTCACTTGTCTTCCTATTGTTGGCTATTCCAGTTCCAGAATGGATCAACAAGACCTTAGACATGGTCGGTGGTATCGTTACTCCAATGTCTTTGATCTACATCGGTATTATTTTAGCTGATGCTGGTTTGAAATCAATCAAGTTTGACCGTGACACAATCATTGCCCTACTTGGTAGATTTGTAATTGCTCCTGCAATCATGATCAGTATCATCTTGATTGGTGGTTCAATGATGGGTTCATCACTACCAACTATCGAATCAAACTCATTCATCATTCAATCAGCTGCTCCTGGATTAGCTGTCTTGCCAATCTTAGTTGATCAAGCACACGGTGACGTCGACTATGCTACTAACTTAGTTACTACTTCAACCGTTCTCTTCGTTATCGTTGTACCAATCTTGATGCAAATTGCCAATTTGATTTAATTCATTCACACATTCAAAGGAAAATTTGATCCTCCTCCAAAATAAATATTTCAAAAATAATACCCTCTGATTCAAATCCGAATCAGAGGGTATTATTTTGAATTGATATTCTTATATTTAGATGAATCTACGCTCTAATTAGACTTGTTTAGGTTCAATCAAAGCAATCAGACGATTGATCAAAGTAATGATTCGTTGAGTATCGGCCTCAATATCACTGCTTTGACGACTGCTGACCATTGTATGATTGACTTGCAATAAACCGACTGAATCAGTTTGATCATTGAACTGAGCAATTGGTAAATCCACTTGATGATCATACATCGGAACTTTTCCAGCCGAGACACTGACAATTTTAGTATCTTCGGGCATGCTAAGAATGTAGCTTTTGATTCGTTTGAGACTAAATTGATCTTGATAAAAACCATAGATAACGTTCAATTCATCTACAATAAATTTAATTTCATTATTCATCTGTTTCTATCACCTCGTATAAATATATCTATCTTAAGTATCCCGCAAATGCCATTAAAATGACAAGACTTGATTTCAGAATTCATCGATACTTTGTTGCAAGGCGCTCTCAAAGCTGGTGCCATAGGTTTCTCCAAAAAGATTCAGATGAGCGAGTAGATAATATGTCTGATACCAAGACATCCTTTTTTGCCAATCTTTTTTCAGTGGATAAACACTGTTATAGCCTTTATAAAAATCTTCTGTGAAACCACCGAATAACAAAGTCATCGCCAGATCCATTTCACGATCTCCATAAAACACATCTGGGTCAAATAAAATTGGCTGATGGTTACTTAGAAAACCGACATTGCCATTCCACAAGTCGCCATGCAACAAACTGGGCTCCACTAGATGATCCTGATAATAAGACTTCACCAAGCTTTCAAACTTGTGAATCAAATTATCACGATAATCATTCCAGTAAACTTTTTGTTTAACTTGGTCGACCAAAACCTTTATTCGCTGATCAATAAAGAAGTCGCCCCAATTGTCTTGCCAAGTATTGATTTTAGGATTCTTAGCGTTTAATACGCTGTGATCTAATCCAAACTGAGGACCCGTCTGTAGATGCATCTTTGCAACCATTTTTCCAAGTTCAAATTGTGACCCTGTACCGAATTCTAAATAATTGAGCACTAGATAACCGTTACCTTGAAAACTGCCCGCCTTAATTACCTTGGGGGCATTGATTACGTCTCCTAACAAATCTAACCCAGCTTTTTCATGCTCAAAAAAACTGGCATCATTATGCGGTTGAACTTTCAAAAAGTAGTTGCCACTTGTGGTCATAACTTCAAAAGCTTGATTAATATCGCCACCACGAACAGGCTTTATTTGTCGGATCGCACCTAAATTGAGTTCTTTACTCCAATTATCGTCAAGAATCATCGTGTCATCCCTTTCATTCTCACAATATCGTAACAAAAAAAACTGATTAACTTAAATGATTCAGCTTAATGACAAAACAAAAACCCAGTACCTAACTATTGGTCAGATACTGAGTCTCTATTTTAGTTTTTTAATTAAGCGACCGATATTTTCGGCGACTTGTTGTAAATTTGGGTCAGTTCTTTGAATGGCGGTAGGTAAATCTTGAACTCCCGGAACACAGGAGAAAATAGCATCAATTCCCAATGGATATAACTCAGAAATTTTTTCACCAATTGAACCAGCAACAGCAATGACCGGAGTCTTTGGACTGACGGACTTAGTAGCTTGGGCTACCCCAAAAGGTGTTTTTCCAAACTTAGTCTGAAAATCGATCTGACCTTCACCAGTTACGACTAGGTCAGCATCCTTAACTTTGTCTTTTAAATCAGTATAATCAATCACGATGTCAACGCCGGAACGAATTTGAGAGTTGGTAAAGGCTAATAAACCAGCCCCTAATCCGCCCGCAGCACCAGCACCGGAAACGTTTTTTACATCTTGGTTCAAATCTCGTTTTAAAACATCTGCATAGTGCGATAAAGCTGCATCAAGAAACTCAACCATATCAGGATTAGCGCCCTTTTGCGGTCCAAATACGTGGCTGGAACCATTAGGACCGGTCAAAGGATTAGTAACATCTGAGGCAATGATCACCTTGACTTGCGCTAATTCTGGCATCATTTCTGAAGTATCAATTCGATTCAGCTTCTCTAACATCGCACCACCATATTGTAACTCCTGACCATGACTATTCAATAAATGTGCTCCCAACGCTTGAGCCATACCAGCACCACCATCGTTCGTAGCTGAACCGCCCAGACCGATAATGATTGTTTGAGCACCGTGCTCAATGGCTGATTTAATTAACTGGCCTGTTCCAAAAGTGGTGGTAATATATGGATTTTGCGTAAATTTATTGATATATTGTATACCGCTGGCTTCTGCCATTTCGATCACAGCAACTTGACCATCATTGATCAGACCATATTGTGCTTTGGTCAGATGGCCTAGGGGATTGACTACCTCTTCAGTCACGAAGCGACCGTTCTTAGCATCAACTAGTGACTGAACTGTACCTTCGCCTCCATCAGCCATAGGTACTTTGATATATTCAGCTTCGGGAAAGACTTTGATAAAACCATTCTGCAAAGCTTGGGCAACTTCTTTAGCTGTCAGAGAATTCTTAAAAGAGTCCGGAGCTAAAAAAATTTTCATCTTTATTTCACCTCTAAAACAAATTTCCAACTATTCGACTTGAATTACTAGTATAAAAGCATAATGTTGTGCACATGACTCGAATATTCAATAACTGGTCAAAGACTCAATTCAACTCAACCATTATCTAGCAATCATAAATCACTTATATCATAGACCGAAAGACTAAATGACACAATGTGCAACTGCACAAATCTGTTCAGCAAACACGACTTTCAAAGTTGCAGGCTATTTTTACCGGAAATATTCCAAAAGTATAATATTAATGTTTTTATATTGTAATATTTTAACTATTTAAAGTAAAACATTGTAGAATAGTCATGTGGTATAGAGCAAATACTAAAAAAAAGGAAAATGCATATGAAATTAGATCCTGCCTTAGCTCAAGCCATCGTTGACAAAATGATGGAAAACGTTCCTTATAACATCAACATGATGAACGAGAAAGGCTATATTATAGCCAGCGGTGACAAGGAACGTCTCAACACTTTACATATTGGTGCAATTGACACTATCAAGAGCGGCAAAACTAAACCAATGGTTCAATCATATGGTATTTATGGCAAACCTGGCGTCAATATTCCGATTGAATTCAAGGGTGAAACTATCGGTGTAATTGGCATAACTGGAAATCCTCAAGAAGTCACTCCTTTAGCGTCATTGCTTAAAATATCAACCGAATTGTTGATTTCGCAATTGAATAATACTCAGATTGAAAATCAACACAAGGAATCATTGAATCACTTCCTATTTCAATGGATTGAAGCAGATGATGTCCAAAAAGATGATGAATTAAGATTACGGGCCAACACGCTAGGAATCGACCTGACTCTGCCCCGCTTCGCAATTATTATCAGTACCGAAAAGATCGATTCATTAACGGTTAAAGCTGGCGATTATCATTTTGAGAAATCTTCACATAACCAGTTGTTGATTACCAAAAGTGAGGAAAACGTCCAATTATACTTAGATTATGCCAAAAAGAATAATTTACAAATTGGTATCAGTAATAAGATGAATAATCTCAAAACCGCTGTTAAACAAGCTACCGACACCATCACAGTCAGTTCAGAGTTGAATATGAAAGATGTCTTCTACTTTAAGCAGATTAAGTTCTTGAATCATCTGTTAGAATGCAATTTACATTCAAATCGTATCTTAGAAGTCTTTAAAGGCTTATATAAAACCCGTGCTGGTCAAGAATTGCTATTAACGCTTGATTCATATTTCAAGCACAACGGTCAAGTCACCGATACTTCCAAAGATCTAAATGTCCATCGCAACACGACTAATTATCGGCTCAACAAACTGTCCGAATACTTCAGTCTTGATTTACATGATTTAAACGACACCTTGCAACTTTACATCAACTACTTATATTTTCAAAAATATCTCTACAATCGTCGCAAATAACGCTTTTTCCAAATTAATTTTATGAGGTTGTTATTATGGTACTAATGAATTTAAGCTATCGAACGAATTATTTGCATACTTATTTCAAAACCACTGTTGTCATTCCCGACACCAATCAAGACCATTACACCACTGTGTGGCTACTACATGGCTATACAGGTGACGATTCTAGCTGGATCAGGCATGTCAATATTGAAAAATTAGCTCGACAACATAATTGGGCTATTATTATGCCTGAAGCTCGAAACGCTTTTTATACTGATTCCGATTTCATTCCTTATTATTCATACTTCATCGATGAATTTATTCCTAAGATGCAACATCTTTTACCAATTTCTACTGATCGAAGTGAGAATTATCTTGTCGGTTCAAGTATGGGTGGCTACGGTGCCCTTAAAATTGGATTCTTAAACGATGACAAATTTAGCAAAATTGCGGCATTGTCCCCCATCACAGACATTGAACATTTTCGTGATAATCCCAAGTCACCAATGGCTAAGACTACCTTTGACAGTATTTTTGACAGTCCGCAAAAGATTGCTCAAAATCAGTTAACAAATATCTTCAACAATCTTCAGCCCAAACAAGAGCTTCTTACTCTCTGTGGCGATGAGGATTTTATGCACGAGGACAATATTATGTTTAAAAACTTTCTCTCGATCCATGCTAAAGGTCGATACACTTGGATGCCTGTCAGTGGTGATCATTCTTGGGATACTTGGAGTAAAAATATCGGCAAGGTTTTCACTTGGTTAGAGTAAATCACTATTCAGATTGACAATTAAAAAAATACTCTTTGATTCTGCACTAGAATCAAAGAGTATCTTTTTGTGAGTGGAATTAATTTCATCCACCTGATGATTTTTTTACCAAACAAACAATCCAACAAATGCGGCTGACAAGAGTGATACCAAGATACCAGACAATAACATGTAACCAACATTCTTAGAAATAATGTCGTTCTTTTCTTTATCAACGATTCCCTTGAAACAACCAATAATCATACCTAGAGTTGAGAAGTTAGCAAAGGATGTTACAAAGACTGTTAAGACAGCCTTGAAGTGAGGATCAAAGCTCTTAATAATTCCTGTTACACGCCCCATAACAACGAATTCGTTTGTAACTAACTTTGTTCCCATATATTGAGCCATTTGGAAAGAATCATGCCCATTCAAACCTAGTAACCAAGCGAATGGATACATGATAATTCCTAAGATGTGTTCCAAAGTTAGCCATGGGTTAACTAATTGAAGAACTTTATCGATCAAAGCAGCTAAAGCAACGAATGCAATAACATTAGCTGTAATGATCAAAATCAAACGACCAGCGCCTAAGATTGAATCGCCCAAGAATGAGAAGAATGGCTCTTTTTTGCCGCCTTCACCTTGACCACTCAATTTGGCAATCGTATCTTCTTCTGGTGTAACTGTGACTGGGTTTAATAAACTTGTCACAATAATAGAGTTAATGATGTTGATCGGAATTGCAGTTAAAATAAATCGACCTGGCATCATTTGAATGTATGCCCCAATAATTGAAGCTGTAACACAACTCATTGACATCATCGCCAATGTTACGTTACGTTGAGCTTTCATCTGTTTCAATTGTAAACTGGAAACAGCTAAAGCTTCAGTATTGCCAAGAAACATCATTTCTACGGCAAAGAAAGATTCAAATTTTGGTTGACCAGTAATAAATGATAAACCTTTACCGATCCATTTAATAATAAATGGTAATACACCGATATAAGTTAAAATATCAAACAATGGTACGATCAAAAGAATTGGTAACAATGCACTTGTAACAAAGTCCATACTTTTGACATTGACCCAACTTGGCAAAGCAAATTTGATTCCGACATATGCGACTTGGACTAACCAATTAAAGCCGTCCGCAGCACCAGAAACAATTGCTCGACCAGCATCGAAACCAGTCAAGAACCAAGCCAAAAACAAGTTCAGAACAACCATGATAGCAATCGATTTCCATTGAATCTTTGAACGATCCTTAGAAAAAAGGAAACCAATCGCTAAGAATGCGAAAACACCTATGATATTAACTAATAAGTACATACCCATACATACTTAACCCCTTTTTTTATTTGAAGCTCTTGTGTTCGTTAATTCTTTCACTTCATTTTAAATACTACCTTCGTGCTAAACGTTTGTAAATAATTTTTTACAAACAGTCCACACTAAAATCGTCTTCATTTTAAAAATAATAGGTAAGCTATATAATAGTAATGTTATCGTTTACAAATATTGATCAAAGAGAGGTATTAACTTGAAATCAATCACATTTAACCATCAAAACACCTCTGCCATTGGGATTGGAACATGGCATATTGGTGACGGCAGTGCGCAAAGAACGGAATCAGAAATGGCCGCAATGAGATATGGTCTGGATCACGGAATCAATTTGATCGACACCGCTGAGATGTATGGCGAAGGACGATCGGAAACTCTGGTGGGAAAAGTTCTCAAGGACTACCAGCGCCAAGACTTGCAACTGATTTCCAAATTCTATCCTTTTCACGCTACTCCTAAATTGATTGAGCAGAGTTTGAAGGCTAGCTTGAAACGTCTCCAAACCGATTATCTTGATCTTTATTTGTTACATTGGCGTGGCAATACTCCACTTTCAGAAACCGTTGAAGGCTTAGAACGGATGGTTCAAGCTGGATTGATTCGTAATTGGGGTGTCTCTAACTTTGATCGCCATGACTTAGAGGAATTAATCAGTATTGACCATGGTGACAATTGTCGCATCAACGAAGACCTTTACAATATCGGCAGCCGTGGGGTCGAATACTCAATCCTTCCTTGGCAAAAAGAACATCAGATGTCATTTGTTGGTTACTCTCCTTTTGGTTCTGATGACAGCGAGTATTTACAGATCAAACCGGTGCTTTCTGAAATGGCACACCAAAAACGAGTAACAGTTCATCAATTGTTATTAGCTTGGGTCTTGAGAAATCACGATTTGTTGAGTATCCCTAAAACGGGGTCAGTCGAACATATGCAAAGTAACCTTGCGGCAGTTGATCTGACTTTTAGCGATGACGAATTAGAATTACTTGATCAAGCCTATCCAGCACCTAAACATGAAGAACAGCTTGATACAATTTAAACAATTAGTTAGTGACGATTTATCACTAAGCTTCCAAATTTAACCTAAAAAATGAGGCTAGACATAACAATTTTACCTTCAATATTGCAGCATTAATAAATAGAGCGGTAACTCAAAATCGAGTTACCGCTCTTATTTTTTAATTATTTAAATTGAGTCAGTTGCTGGGATAATATTTTGTTCAAGAGCAATTGCGACCCCATCATGATCGTTATCTGGCACTGTTTGAGAAGCAACAGCCTTTACTTCACTTGTCGCATTGCCCATCGCCACACTGAGACCAGCAATTTTTAACATTGGTAAGTCGTTATCCATATCGCCAATCGCCATGACTTGTGAGAGATTTAACCCTAAATGCTTCACCAAATGTTCTAGCGCAGTCCCTTTGTTGACATCCTTCGCCATTAATTGCATTTCAGTATCGCTAGTCTGAACCACGTAGAACTTATCATCATACGTCGCATGAGCTAATTTTTTCAACTCTGCCAATTTATGCTTACGGGTCTTTAGAAGGACTTTTACAACGCCTAGTTTTGTATCAAGCATGTATTTTTCAATCCAGTCCTGATAGCCGTCATAAAGCGTCCCTTCATTATCGATCAGGCTAAATTTTACCTTCCGTTCCGATAAAAAGTCAGAAATTTTTTCACAATCTTCATTTCTTAATTTTTTAGAATAGATGACTTCACCAGCATAGTTTTGAATAATATTGCCACCGAGATAGATCAAATATTGATCCTTACCGCTTAAGCCAATCTGTTTAGCGTAGTCGATCAAACCGTTAAAAGGCCGAGCAGAACATAGCACCACTTTAATGCCCTTTTTGAGAGTATCTTTCAATGCTTGAAGATTCTTGGCCGAAATCTTACTGTGACTATTCAAAAGCGTGCCATCCATGTCAATTGCAACTAATTGATAATCCATACTTATGTCTCCCTTGTATCAATTCTCAGGAATATTGTAACGTAACCTACGGCAATTGTTACCAATAAGCAGCTAAATGGCTTCAATTCTAGCGACAAAATTCTTAAACAAAGTTCTTTGCTCATCATACTTAGGCCACATATTTTCCGGATGCCATTGAACACCTTGAATACTTGCATCAAAGTTTTCAACCCCCTCGATTACTCCATCTGGAGCGGTGGCAACGACTTTTAAGCCTTCGGCTACATCTTTGATTGCTTGATGATGTCTCGAATTGACGAAAACATTATCGCCAATCGTCTTGAACAGCTTCGAATCTCGATCGACAGCCACAAAATGAGTCGGTTGATCCCCAGGTGCATCTTGTTTGTGCTTAAGAACTTTCCCAGGAAATTGACTATTGAGATCCTGATAAACACTACCACCAAGTGAAACATTGATCATCTGCATCCCCCGACAGATTCCTAAAATGGGGATCTTCTTGGCCACAGCCGTTCGAATCAAAGCAATTTCAAAAATATCTCGATCTCGATTCGTTGCGCCTAATTGAGGAATTGGCTCCTCCCCCATAAAAGTTGGATCAATGTCCGGACCACCAGGAACGATCACTCCATCTAAATGAGTTAACAGACCATTGATCTGCTCTTTTGGTACATAAGGCAGACCCACCGGTATTCCTCCTGCATAGATTACAGCATCGACCAGTGGTCGGGGAACAAAGTCCATTAATATTTGATTTATTTTTTTAGTTTCCCCTGTAAAAATATCAGCCGAAATTCCAATTACTTTATTCATAGACAGACCAGCTTTCCAAAAAAATCATTTCATGAATATTTTACTAACATTATTAAATAATTTTTAATTTAAGTCCAGTATTAAATATTTTTTAATTCTTTTGGTTTAAGCCGTCTTCTTGAGTGATCCGTTGAATATGAATGACGAAATACAACATTTCCTTACTGTTTAATCGGACACCTCGCTGTTCAAAAATAGCATTGGATATTTGTTTAGCAATATCGGCAGAGCCAGGATAGTTTCGTTCCATCTCCAGTGCAAACCGGTGGTCAAACGCCCCATCAGCCGACATATTGTCTAACCTTTGTTCCAAATATTGCAGATGAATCATGAACCGATCGTAATAATTACTGTTGCTGCGTGTACGGAAGATATTATTTTTTATGAGAATTTTTTTAATTAAACTGCCAAAATCAATTTTGGCAGTTGGTCGGCTCAACTTGCTTTCGCCTGTATCTTTGGCATTAATAAAATGTAAGGCAATATTCTTAATTTCCGAATCTGGCAATTGTATTTTAAGATTTCGATTGATGATATCAAGACCCTTACTGGCAATTAAATACTCATCCAAGTATTGGTCGCTCATATCAGGAATCTTACTGGCTTGATAATCACCACTCCGATATCTTTGGTAAGCACCATAAATATGATCACTCAAGGTAATATATATATAATCCAAGGCGTGATAGTTCAACTTCTTTTTAGCATAATCGACAATTTCATAAGTTGTGGTGACGACATCGATTGGAATATCTTTTAATAAAAAATAAAGGTTCTTCTGCGAATCGGCTGTGTCCAAATAAAAAATCTTCTCTATTTGATCACTGTCGAGCTTAGAACCTTTTGATTTATTAAAAGCAATTCCCTTACCTTTGACAATCGCTTGTTGGTGGTCGCCCAAATCAACCACCGCCGTATTATTATTAAAAACCTGCTTTATAATTAATCGCATACTATCCCCCTATGCTTTTAATTATAAATTAACTTTAATTATTTGCCTTTAATCCAAAGCAAATTTTTCAATCGCTAAACCAACACCACTATGATTGTTGTCGGCGGTCAAAAATCCTTTTTCCCCAAAAAATATGTCTTTTCTTACATATCAATATCAACATTTTTCCTTGTCATTCTCATAATACCGTAATAGATAGCTCCAATAACTAGCCAAGCAAGTCCAATTTCTTTAGCTAACGGATCCAATCCAATCATCACAAATAGAACAATCAAGAATCCAATAATCGGTACAATTAGATGACGCAGATAATCGTGAGAATGATGTTTTATCAAATAATAGTTGATAACAGAAACATGAATTACTAAGAAAGCTGTTAGAGCACCACAATTAACAATTTCAGACAAAATATTACTATGATCCATGAATAATAAACCCACAACCAAAGAAACTAATGAGACTATAAGCGTACTAACATATGGAGTTTTAAATTTAGGATGTACCTTTGCTAAAATTCTAGGTAAATTATTATCTCGAGACATCCCAAAAAGAATTCTCGAGATGGCGGCCTGAGCTGCCAGAGCATTGGCAAAACCCCATGATAAGATCGTGGCAATTGTAGTGATATCCATCAGTGGTTTACCACCGACTTTTTCAGCAACCTCGTAAAAAGCAGTGTCTAAATCTGTGAATGAGTGCCAATCAGGAACAATCAGTGCCGCTAAATACGTTTGGACAATGAACAAAACTCCAACTAAAATTAGCGCCCACATAATACCTTTACCAACCGTTTTATTGCCACCTTTTGTTTCCTCAGCCAACGTACTGATACCATCAAAACCTAGGAAACTCAAAACAGCTACTGAAGTTGCAGTCATGACAAAATGGATATTAAAATTGGCTTTCTCATAAAATGGTTTCAAAGTGAATCCATCTCCTACCCCATGGGTAATTCCATAGAGAGCCATCCCAATAAATAGTGCCAAAACCAATAACTCACCAACTAGAAAGATCATATTAGTAATTGACGTAAATTCAATACCTACAACATTAATTACTGTATTGATCACGATAAACATCACCAACCAAATCCAAGTTGGCACTCCTGGTAAAAGTGACTTCAATGAATTAGCTGAGATCACATACAGCAATGACGGAACAAAAATATAATCGAGAATAATCATCCAGCCGGATAGAAAACCAACTGTCTTGTTGATTCCCCTTTGAGCATATGCATAAACTGATCCTGCGATTGGAAAAGCCTGTGCCATTTGACCATAGCTTAAAGCCGTAAAAAACATTGCGATGATTCCAATCAAATAAGTTAATGCAATCATACCCTTGGATTCAGAAATGACCGAACCGTAAATTCCCATCGGTGCAATTGGCACCATAAAAATCAATCCATAAATGACTAAATCCTTTAACGTCAGCGTTCGCTTTAATTCTTGTTTATAGCCAAAATTTGAAAGATCAGTATTCTTATTCACTTCCATAATATCATCGCCTAATTACTAAATTTTTATTTATTCAAATTTATTTACTCGAACATCATTAAAAAAATTTTTCAAATTCGTAAAGAATACACCAGGATTATCAATCATTTGATTGTGTCCTGCATCCGGGGTCACAACCAAACGTGAATTAGGAATATCCTTAGCCATTTGTTCAGCCGTACTCAATGGCATTGTTTCGTGATCAGCAAATGATAGTAATGTCGGGATTTTAAATTTTTTAATATTTTCTGAATAGTCCCAATCACCAAGATCACCAACGACAACAAACTCATTATCACCCTGAAAATGGTTGTAAACATTCTTAGCTTGAATATCGATTAAATGGGATTTCCTCTCCGGTTGACGACGATTGACATATTCATGATACAAATGAGTAATATATGTTTGATACTGTTTGTTTTCCCACTCACCGCGACGTTCAATTTCTTCCATAAACTTATTGATTGCGGGAGAGAATTCTTTATAACGAATTTCCTTCATGTGAGTTAAATAATCAGGAATATTGTCAATCATACTGATGATAATCAATCCTTTTAAGTGTTCCTGATAAGAATTGGCATACATCATCGAAAGCATTCCACCCCAGGAATGACCTGCTAAGAAGAATTTATCATATCCCAACTGCTTTCTAACTTCCTCCACTTCACCGAGGTAATATTCTTCATTCATGTACTTTTTAAAAATTTCCGGATCATCCCAATTTGGAGTATCCGAATACCAAGAGCCTAATTGATCGTATATGGTAACTTCAATATCAAGATCCTTTAATTCCTGGCCAAAGCGTTCAAAAACTTCATGTGTGTCACCAGGGCCACCATGTAGGCAAAGCAACTTATCTTTTCCACCAAGATTGAAGGTATGACTCCAAAGATGGTAGCCATTTTTCAATGTCAAAATTCGCGTAATGTTTTTCATAAACTCTTTCTCCTAATCAAAATTCTTTCTGCTTAAGAAATAAAATGGTACGGCAATCAACAAAGCTCCAAAACCCCAAACTAAGTTGACGAAACTTGTCTTATACAAAAGCCAGAGTGAAATCAAAACAGCGATAATTGGAATAACTGGGCCAAATGGAACTTTAAATCCAGGTTTTCTGTCTTTCATAGTTTTTCTAAAGACAATTACTGCAATGCATGTAGGTATGTATTGAGCAAAACGAGAAACAGCACTGATTTGGGCCAATGTATTAAAAGTACCTGAGAGAGCAATCATCAATCCTAATAAAGCCGAAACAACAATAGCCGCATATGGCGCATTGTAACGATTTTTATCAGCAAGAAAAGCTGGCATCATACCATGATTTGACATTGCAACACCCGAACGAGGTGTGATAAATGACGAAGCAACGCAAATACCTCCGATTGACAAAAGCGTTCCAGCAGCAATGAGATACTTACCAAATCCGCCAGCAATTTGAGCAAAGGCATCTTGAACAGGAGCGACACTATTTGAAAGTCCTGCACCTAAAACACCAATACAAACTGCTTGAATCAACATGTAAATTGCAGCAACGACAATAATGATAGCTAACAAAGCCTTTGGTAAGTTCTTTTCCGGATTTTTCATCTCCCCTGCAGCGACAACCGCGCCTTCGACGCCAGTAAAGGCATAAAACATCGTCATCGCAGCAAGAGCAAATGAACTTGTATTAGCTACAGAAGTTGGTAAAAATGGTGTGAAATTATTACCTCGAATGAACCAGATACCGATGGAAATGAAAAGCAATAATGGCAATAGTTTAGATACAGTAATGACATTGTTGATGATCGAAGAAATTTTTACTCCCATCAAATTCATCACCATCAAAGACAATGCCACTATCGTTACAATAATATCCTTAGAAACAGTGTTATTTAATTGCGGGAATATTCCTGCTAGAGCCGTGGCAAAAGCCACATACATTGTTCCCTCCGCAATGATTCTAATTGCCCAAGTAACAAAGCCGACCTCATAGCCAACAAAATTTCCAAAAGCTGCTTTCGCATAAATATAAGGACCTCCAGTTTCATCAAACAAACTGGCATCTTCTGCAAAACAAAGTCCAATAGTTAAAATTAATAGTGCGTCAAAACCAAGAACTGCCAAACTAGCGGGACCAAATAATTTCATTCCTTCATTTGGCAATAAAAAGATTCCAGAACCAATAATTCCGTTGATTCCAAACAAAAGAATCGTCCAAAAACCCATTTTATGATTCGTGTTGCTTGTTGATTTGGTATGTAGATGTGGAATAACCGCTTGTTTCATAAAATTCACCTTCTAGTTTAATTTTTAATCTAAGTTCGACTGACAAAATCCTTAAAGATTTCCAACTCCTTTGAATCTTGCTGCCACATATTTTCTGGATGCCACTGCACTGCTTGAACACTTGCATCACTATTCTCAATAGCTTCAATAACCCCGTCAGAAGCTGTAGCAACCACTTTCAAGTCCTCTGGAACATCTTTTATGGCTTGATGGTGTCTTGAATTTACGAAAATATTGTCACCAAATGCTTTAAATAATTTCGACTCGTGATCAACAGTGACAAAATGCGTTGGTTGATCACCCGGTGCAGATTGGTGATGTTTCAAAACTTTCCCAGGAAACTGTGTCCGCAAGTCCTGATAAACGCTGCCACCTAAAGCAACATTGATTATTTGTGCTCCACGGCAAATCCCTAAAATGGGGATGTGTTTTGCAACCGCTGTGCGAACTAAAGCAATCTCAAAGATATCACGATTGCGATTAGTAACACCCAATTGTGGAATTGGCTCTTCACCCATAAAAGTTGGATCAATATCCGGACCGCCGGTAAAAATCACTCCATCAAGTCGTTCTAGTAAACCATTAATCTCTTCTTTAGGTAGATACGGTAAACTAACTGGAATTCCACCGGTTGCCAAAACACCATTGACAGCTGGACGAGGTACAAAATCCATTGCTTTTTGATTGATCACAGATGTTGCTTCCAAATAAACATCTGCCGTAATTCCAATTAACTTACTCATATAAATAAAACTCCTTTGCAATTTTTTAATTTTCAGATTATCACTCTAAAAATCTCTGTCAAATGTTTTCTTAATAATATTAAATTTTGACTAATCATATTCTAATTCACGGACTTGACACTTGAAATAATCTGCAGTTATATTGAATTTGTATGGTTAATTTTCTCTAATAATTATCTAATGTTAGATAAAAAAAGCATTGTTTGAAGTTTTTCAAGAAAAAACAAACTTCAAACAATGCTTTTTGATATTGCTTATTGATTTTTTTAAATATTTTGTATTTTTACGGAATAATCTGAACACAATTCCACTAAGACTTAATTATTTGCCTTTAATCCAAAGCAAATTTTTCAATTGCTAAACCAACACCACTATGATCGTTGTCGGCAGTCACCTCATCAGCTACTTCTTTCACAGTTGGCAAAGCATTATCCATGGCAATACCTTTACCAGCAATCTCTAACATAGGAATATCGTTTTCCCGATCGCCTAATGTAATAACTTGAGATAAATCAATTCCTAATTTTTGGGCCAATGTTTTAACTGCTGCACCTTTATTAACATGTTGTGAGAATATTTCCAAGAAACCCACGCCAGTTCTAACTACGAAGTAATCTTTATCATAATGTTGGTGAACTGTTTCGGAAATACTATCAATTTCTTCTTCAGTCCCATTGATGATGGCTTTGACAATTTGAAAGTCAGCTGGCATTTGCGATGGTTCTCTCAAATAAAGACCATTATCGTTTTCAAAGGCTTGAATGATCGTAGAAGCGGAGATCCAATCTCGATGGCTGGTATAAGTATTGCCTTGATTATCGACTACGTTATATTGCAAGTCATGTTCATGGACAAAGTCGACGAATTCACGATAAAAATCATTGCTCATCAATTCTTCAGCAATAATATCGCCAGCCATATTTTCGATAATTCCACCGCCATTGGTAATCATATACTGATCACTTCCTGTAATACCTAGCTCATCAGTATATTCAGTCATAGCATTATGTGTCCGGCCCGAACAAAGAACAATCTTGATACCTTGATCCAGAGCACGCTTGATGGCCGCTTTATTGCGATCAGTAATAGTTTTTTTAGAAGTCAACAACGTGTCATCTATATCTATTGCAATTAATTTATAATCCATGATTTCCTCCTATTAGTCATACTTTTATTGTAATATTTTTTCTAAAAAAAGAACTCCAAGATGAGGAAATCTTGAAGTTCTCTTGTTTTTTAACAGTTAAGTAGAGTTTTTAATACCTAGGGGAAACAAATGAATGTTTCTTATTAAAAACTTTTTTTGAGGTAGAAGATATTAACGGCCAGAATCATTAATCTTCAATTTCGTGTGTTTCACTTAGTTTCTTAAACCAAAAGGCACTCTTTTTTACGTAGCGCTTTTGAGTAGGGAAATCAACGAAGAATAAACCATAGCGTTTGCTATAACCATTGGTCCATGAAAATTGATCTTGCAAGGACCAGATGAAATAGCCTTTGACATTAGCCCCATCATTTATGGCTTCGGCGATTGCCTTCATGTACTTCTTCAAATAATCAATTCGTTTTGGATCATCAATTATTGTGTCGGAAGTGGCATTCTCAGGTAGTTCTTCTTTCAAACCAATACCATTTTCTGTGACATAAATGGCAGGAACTAGTGGGTAGTCATCATGAATCCGCATAAGAATATCGTGCATCCCTTTTGGATAAATGGACCAATCCCAATCTGTTGTTTCAATCCCATCAGGTTTCTTTTCTTCGCCAATTCCATGTAATCGAGATACCGAACTGCCTTTAGCCCCAGTCCCATTATGGACCGTTTCGGAAGCTCCATCATAAGCTCTGATCCATTTGCTGAAATAATTATTTACTCCGACGAAGTCCAATTGATGAGCAGCTTCATTAATCTCACTCATTTCAGATTCAGTATATTTAAACATTGGTTGTTTATTTGCTTTCAAAATTTCATCAACTAACTGCAAAGTTTCTTGATGATATTCACCGGCCAAAGTTCCGTCCAAATATAATCTATTTTCAAAAGCATCTTGCAAAGCAGCGGCATGCTTATCCGCTTCACTATCGCTATATGGATAAACTGTTTGTAAAGCGTGAACTACACCGATCTCTCCACCTAAGTTCATCTCCTTATAGGCATTAACAATTCTAGCATGAACAACATTTTGATTATGCTCAGCTTGAAATGCATTATCAAATCTGCCTTTTTCACCAGGTGGAAATGTGCCGCTGACATGTTGCTGAATGGCCATTGATGTTGGTTCATTAATAGTTATCCAATATTTAACTTCGGGGAATTCTTTAAAGCAATATTTGGAGTATCTGACGAATGCGTCAAGCATTCTAGGACTTAGCCAATCACCAATTTCATGCATTTTTTCGGGTGTATCAAAGTGGTGTAAGGTTACGAACGGAATAATATGATGTTTTTCACAGGCCGCAAATAATTTATGATAATACTCAACACCGCGCGGCTCAACATCTCCATCACCGTCGGGGAATATTCTTGACCAAGCAATTGAAACTCGGATAGCTTGAACGCCATACTTTTCGGCTAATGCTAAATCTTCTTCATAACGGTGATAAAAATCAGCGGCGGGATCTGGACTAAAACGACCCTGTTTGGCGAGATAATCATCCCAAAGAACTTTACCTTTGCCGTCTTCTTTAGTAGCACCCTCTACTTGATATGCAGCACTGGCACCACCCATTAAAAAATCTTTTGGTAATTTAAGCATTCCATAAACCTCCTATAGATTGGCCTTTACAAATTGCAATGACTTTTCTGGATTACGTGTTAATTCAATATATTCTTTACCTGAAGTTGTAGCTAATTTAACACCATATTTATCGGTGATCTTTTGAACGTTACCTTTCATACTCTCCATTTGTGGTGCCAAAATAACTAGATCCATGTCTTGAATCATATTCATATCTTGCCCATAAGCACGAGCAGCTGCTGACAATGGTAAATTACGTTCTTTAGCAGTCTTATTCAGAGCGTTTGCCAGAATACCACTAGTTCCACCACCAGCACAGATAACCATTACGGCCGTGTCTTTCTTAAATCCAGAATCATCGGTCGAACTGTCGTCCGTGGATTGTGCGACAACGCCAACATCAGAACCATCATCAATATCAGTGTCACTAACTGTATCTGTTTCAGGTACTAATCCCTCAGCAACCGCATTCTTGTTTTCTTCATCAAGCAATTGTGAATCATAAACTTTCATAAATGGAAGCCAAATAAATACATCTAGTGCCAAACTCAAAATCACAAAGACAAATGCTAATGGAGCAAAGCCAGTACTAATCAAAATACCAATTGGTGCAGGAATAACCCATGGCATGGTGTACATCATACCGTTCATTCCCAAAACCGAAATGAAGAACTTGAATAGGCAAATATTAACCATTGGAGTAACTACAAATGGAATAAAGAAGATTGGGTTCATGATAATTGGAGCACCAAACAAAATTGGTTCATTAACTGAGAAACTGACTGGAATAAATGCTGCCTTACCTAAGGCCTTAAGCTGTTTAGATTTTGCTAGGAACAAAAATAGGAAAACTAAAACTAAAGTTGAACCTGTACCACCCATATTCATAACATAGTCTTGAGCATTTTGTGCCAAAACGTGAGTGGCCTGATGACCAGCTTGAATCAATTTCAAGTTCTCAGCTGTATTAGTAACTTCAATTGCGGCAACAGCAGGAGCAACAATTGATGGACCTTGAACACCAACAAACCAGAAGAAACCCATGGCACCAGCGATAATTGCCAAGCCTAAATATGAATCACTGGCTGAGAAAATTGGTGCTAATAATGAAATAATCAATTGGGCAAGATTTTTACCTGTGAAAGTTGCTAGTAATAAAGAAAATGCCCAGAAAACTGTAACTGATAAGAACATTGGAATAACATCTTTAAATGTTTGTGAAATATTCTGTGGTACTTGTGGAGGCATTTTAATAGTGACGTTATTCTTAATACATAAATAATAAATATTTGGAACGATCAAACCAACAAGGTATGAAGCGACCAAACCTTGTGTACCTAAGTATGTTAAATCTGCTCCACCTTTATTTTGAACAATGGCACTAATAATGAAGGCAATTTCAGCAGCTAAGATTACAGAAACTGCATTCATCTGATTTGTTTTTGGCAAATCCAAATTTTTGGTATCAGTTAAATTTTTAGCAGTCGTTGCGGTAACGAACAATGCCAATAGACCCATTGAATAGTTGTAAGCAATCATAATATTGTTTTCAACATTGGTTGGCCAGTGGTAACCCCAAGCATTTGGAACATATGCTACCAAAATAAATAATGATGAAAAGAGAATAATTGGCATTGCGGCAATAAAGCCATCACGGATTGCTGAGACATAGGCATTTGATG
This sequence comes from Companilactobacillus sp. FL22-3, assembly GCF_054881455.1. Lineage (NCBI taxonomy): Bacteria > Bacillati > Bacillota > Bacilli > Lactobacillales > Lactobacillaceae > Companilactobacillus > Companilactobacillus sp. FL22-3. The sequence continues at coordinate 168,647 of NZ_JBTYYZ010000004.1, read as the reverse complement.
CAATTTTTTCAAATCCAGGTTTCATCTTTTCGATTTTACTCGTGAGAACATCCATTTTTAAAACTCCCCTCTAAATACTAATAATTTCTAAATAACTAATTCTCCATACCTAACTTCTTCTCAATCTTGTTAATACGTTCATATTCATCAATAAAGAACTTGCATTGATCCATCAACATCATGGTTGTCATCAATGTATCTTGTCCATGGACCATGATGAATGTAACGTCCATATCCATCCCACCAGCTTCATCGGCTAGTAGTTTAGTTTGTTCATTGTGGGCATCGTTAATTGATTGAGTTGCTTCTTCAACTAATTTCTTAGCTTCTTCGATCTTGCCTTCACGTGCATTGTCTAAGGCTTTAATTAAAGCTGTCTTAGCGTCTCCTGCATAAGCTACGATTGCAAATCCTGTCATTGAAATATCTTCTTTTGTAACTGCCATAATTCTTACCTCTACTTAATGTTTTTCTCTTGTGTTAATCGTTGGATGTGAATGATGAAATATAATAGTTCATTGCTGTTTAATTTCTTATTTAGTCTTGATTGCAACTCTTGATATATTTCTTTGGCAATCTCGGTCGAACGAGGATATTCTGATTTCATTTCTGTTTCCAACTTATTGCTAAAATCTTTATCCTCATCTTCGTTGCTATCAAGGCGTCCGGCTAAGTACTGTAAATGAATCATAAAGCGGTCAAAATAATTACCATTGCTGTCGATTCGATAAATTTGATGTTTATTCAAAATCTTAGTAACTGAATCATTGATCTCTTTGGTCGTGTCCTCTTTCAAGTCACTGGCTTTTGATTCTTCACCTTTAGCATTGATGAAATGTAGAGCAATACTTTTAATCTCTGACTTTGGAAATTGGACATGTAAATTACGGTTGATCACTTGCAATCCATGGCTAGCAATTAAATATTCGGTTGGATATTGTAGGCTCATATCAGGAATCAAACTTGCTTGATACGTGTGGGCCAATATACGCTGATAGGAACCGTAGATATGGTCGGAAAGAGTAATATAAACGTAATCTAAGATGTTGTAATTAAATTTTTCTCTAGCATAATCAATAATTTCATAAGTAGTTGTGACTACATCAATTGGAATGTCTTTGATCAAAAAATATAAATTTTCTCTTGACGTTTTTGTATTTAAATAAAAGATATTCTCAATCTTGTTCGAATCAACTTGTCCGCCCTTGGTCTTCTTAAAAGCTATTCCTTTGCCTTTCACAATGGCTTGGCGATCGTCTCCTAGGTTGACTAACGCACTATTGTTGTTAAAGACTTGGGCAATCTCTACCATCTCATTTCCCCCTTTCTGCAACAAAAAAGAGACCACCAACGTTTTTTCTTAACGATAGTCTTTGAGCAACTATCGTTAAGAAAAATACGTTGAGTGATCTCGCCTAATTTAATAGTAACAATTCACTGAAAATATATTCATCTTTCAACACCGATTAGTATATGACAGATTTTCATATTTGTAAACGGTTACAATAGATTATTTTTTAAATCAAATATTTTCAAATATCGTTATAACGAAAAGAATACCGAAATAATGGGCGTTATAACGGCTGACAAAATGTAAATTTTTTTACATAATTTTCGATCAGCAACAATTTTCAAGATGATATGAGACAAAATACGACCAAAAAGGTCTAATTAACTTAATATTTATTTATCGCCGATGTAAACCATTACATTTTGTTTCAAAAAATGATTTTTGAAGCTCACATAGCAAGTTTTTGAATATTTTTCAAGCAAAATACGAACTATTTACTATTTATTTACATAAACATTCATGTTATCCTTACCTATATAAAATTTAAGGAAGTGTTAGATTATCACCTATCAAATCGTTTTTGAAGGAAGTTATTTTTCTTCGGCTTCGTTTGACAAGGCGGATTTTACACCAGAATCACTTATATGTGTAGACCAGTCGGGAACCATTGACCGTGTTATATCCGCTAGCGATAGTGACTATCGATCCGTTAGACAAGCTGCAGCCGATAACCAAATTCTTCAAGAATTACCTCAAGGAAGTTACTTGTTACCAGGTTTTACTGATTTACATATTCACGCTCCACAATGGCCACAGGCTGGTCTGGCTTTAGATAGACCGCTCTTTGAATGGCTAAATACTTATACCTTTCCATTGGAAGCCAAATTCACTGACCTTCAATTTGCGGAAAAAGTTTATCGTAATCTGATTCAAACTTTGCTAGCTAATGGAACCACGACCGGCTTATTCTTTGGATCAATCGACAATGGAGCTAATCTTGTGTTGGCAAAGATTTGTGCTGAATACGGTCAACGAGCTTTTATCGGGAAAGTCGCCATGGATAATGTTGAACAGACACCTGATTATTATCGCGATGAATCTTCTCAAAAAGCTTTAGACGACACTGAGGCTTTTATCCATGCAATGCAAGAACTCCAACAAACCACTAAAACTACTTTAACTCCCGTTATCACACCTCGGTTCGTTCCAAGTTGTACAGACGAAACGCTACTTGGCTTAGGAAAATTAGCTAAAAAGTATGACTTACCGATTCAATCGCACTGCAGTGAAAGTATCTGGGAAGATCAATATGCGATTGACCGTTTCAACATGCGAGATGCGGAAGTTTTGAACCATTTTGGACTGCTGACGGATAAGTCGGTCATGGCTCATGGAACTCAATTGAGCAATACTGATTTAGATCTCTTTAAGAAAACCCAAACTGCCATCGCCCATTGTCCTATTTCTAATGTATACTTTGGCAATTCGGTTTTACCTGTTAAGAAAGCCTACCAAAAACAAGTCAAAATCGGTTTAGGGACTGATATTTCTGGAGGCTTTTCTCCTAGTATTTATCGTAATATGCAACAAGCTATTATGTCTTCGCAAATGCTTCAAGAAACTGGCGTTGACAATTCAAGAATTTCTGCCACAAATGCATTTTATCTAGCAACCGTGGGTGGAGCTAAAGCACTTCACCTTCCAACGGGACAGATTAAAACTGGTTTTCAAGCTGACTTTCAAATTGTTCAAGATAAATTTGCCAAGGTCGCTTCAAGTCAACCAGCAGCTGTCTTAGAACGGTTGATCTATCAGACCGAAACAGCAGATATTCAACAAGTTTATGTTTCAGGTAAATTAGTACATCACAATCAAGGGGAAAACAATAATGGATAATAATAAGAGTAGTTTATTAGTCGGTCCTGACGATAAGGTCGGCTATGGCGAAGCTGGTTTCTTAGGTCTACAACATGTTCTAGCTATGGATATTTATGTACCGCCAATCGTGTTGGCTAGTATGATGGCCATGGGATTGAGCGACCAAATGGGATTATTGCAGTCAACCTTTCTAGCTGCAGGGATCGGTACGATCCTCCAAACTTTCGTCTTTATGAAGATGCCAGTTTCACAAGGTCCTTCTTTCGTACCTCTAGGAGCCGCTGCTGGGGTCGTCTTGGCATCAGGTGGTCTAAAGGGTAATGGAATGGGCACTTTAATTGGTGCTTTATTAGTCGGTTCGATTATTTTAGTTATACTAGGTGCTATCGGAATCTTCCAAAAGATCATCAACCGCTTAGTACCTGCCTTGGTTGGTGGAACAATCATTACATGCGTTGGTCTGTCACTGATTCCTACAGCTTTGAATAGTAACATTTTCAACGCTCCTGGTAAGATCGACAATAATATTATCTTGGCTTCAGTAACAGCTTTAACGCTTTTAGTTTCTGTCGGAATCAGTTTGAAATTTCCTCGAGTACGTCGTTTCTTTAGAACTAGTTCAATCATCTTGGCTCTAGGTGTCGGAACAATTGTTTCAACTATGATGGGAATGTTTAATTGGAAAGAAGTTGCTGATGCTGCTTGGTTCGGTTTCCCTCAAAGAACCATTCTCCACTGGGGAATCAATTTCAGCCCTTCAGCTATTATTACTTTTATCGTCATCTATGCGGTGATCACGACTGAAACAACTGGTACCTGGTTTGCCATGGGTGCTGTCACTAATCACAAAATCACTGATAAGCAATGGAATCACGGTATCATTGGTGAGGGCTTAAGCTGTATGGTTGCCGCTCTCTTAGGAACAACTCCAGTTACTGGTTACTCAACTAATGCCGGTGTCATCTCAATCACTGGTGTCGCAAGTAAACGGGTTTTTCTATTTGCTGGAATCTGGTTCTCAGTCTTAGGCTTCTTCAGTAAATTATCGGCTTTCTTAGCTGCTATCCCAGCTCCCGTAATTGGTGGTGTCTTTGCCATTATCACGGTAACAATCATGTTAAACGGCTTAAATGTTATCCGTGGTTTGGAGACTACCGATCGTGATCTTTATATTATCGGTATTCCAATCGTTCTAACCTTGGCACTTGTCTTATTGCCAACAGCTGTGACAAAAAATGCTCCTCAAATTCTGCAATACTTATTAGGTTCACCAATCGCAGTCGCAGCAATTGCGGCTATCATCTTGAATCTCGTAATGCCTAAAACAAAAGAATTAAAAGTTAAGACAGTTTAAAATCAATAGTAAAGTTTTTAATAACCGCTGACTCCCCATCAGGAAATCAGCGGTTTTTTTTAATCCCATTAATTTACAATTCAACTGGAATATTTTTTTAAATAAAAAACGCATCTCACCAGTTGTGGTGGAATGCGCTATTTGTTTTGTAATTGCTCAAACGATTCGGGCAACTTGTCCGTTAACACCTAAAATCAATACTTGAGTCATTACATTTCTCATCTTAGTGGTAATTAGTCGTTTGCATGTACATCAAAAGCGGAAAGCAACATTTGTTCAACACCAGGATCATCTGGGTTGTGTGAACCATGGCCCTTATCGAGTGAACGCATTTGTTCCATTTCATCTTCAGTTAATTCGAAGTTAAAAATATCTTTGTTAGAAATCATACGAGACTCATGTGTCGACTTAGGAAGCACAATGACCCCCTCTTGATTTTCAAATCTCAAGATAATTTGTCCTGCATCCTTGTGATACTTCTCGCTTAATTTTTGGATAATTGGTTCTGAGAATAAATCAGCATTGCCCTGACCAAGTGGACCCCAGGCTTCAAGTTTTACATCCAATGGGTCTAAAATCTTACGAAGTTCTTTTTGTTGTGAGTATGGGTTGTATTCAACTTGGTTTACAGCTGGCATTACATCGAAGGAATCTTTGAATGAATTCCAAATCTTAGGAGTAGCATTGCTGATACCGATGGATTTGAGTTGACCAGCTTTTTGAGCTTCTTCCATAGCCTTCCAAGCACCAGGAACATCTCCATAAGGTTGGTGGATCAAGTATAAATCAATATAGTCTAAGCCTAATTTTTTCAAGGAAGTTGCAATTCCTTTTTTAGCGGCTTCATAACCATAATCTTGTAGCCATAATTTACTTGTGACAAAAATTTCATCACGAGGAATACCGCTGTCCTTGATTGCCTTGCCGACTTCATCTTCGTTGAAATAAGCAACCGCTGTATCAATGTGGCGATAGCCAACCTTTAGTGCTTCAGAAACTGCCTTGTAAGTTGAGCCGTCATCAGGAATCAAGAAAACACCAAATCCAACTGCGGGAATTTCATTACCATCATTTAATCTAATTGTTTCTGCCATTATATTTCTCCTCTGAAAAATTATTTTAGCTGTGCCAAGCTTGAACCAAAGATCTGTTCAATCGTAGTAAGGTCTCTGTGGTCAAAAAATTGACTTTCTTTCTTATCTAAAGTTGCCATTGTCTTCATTTCATCATCAGTCAACACAAAGTCAAAGACGTCAATATTTTCAGCAATACGTTCTTTGTGGACTGACTTTGGAATAACAATGATTCCACGTTGCAACAGCCATCTGAGCATTACTTGACCATTTGATTTGCCATACTTTTGACCAATTGCAGCGATTGTTTCGTTTGTAAAGATGTCATGTTTGCCTTCAGCAAACGGTGCCCAAGCTTCGACCTTAACATCTTCACTCTGGTTAAAATCAACCTCAGACTTTTGTTGATACCAAGGATTAACTTCAATTTGATTAACAACGGGTTTTACCTCATTGTAGAGTTCCAAATCTTTAAGTTGATCAGCGTAAAAGTTTGAAACACCGATGGCACGAATTTTTCCAGCCTTATATGCTTCAGTCAATGCCCGCCAAGCACCTGCTGTATCACCATATGGTTGGTGTAATAGGTACATATCCAAATAATCTAACCCTAGATTATTCAAGGAAGTTTCAATACCCTTCTTTGCCCGTTCATAATTCATATCAGAAACCCAAAGTTTTGAAGTGATGAATAAATCTTTTCGATCAACACCACTTTCCTTAATAGCCTCACCAACTGCAGTTTCATTTTGATAAGCTGCTGCTGTATCGATCAGACGGTAGCCGGCATCAATCGCATCCAACACTGCTTGTTTACATTGTGCTAAATCTGTTACTTGAAAAACTCCGAATCCTAATTGTGGCATTTCCACGCCGTTATTTAATTTCACTGTCTCCATATTTCTTACCTCGACAAACTGGACTAACGAACGTCCTCTTTAATTGATAAGTACAGCATAGTCCCAGGATCATGGTTTGAAAATTACTAGATAAGAATGCTACTATACGTATGACGTATACTAACGAGGTGAAAATATGATAGATAACTACTTATTAGAAGAGTTAGTTGCATTTAGCAAATATGGCACGTTTGCCGCCACTGCTGATCACTTAATGGTGACCCAACCGACCGTGACGCGGGGAATGCAGAAGCTTGAAGATGAATTAGGAGTAAAAATTTTTAATCGTCAACCCAATAATATATCTCTAACTGATACTGGAAATTTAGCTGTGACGGAAGCTCAAAAGGTTCTGGCACAAAATCAAACGTTTATCGACACCGTCCGACATTACGAAAACAGCCATCAATTCATTAAAATAGCTAGTGTTGCTCCTGGACCACTAATTTTTATCAATGACATTCGAAACCAACTATCATCCAAAATTAAAGTCGAGGATAGTTTAATAAAAGAAAACGATGTGTTGCCGAATTTAATGAACAACAATTTCTCCTTTATTATCACTGATAAAGAGATTTCTAACGATGAGGTCGAATCATATTTCATTGGCAGTGAAACACTATCAGTCAATCTCGATAAGTTCACCTATTTGGCAAACAAGAAGTCAGTCACATTTGCCGAACTAAAAGGTATGAGCTTTATCGTTATCGATCGAATCGGTATTTGGAAAGATATCATTCAAAAAAATATTCCTGGTGCGAAATTCATGTATCAGCAGCAAGCAGATTCATTTACAGAAATAACGAAATACTCCAATTTCCCTTATTTCAGTACTAATATCGCCAGATTTACGAATTATCACCCTACCAAAGATGATGATCGAGTGAACGTTAAAATATCCGATGATGCTAGTAAGATTGCCTTTTATGCAACATATTTAAAGAATAATAAAAAATTGGTAATGCCTACTATCGAAAATATCAATACCAATTGGGATTAAAATAAGAGTGAGAATTATCCCTTCATTAAAGGCGTTTCCAATTTCAGCCATGTATACCGTTATTTACAAACGTGATTGTCTTATCATTTTTAGAACAAAAAAATACTTTGGAGGCACATATTATGGAATCCCCAATTATAGCAATAGACGTTATGACAAAATTATTAGATGAGAAAACTTCATCTTGGCGACGACTATTAGTACCAGTTTCAATCAGATATGATCAACTACATGCGATCATGCAGTTAGTCTATGGCTAGAGTAACTCGCATCTGTATTCATTTACTACTAGTGCTGGACAAAGTTATGAGGCTTATCTGGATTAGGATTTTCAACCTTTTAGATCCGACGTAAAGAAACCAATTCTTTCTGATGAAGGTTATCTATATCCGGACTTACTCAATGGAAATGTGCGCTATGAGTACGATTTTGGAAGAAGTTGGCCTCATGAAATAATCCTTAAGGAAACTGTTACTGCCGACGAGCTAGACGGTCTTCCCATCCCATACTGCACCCACGGTACCGGGGGGAATCACGACGAAAATGGTGAACCAGATACAGTAGTTGGAAAATATAATCACAAAGAAATTGCAGATTTCTATTAAAATTAAAAAAAACTAATAAATACAGGATTAAAATTAATTTTGAATCTGTATTTATTGGTTTTTTTTTCAAAATTTATCAAATTAAAAATGAAGCATTGATAAATCAACAGAAAAATATCATTTACAAAACATATTTGCTATGATAATTTTATAAACATATTAAAATATTTTAATTATTTTTTAATAATGAAGCTTAAAGGGAAAAGGATGAAAAATATACTACGTAATTTTACAGACAATCATCAGTATTTTGAATCATTAAAGGAATCTAAAGGCAAATATATACCTATTAGAATTTCTTCTGAGCGACAAGATTTATTAGAAAAGATGAAAGAAATTAATACAAATAATTTTGAATTTCAAGAAAGGGAATTATGTGATTTTGGTTACGTAATATCCAATGAAGTAATCGAATATAATACGTATCCTTTTCTATGCAAAGATTGGATTGATCTAAAAAACATCAGCGGACGTGGACTTACGGGCAAGTCGTTATTGATTATCGGTCTATATAAAGATTTCACCCAGGAAAAAGTTTTAGATCTCCTAAACAAGGGATATAAAGCGGAAACAAACATATATTTTCTCTTAGGTAGAGATCTCAGTTCATTATCGTGGTTATTAGCTAAACAACTTATTGGCAAGTCAGTTGATTCTTGTAGAAAGGCAACATTCTCACTCCTAAACTTAAATAAATTTTCTATTGAAGATTGGGATATTTATGGGAGTAAATCCCTTCATGAAAAAAACATTAAAGAACTTGTAGAAAATAATCTTTGGGATACGTTAGTTTTCCATGGTCATGGAAAAGAAGATCATTTAAACCTGGATGATTACACTTTAACCGGATTAAACAAATATATTAATTATACTATTCCTAACGCTCCAGCAATCGGTCATAAGGGGCAATCATTTTTTAAAGATGCCAATAAGGCTATCGATATAAGCACTATAAAGGTTAATCGGCTTTTTCTTTTATCATGTAACAATTTGCCTTTTTTTGAATCAAGACTCTACGATTCTAAATACAGTCTTGTTTTGGACGCAATTGATGGATGGTCAAAAGAGATTATTGCATCAATTGCTGTACAGTCAGCAGACACTCCCGAACTGAAAATAGTTTTGAATAATTATAATCATTCTGACATTGCACTCCAATTAAATAAAAAGCTTGAGGATATTCAACCATTCATTTCGATTATTCATATCGGATTACCTGAAAAGATTAGCGATAATTCATTTGTGGAGCAAGCAACCCCCAGACTAAGCAAGCAAACGAGAACAGTTCTATCTCGAATTTCTAATTATTATTCTTCTACGATGTTGGATGATGATCATCCAATTACTAAGATGGCACATAAAATCATGGGAGATTATATGCAGTTAACAAGAAGAGGAACCGCAGGTTCTACAATTAAGGACATGCAGCAATTTGAATCTAATTTGACAAACAGAGTTAACCCGTTCTCTAAAAAAATGGCACAAATAATGTTTGAAGATCAAGATGATAACTTGCATAATTTCGACAGTTTTAATACCTATAGAGCAAGAATTGATTCAAATAGTATTAATAATCATACCTGCTCCTCATGTGGCGCAACAGCTACTTCCTGTACATATCTACCCGAAATATCTTCTATATTCCAGATAGATGCTGATTACTGTTACAAATGTGGAGATAAGTCTGCTCAGATGACTGGAATGCCATACATTGAATTTACTTGTGATGATTATAACAAGAAGGATCTATCTATTAATTATAAAATAAGCGTAACTTCCCAAGAATCAGGTGATGTTTTTATAGGTATTCAATTACCCAGCTATGTAGAAGGATACGTTAAAAACAAATTATCCATACAAAAATTAAAATTTAAGTCTCCTAATTTAACTAAGGAAATTGAAGGGACTATTAACTTTAGTGAAGAAACTGTTCTTCAAAGCTATTATTTAAAAATGTTTGCTATCCAAAATGGGGGTATAGCAGTCAACAGATGTTTCTTTAATTTAATTTGAGGTGGAAAGATGAGGAATTAATAGGTCTTTACGATATGATTCCGTCATCAAAAAATTTCTTTGATGACGATTTATTACTTCATTTTAGAAGATCCATATGTTCCTACCTTCCTCAGTTCCTATCTAAATACTTACATCACCCCATTCAAATGGTGATTCCCGTTGAAAAATTTAGTCAAATAAAAGCAATAACAAAAGCAAGAAAAATAAATCATGATATTGCTCCTAATATATATTTAGACATGCCTTCAATTACATGCAAAAATAGAATGCACCGTAGTCCTAATGGAAAAGTCTTCCTTTTCTCAGGAGAAATAGAAACATAATTTGATGAATCCTTTAAAAAATATATTAATAATATCCAACTTAAATGGATTTTCAATTCTTTCAGAACAAACGAGTTTTTAGTTCTATGCAATAAATTAAATGAGATGTGGGGTTAAGGTTATTGAATTATTCTATTAAATATTACTGTTATACTATTTTCACTCAATTTAGATTCACTAGAATTATTAATATACTTTTCATTATTCAATTTTTAAAGTTAAATTTAGTTCAATTTGCTCTATTACAATCTGTGTTCTTATTCTCTCAATTTTTTCCGAACTACCGAGCGGAATATTAGGAGATATTTTCAAGAAAAAAACAATCGTATTGTACGGATTGCTTATTCTGATTTTGACGCCCTTAATAACTGTTAGTGCCAGCCTCGTTGCAAAAAAATACGTTTTTTTTGTTTTAATAATGTCCTTTGTATTAGAAGGCATCGGAAATGCCCTATTAAGCGGTGCTGACGACGCACTTTTTTATGAAGGAATTCGAAAAGAAGGCAATGAAAAGCAATATGATAAAATTAGAGGAAATATGCAATTAATAAGTTCTATCATTTTAGGCATCGCTACATTCTCCGGTGGTTTTTTATATACACTGAATTTTGATCTTCCATATATATTCCAATCAATTACATTTGTTATTGCTAGTATTATCATTCTCAATACAAAGGAAATAAAAAAAGAATCTCTAGCTGATAAAAATTATAACCTTAACAATAGTGAATCAACTTTTATCAAAAGTTTGAAAAACGTTTTGTCTGTATTTAAAGAAATGGTTCTTTCTCCCAATATATTTTTTCTATTCATTTTCACAATAATTACCGTATCTGTCGTCAATGCTATTTTTGCATTACTTCCCGATTATATTTCAAAAATAGGATTCAATTCAGCCGAAAATGGAATTATATTTATGATATATAGTCTATTTGGTGGCATTATCGCAACCCAAGCATACAGGTTATCAAAATTAAAGTATTCCAATTTATCAATGCTGGTTTCAGCGATACTAATTATTTCAGCTGTACTTCAAATTCAAAATAATAAAATCATTTTTTTAATCGGGGCCGGACTTCTATATATAGTAGTGGATATTCTTGACCCAATTGTCATGCAAATGTTAAATCTATGGGTCAGGGATAATGCTCGAGCAACGTTTATTTCAGGATTATCTTTTGCAATCAGTTTAATTACTATGGTTGTTAACCCCTTAATAGGTTTAGTGGTTCAACGTTACGGAACAATTAATATGCTTACTATTACCTCTTCAGTAACTGTATTTTTAATTTTCATATCATACCTGCTTATTTTAGGTTCAAAAAAGAAAGAAAAATATACCACTGAAAATTAATGATTCAAAAATTTTTCGTTTCATATGGTATTTATTATACTTATCTTCATTTTCTTTAAATAAAGATTTGCTAGCTTAAGTGTTGATTAATTAACGGAATATCATATCTCAAAAAATCGATAAGTCTTACAACTCCACCCTTCGTGATGTCATTGGAATTAAAAATAAAAGAACCATACCAATTAAGGTATGACTCTTAGAAGTAGGTATCACCAACACGATTTGACTTAGAACCTTAAGTAATTGTAAAGCCCAAGGCTATTTATAAATTATTCAAATTCATGCTATATTTGTGATGTAACCATCGGTATTTAAACATTAAATATTTTTAATTGGAAAGCAAAAATTAAGTCTTAAAAAAACTGAATTCTTAAATCTCCCACACCAGTAGAGATCCACTTATAACTACCGGCCCGAGACAATTTGATTAGTTGAGTGTAATCAGCATTAAATTCAGCACTCAAATTCATCTTTTTATTACTTAAAACAAATAGGTTTATGCCATTAACCGTCTTAGCTGCTACTATTTGAGGAGCCATACCTTTATTAAGAGCTAAAGTGGCTTTCATTAGTACATCCAATATATCAGGATCATTGCTTCCCACTTTAACATTGTTATACATTGAATCTATTAGCCGAAACACTTCGTCTTTTGTATTATCTGTCATATAACCGCTCCCTCGGTTTTGATAGGATAGTCCTACTTTAAATTCGTTTATAGGTATTTGAGTTTACTAAACAAATTGTACATTGTATAAATAATTGTTAAAAGTCACTTTAAAAATAAATCATAACATTTAAAAGCATAAATAAAATAATTAATTTATTTTATAAATAAACTATAATAAAGTTAGAATTAATGATCTGAAGTGCACCCTCTGTATTGGAGACAATACCGAGGGTGTTTTTCTGTGGCTAAATATTCAAAAGAATTAAACCTTCAGGCAATTGAAATGTATAAATCTTGCATGGGCAGTACTACAATCTTCGCTCAACTCAAAATAGAGGTAATAACTTGGTTAGTAAAAAATAATACTTCGTTACCATAGACTGATAAGCACTTTAAAATTTCAAATGATGGAACAATTTGACAATGGAAGCTTAAATTTGATGTCAATGGTTCATCTAGTCCAGCTGACCGGAGAAGGCGAGCCCTAACGATGACTGACAATAAAAAGAAACCAACCAAAGACGCCAAGCTCAAACATGTCAGTTACGGTTTTAAAAATCTTGACCATTTTCTTAAGAGAATAAGACTTATTTGTACATAAAAAAGCATCCTGCGAGAGGATGCCTTTCATACAAAAACTATTCAATACGATTTGACAAGGAGCCGGTTTAACTTGAAACCGAAAAACGGAGTCCTTAGACGGCCGTTATCTGATGACGACCATTTTCTTTTGAATGATACAGATTTTTATCAACTCGTTTATAAAATTCATCGGTGCTTTTATCCTTATTATGCAAACTTGAAACACCGATAGAAACGGTAATTCTAATCTTTTTATCGTCATTTTCAATACTCATATTATTTAAAGTATCAAAAATTTCAGTCACAAGTGGTTTTGTCGAATTCAAATCATAACCCGGAAAAACAACGTTAAATTCCTCACCACCGGTTCGATACAATTTCACATTTGAATCATTCTCGTTTATGACTGTTTGAACGGCGGCAGCGGTTTTTTTCAGCACTTGATCACCTGCCAAGTGACCGTAAGAATCATTGACTTGTTTAAAATGATCGATATCAAACATCATCATCGATAAGTCTAAATTATTTTCTAAACTATGGTTAAATAGAATCTTTATATCAGAATTATATGCTGCATAGTTCTTTGACTTAGTTAAAGCATCGTGATTGGCAAAGTCCAACAAGTGACCCTTCAGCTTACTTTCACGGACTAACATGCGCACATAGCTATATAACAAGACTTCAAAGATAATTAAATAGCCCCACTCTTGTATGTAAACTATCGGTGAAAGGTGGAATTTTACGGCAACAAAGAACCACATTATGGCTCCACTAACGATACCAATTCCCATATAACTAATAAAAGAATCTGCATGAGCTGGCAAACGCTTGATAAAATTAAAAGCCCAATATGTCAAGATGAGACTGATCGCGTGACACCAAGATTCCCAATAACCAAAAGAACCATTAAAAAGCATATACACTAAGACAATCGGCAAAAATAAATAGATTGGAATTCTAATATTCAAAAAATAAGCACAGAATATTAAAGCAATAATGATGAAATTCATAAATTCCCAAGAGAACTTTTCTCCTACCAACGTCGATTGCATACTGAAGATAAAGATCAGCATATAAATAACTCCGAACCACGATCGCAAGGTTTCATCTTTGAAGTCAACTTGTTTTTCACGCAAGATGGTTTTCAGCCAATCAAAAACAACTTGATAAAGTGTAAAGACTCCTAGGATAAAAAAGATACTTGTAATTATTGGTGCTACTCGCCAAACACTCCAGGTCATCGACTTTGCCCCTTTCACTGTGAAGTATTCAAGATAATTACTCGTAGGCAAAGCTTACTCTTTTTATTATTATATACAATTAAAATAATAAATTACTTTTTTATAAAATTGTGAGTAAATAAATTATCATTGGAAACGAGAAATATTCCTTCTCATTTATTTTAACAAAATATTTTCTATTATATTAGAAGTAATCTATTAATTGTGGCTTATTTTTCACAAATATTTCATTCAGTTCAGCAAGCTTTTTCTGATCACCTGACACTGCCCCAGACTCAAACAGTGAATTCAGACTCCGATAGCCAAACATTGCCTTAGTCAAATTCTGAATCGTTAGCTCTAGTTGAGGGGTATGGTCGTCAGCAATTTTCAATTTAACAATGCCATCTTCAATCGCCAAACACCAAGTGTGGTTATTCCAAGCCAAAGTATCGTTGACCTTAAGATAAGTTTTAGCTAAGGTTGTTTTTTGAACAGGATAGCGTTGCAAGAAATCTGACAAATCAACTATTCGAGCCATCATATATGGTTGCACTTCTACTTTAGCTAAACCTGGTTCTTCTAATAAGTCAGCTTTTAAGTTGGGATCGGCGGATTCATAAACAAACTTTCGAAAAATAGATTGATGGCTAACGATAAAGCGACTCAATAACTTTCGGCTCAAATCAGTTAAGTTCTTCCATTCATGAATATAGAAAGTTTCCCCTTCGCTATAGTAGATCAAATAGCCAATTATCTCATCGTGATCATCAAAAGCTGTAGCAATTTGATAATCTTGATGTTTATCCAGCATGTGATCCCACCACCATTGCGGACGGATTACTCCCCCGAGTTCATTATCGCTCTGATAAATCGCCCTGATTTTTGGATTCATGTCCTTAATCTTGTCACGCATTACATAGCCGGCAGTTGAGTTCTTGATGCGAGGTAAATTGTAATTGTCCAGTGAAATAACTGTATGATCAAAAACTTGTTCGTAACCAAAGCGACGATAATAACGATAAGAAAATGGGGCCAGATATGACAATGTCACCTGATTCTCATGCATATCATTTAACGCCGCATTCAACAACGAACTAGCACCTCCGTGACCACCAAATTCTGGCGCACTCATCACATCCCCAATGCCATTCATCTTGTAATCGACGCCATGAAAGTTAACTTCAAATGGAATACTGAATAGTCCACTGCCAAGTTTTTGACGATTCATCAGGCCATACACTAAAGAGTGGTCAAAGCGTTCTTTGAAGACCTGCTTACGGTGGAGTGAATCTTCACGGTTAAAGGAATACAAGTACAGATTATAAAAAACATCGAATTTATCTTCGGAAAGTAAATATTTATTCATATTTTGCTCCTTATAAAAAAATACTATTCAATTGAGAATAGTATTTCTTTATTTTATTCTGCTAATTTGAAACTACTCCATGGTTCCAGATAATTCAACAAGAATGCCTCTTTCTCATCCAAATGTCCGACCACGTTACGACGTCCATCATTCTTGATATCACGAAGTGCAATTTGCGTTTCGCCTTTATATTGACCGTAATTCTCATTCACAATAATGATATCGCCACGTTTGATATCGTTGGTATCATGAGCTGGGAAATCGCCATCTTTATAAACGACTCGTGTCATCGTACTACGAAGCAAGTAATCAGAAGCATCGCCACGATAAATATGAGTAGTTTTTAAAATAACTTCTTTTTCTAGATCAGTTGTATCAGCCGAGAAATTAACTTTCAAGGTTGGATAAGGAGCAAAGAAAGCTTCTGCAGCTTCTTTTAACTCTTCATCGGAAGCGTAAGTATTGCCAATCAAAATATCATCAACGGCATCGCTCATCAACAAGTGTTTTACTTGAGTAGCAATTGGAAGATCACGATCATCTTCTAGTGTTGGTAGTCCATCTTGAACTGGCCAAGGACCAAAAGTTGCTTGATGTGAACTGACAAAAGCGGCTGAATGAATATTGCGTTGCTTGAAGAAGTTCGACCACTTGATAAAGAAGTCTTCACCGAGACCAGTGAAACGTTGTGGATAAAAGTTATGACAACCGAGTAAATTATCGGTATTGGGATGATAAGAAATAATATTGTCCAAGTAATGAGTACCTGAACTCATATTGATCTCAATTTTCAAACCATAAGGATTATGAGTCATTTTAGCTTCTTCCATACCAGAAAAGCCCTCATCTAATCTGATACCATAAGCTCCCAGTTCGTGGAAAAATGATAAATCATCATAACTAATATCCAATTCTTTAAATAAACGAGGATTCATATCAACAATTGTCACGAAACCTAATTGGTTTCCATAAGCAATTGTTTCTTTGAAACGACGAATCGTTTTGTCTTGATCTTCACCCAATTCCAGCAATGAAGCAAAGATCCGCGAATAACCTAGTTTATGTGCTGTCTCAAGATACTTCTTATCCTCAGCAAAAGTTGAATGTTCTGGATATAATGACAATCCCAGTCTTCTCAAAACACGACCTCCAAAAAGTTTTATTTAGCAGTTTCTGTTTGACCTAATTCTTCAGCCAACTTGTCTTTATCCATTGACTTGAAGAAGTAGAAGTAAATTAATGTATCAAGAACAATGTTGATAATTTGCAATACCGCACCTGAAATATGACCAGTTGCAATAAATCCTGACAAGATTGGTGGAGTTGTCCAAGGAATATAAACACCCATTGGTCTTGCCACTAAATTAGTAGCCATAGCGATATATGTTGTTAGTACGTTTACAAGTGGTGTCAAAATAAATGGAACTGCCATCTTGTAGTTCATAACAATAGGTAATCCAAAGACGATTGGTTCATTGATGTTGAACAGTGCAGGACCGGCAACCAATTTACCTAAAGTCTTAAGTTCCTTACTCTTTGCGGCAAAGGCTAGAAGCATTGCCAAACCGATTGTAGCACCGGAACCACCCATGTGGACGAAGTTATCGAAGAATGAAGTTGTAACGATGTTTGGTAAAGCTTTACCAGCTGTAAAGGCAGCGTGGTTTTGGTTCAAAGCTGTTAACCAGATAGGCATCATAACACCTGAAACAACGTTGGCTCCGTGAATACCGAATAACCATAGGAATGAAACCAGGAATTCAGCAACTAAGGCACCTGGTAAGGTATTGCTCAAGTGACCTAATGGATCAGCCAAGAAGAAGGAAATGATATTTGGAATACTTTGCATTGGTGTTGCTTCAACACCTAAACGAATTACCCAAACAAGAAGTAAAATAATTAAACCTGGGAACAAAGCAGCAAATGAGTTACTTACTGCTGGTGGAACTGTGTCTGGCATCTTAATAGTCCAATTCTTGTGAACCATCCAAACATAGAAGTCAGTAATAAATAGACCGACAATAATAGCTGTAAATAGGCCAGCTGAATCAAATTGTGTCAATGGAATCCACAAAGCTCCAGCTTTATCTGTCTTCAATGGAATCGTTAGGACAAAAGCACCTAATGAAACAATTGCAGCAGAGATAGGATCAACCTTATAACTCTTTGCCAAGTTATAAGAAATACCGATAACCGCGATCAGACCCATAATATGGAATGAGGCGTTAGTTGGATATTGTAATACCGTAGCCCAATTCTTACCAAAGATACTAGCCATAAAATCTAGATAGGCTTGAATTGGGAATTGTGCGATGATCATGAAGATTGAACCAATGATAATCATTGGAACAGCTAAAGTCATACCATCACGTAATGCAATCAAATGACGTGAAGAAGCAAGTTTGCCCGCAATAGGAATAAGTTTATCTTGGACGAAACTGCCGGATTTCTTTTCAGCCATATGCAAAACCCCCTCAAATAAAATTTGTTACATAGCAGAAACACCAATCTGCTTACAAATTCAATTGTAACCCTTTTCATTATTTTGTATATGCTTTTAAAAGTAAAATAATAAGTTTTAAACTAAAAAACATGTTACTAATCCGTAACATGTTCCGTGAAGTGATTTTCGCTATGGTCTACCATCTTATGGTAAGCACAATTTGAGATTTGTTCCAGCGTGTAAACAATTGGAACTTGAGTTGTCACATTGATATGCCCTTTACGATTCTGTGGTGTGTCATAAGAGATTGAAAAGTCAGTGATCTGATTTAAAACTGAATATGAATTAGCTGTTAAGGCAATCGTCTGCGCCCCATTCTTCCGATAATACCGGGCTTGAGCTAAGACTTCATCGGTTTCACCAGAGACAGAAACGAGGATCAATAAAGTCTTAGAGAAGTCACGATTGGAAAATGGTTCCGGTTGAAATGGATCAATGATGGGCAAGGAGTACACACCATAGCTGGATAAAATACTGGCGCCATATTGAGCGATCCGACCGCTGTTACCTACTCCAAAAAACAACACTAAGTCAGAGGCATTGATCATATCGGCTGCTTGATTGATTTTATTATCAAACGGTTCTTCATCTGCCACCAGCTGAAAAAAGTTCTTAATCGGTTCCATACTAGGATCTTGTTGTGATTTAGTAGGTTGCTTCAGGCTTTGTTTCAAGGCAAACTTGAATTCAGAAAAGCCGCTATAATCCATCTTTTTAAGAAACCTCAAAATTGTCGTAGTCGAAACATGAGCGGCATCTGCCATCTCACGAATCGTCATATTTTGAACTTCTTTAGTATGCCCGATGATATATTTATAGACGATCAACTCTAAACGATTCAATTCATGAACCTTCTGATAGGGAAACATAATCTCTTTCCTCCTTTCAAATTGGTCTATGTCATTTTTAGTAAAGATAATTATATTATACATGTAACAAATTACATTTGCATTGAAACAAAGAAGCTGAGACAAACAATTTGGTTTTGTCTCAGCTTCTTTTAGTTGATTCAGTCTAGTTGTGATCCATTGGAACGGATTACCTTCTGATACCAGTAGAATGAATCCTTCTTTGAGCGCGCTAACGTACCATTGCCGTCATCATCTTTATCAACATAAATGAAGCCGTAACGTTTGGACATTTGACCAGTTCCAGCTGAAACTAGGTCAATACAACCCCAAGGCGTGTAGCCTAACAGATCAACACCATCTTCGTTAACAGCTTTTATCATCTGTTCAATATGAGCTCTGAGATAGTCGATCCGATAGTCATCATGAATACTACCATCAGCTTCAACTTTATCATAAGCTCCGAACCCATTTTCAACAATCATTACTGGCTTGTGATAGTGTTCTGTCAACCAATTCATCGAATAACGTAAGCCAATTGGGTCAACTGGCCAACCCCAGTCGTTATATTTCAGATTAGGATTTTTGACTGTTTCACGATCACCAATGAATTTGAAATCAGGATTATCATCGCTATATTTAACCGTCATCGAATTATAGTAACTAAAACCGATATAATCAACGGTTCCTTCACGCAAAACTACTCGATCTTCTGCGGTAATATCTGGTCTGAAATTATGTGCTTTGAAATAAGCTTCCATTCCAACTGGATATTCGCCTAATGCTTGGACATCAGCCCACCAGTAACGTCTCTGCATGGCCTTTTCAGCCAAAAGGATATCTTTTGGATCTGAAGATGCTGGATAAACTGGAGTAAAGTTAACCATATTGCCAATTTCAAAATTAGGATTGATTTTATGACCAATCTTAACAGCCAAGGCACTAGCAACGACTTCATAATGTGAAGCTTGATACATCAATGCTTCACGTTCTTCTTCAGTCTCATTGCCATCAAATAATAAACCAGAATCAGTTGCGACCATAAAGTCATTGGTAAAAGTAGTTTGATTATTGATTTCGTTAAAAGTCATCCAATACTTAACTTTATCCTTGTAACGTTTAAAGCAAACTGTGGCAAATTTAACAAAGAAGTCGATCACTTTTCGATTTCTCCAGCCACCATAAGCTTCTGCCAAATGATATGGCATTTCAAAATGCGACAAGGTTATTACTGGTTCGATACCATACTTCAAACACTCGTCAAACAAATCATCATAAAACTTTAAACCAGCTTCATTTGGCTGTTCTTCATCCCCATTAGGGAAAATTCTCGTCCAAGCAATAGAAGTTCTAAAACACTTGAAGCCCATTTCCGCAAACAATTTAATATCGCCTTTATATTGGTGATAAAAGTCAATTGCTGTATGGTTGGGATAATTTTTCCCTGGAATAATACCTTTTGTTATCTCACGTGGTTTTTGGTATGCACCCGCAGTCATAATATCTGAGACGCTGACTCCTTTTCCATCAACGTCAAAAGCTCCCTCAAGCTGATTAGCCGCTACGGCACCTCCCCACAAGAAATCTTTTCTTAAACCACTTTTTGTCGTTTCAGTCATATAAAAATTCCTCTCCTTTTATATGTCTTATTCGTCGATATCCTCTCCATTTGAGGCGATTACTTTTTGATACCAATTGAAAGAATCTTTCTTATAACGTTTGAGACTACCGTGACCCTCATCATCTTGGTCAACGTAAATCATCCCATAACGTTTCTTCATTTCACCGGTACTTGCTGAAATCAAATCAATATGACCCCAAGGCGTGTAACCGATCAAATCAACGCCATCTTCTTTGACAGCTTTTTCCATTTGTAAAATATGATCGTGGAAATATGAAATCCGATATGAATCGTGGATCGTACCGTCATCTTCCAGCTTGTCATAGGCACCAAAACCATTCTCAACAATAAAGAGTGGCTTGTGCCAACGAGTTGTCATCCAATTCATGGCGTAACGTAGACCAACGGGATCAATTTGCCAACCCCAGTCAGATTTTTCAACATGCGGATTGGAAACTAAATCTTCGGCTTCATCATAGTCAAAGTGAGTCTCACCTGCATGTGCTTTAGTCGTAAATGACATGTAATAACTAAAGCCAACATAGTCAACAGTTCCCGCCTTAATTGCTGCCAAATCAGCGGCAGTAATATCGAGATCATACCCTTTCCGAGCCCAATACTTCTCGATCCATTCTGGATAAAAGCCTAAGGCTTGAACGTCGCCAAAGTAATAGCGATATTGCATGGCCCGTTCTGCTTTCATAATATCTTCTGGCTTAGAAGTCAAAGGATAAACGGGACACATCGCAATCATTGAGCCAACTTGGAGCTTAGGATTGATCTTATGAGCCATTTGAACTGCATGCGCACTGGCAACAAACTCGTAATGAGCAGCTTGGAACATTTCTTTTTCCCAGTTGTCATCAGGCCCTAACTCTAATCCTGAATCTTGGAGCAAGGGATGTGGATCTTTCCAATTTGTTTGATTGTTGATCTCATTAAAAGTCATCCAATACTTAACTTTATGTTGATAACGCTTGAAAACAACTTCCGCAAACCGATCGAAGAATTCAATCATCTTACGATTCTTCCAACCGCCATACTCCTTTACAAGATGATATGGAATCTCGAAATGTGACAATGTGATGACCGGCTGAATCCCATATTTGAGACATTCATCGAACAAATCATCATAGAATTTCAATCCCGCTTCATTAGGTTGTTCTTCATCACCATTGGGAAAAATTCTCGTCCAAGCGATGGAAGTTCTAAAACACTTCAATCCCAATTCAGCAAATAATTTAATATCTTCTGGATACTTGTGATAGAAATCATTTCCCCAATGATTAGGATAAATTTCTCCCGGTTTAACGCCATCAGTCACTCGACGAGCAACTCCATGAGCGCCAGCTGTCATGACATCGGCAATGGAAACTCCTTTGCCATCTTCATTCCAAGCACCTTCTAATTGATGAGCTGCAACAGCACCACCCCAAAGAAAACCTTCAGGCATTTGAATTCCTTCACTCATTGAAATTATTTCCCTTCTTTATCTAGTCTCTTGTACAAATCTACAATTTCTCCAGCCAAGTCTCTAAAGGTAATGGCATTCATAATATGATCTTGAGAGTGAACCATCAATAGAGTTACTTTGGCATGATCGCCGTTAGCCTCTTTGGTCAACATATCAGTTTGTGAGTTGTGGGCATCGACTAAGAATTTGTCAGCTTCTTTTAATTTTTGATCAGCAACAGTAAAGTGTCCTTTTTTAGCTTCATTGATTGCTTCAAAGGATGAACTCTTAGCGTTACCACCGTTAATAATCAATCCCATTACTGTTTCTAGTTGTTCATCATGTTGTTCTTCAGCCATTTTTAAAACTCCTCATTTTTTAATTAAGCGCTTACTTTTATTTAAAACAATTAAAGGGGCGCATTTGCACCCCTTTTGTGTGTATTATCTTGATTAATCGATCAGCTTAACAGCTTCTCTTAGCACCTTTTCACCATTCATCATACCGTAATCTTGCATATTGATTACTTCAACAGGAATGCTCAACTTTTGTTTGAATTGACCTTCAAGATATCTAACTTGAGGTCCAAGCATTAGAACATCAGGATGTTTTTCATCTAATTTTGCATCTGCATCTGCAGCAGCAGTAGCAAAGATTTCTGCATCGATTCCGTCGCTTTCAGCAGCTTTTTGCATTTTTGAAACAAGTAGACTTGTTGACATACCAGCAGCACATACTAGCATAATTGTTTTTTCAGCCATAATTTAGTACCCCTTCTATAGTAAAATATGTATTTGTTTTTTTCTTAAAACGTTTACTAAAAACGCTTTCATAGAACACTTTGATTGTATAACTTCTTTTAATTTTTATCAAGATGTTTTTATCGAAAAACAAAATACACGATAAAAAAATAGCCCCAATCTAATTTCGACTGGAACTACTCTTAATCAAATTCATTTTTCAAAGCACGATTGATGATCTTGGCCACTCCGTTTTGATTGTTGCTATCAGTGACTTTCCAAGCAACATCTTTAACACTTTCAACAGCATTTCCCATGGCTACACCATAGCCAACTTCTTTGATCATATCCAAATCATTCCCATAATCGCCAAAACACATGAAATTCGTCATCGGAATGCCGATCAATTCTGAAACATGTTGCAAGGCTGACAATTTTGTTACATCCTGTCCGTTGATCTCAAAATAATACTTACCAGAACGGCTGATCGTTATAGGCAGTGAAGTGAATGATTCTAGTCGTTTTTGCAATTCAGCAAGCCTGTTGGGAGGACAACTAAAAGAGACTTTGTAAATATCAAAGTCACTTCGTGCGTTCAACTTTTCTAAATCGTTGATCGAATGCGCTTTAAAATGGTGGCGATTCATCCCCTCGAAATACGTCGTCCAACTGTGTTTAGAATCATAAATGTAAATGTCGTTGAGTCCATCTAAAACAACCTTGAAATCGGTAAATTCGGACCGTTTTAAAATTTCAGCAATAACCTTTTGCTCGAGCGGCCGATTCAATAATACTTGTCCTTCTGGATCAACTACCACTGCTCCATTTAAGACTACTTTAAAGCCTGCGACCTTTAGATCTTTTTCAAAAAATTTATTGACTGAATGCAATGTTCGACCAGAGCAAATGGCAAACTTTTTCCCCGCTTGGACTGCTTCCCTGATTGCCGCAACATTCTGGGATGATATTTTGCTGTAACTATTTAAGAGTGTTCCATCTAAATCTGTCCCGATAAAATCAATTATTAATTCAGTAACCCCTTACATTGAAACGATTTACAACAATCATACGACACTACTCCAAAAAAAAGAAGTCCTTTGTTACGATTACTTCGCAACAAGAACTTTATTTAAGTCGGAAATGAATCCAGGATACGATATATCGATTGCTTCAATATTTTTAATTTTGAAGGGGCTGTCCGTCAAAATTGAGGCAATGCACAACATCATCGCTATTCGGTGATCATTATGACTGTCGACATCATCCTTGACCTTGATCTCTTGATTACCCGCTATGACGATTGAATCTTGATGAACTTCCATGACAATACCTAATTTTGCTAACTCCGTCCGCATATTACGAAGCCGATCATCAATTTGTAAATAAACATCGTGAATTCCTTCAATTACGGTTTTCCCATCTGCTTGCGAAGCAATCAGTGCAATTAAAGGAATTTCGTCGATAATGAATGGCACCTCTTCAGCAGTGACTGTGGTACCGTGTAGTTTCTGCGACTTTACAACTAAATCTCCAAAGGGCTCGACTGCATCGATCGATTGATTCTTAACTCCGATTTGAGCACCCATCTGCTTAACGACCCGTAAAAGTCCAATTCTGGTCGAGTTGAGGCTGACCTTTGGTAAGACCATTTGACTACCTTCAGACAATAAGGTGCCTGCAACATACAGAGCGGCAGAAGAAAAATCTCCCGGAATCGTGATACTCTGACCCAATAGATTTGTCTCAAGTGGATTTATTTTGATGATATCCGGTGTCACCTCGATGTTGGCACCAAAATAGTTGGCCATGACTTCGGTGTGATTTCTTGTTGGCAACTTGCGAATAATTTCCGTAGGACTTTGAGCGTATAGACCAGCCATAATCAAACTGCTCTTAATTTGTGCATTTGAAATATCCTGTTGATAAGTAATGCCCTCTAGACTTTGACTACCAGTTATTTGAAGCGGTAACGCATTTTCAGAGCTTTGTTGAAGGTTAACTCCCATCTTCGCCAAAAGCTCTAGTAAGTGATCCATCGGACTCTGACTCAAATATTTGCCACCGATAATTTTGTACTGATTAGGCACACTTGCCAAGACTCCGAGTAATAAACTTCGCATTGTGCCCACATTCTCAACATTAAGTGGTTCTGAAACGGGCTGAAATTGATGCTTCATTCCTTTGATGATCATATCTTTATTACTGATCTCGGAATGAATCTTAGCACCCAATTGTTTAAAGATCCTAGTGGTTACCGTTAAATCATCAGCGTACATGAAGTTGCTGATTTGGGTCACGCCGTCAGCTAAAGAGCCAAACATAATGGCTCGATGAGCGATACTTTTGTCACCTGGGACCGTAATTTCTCCTTGAAACTTAAATTTTTGCGCTTGCGTATTAAAATCAAACATAATCTTACACCTCAATATTTAACAAGCTTTTTCATAAAGAATTAAATATACTCTCATTATTTTCCTACTGTTACGCTACCTAATTTTTGAATATAAAACAAACTTTTAGTCTTAGAAAGGCAAAAAAAATAAGGCTTCTGCCTTATCTTTCAAAAATTATTCAACGCATAATCTATAAATTGCTTCGGCAAAGATTTCCATTGCTTTTCTCATGTCCGCTTTGCTCCATCTTTCATTAGCTTGATGCATATAATTCGGAGTAGTTGGGAACATGGCACCAAAGGCCACGCAATTATTCATGGTTCTAGCAAAGGTTGCTCCACCAGAAATGGCAGGTTGCGACTTTGTATCACCAGTGAGGTCTTGATAAGTTGACATCAAGGTCTTAACTAATTTGCTATCAGTTGGCACGTATAATGGTGCAACGTAGTCGAAGTTTTCATACTTCAAATCAAATTTAGCTACAGCATCTGAAACTTGTTGAATCAACTGGTCATGATCGATTTTAACTGGAATCCGTAGATCAATTTGCATCTTAGATTCTGTTGGTGTGATTTTCAGACTGGAAATATTAAAGGTCAATTGTCCTGAAACATCATCAGAAACGTCGCCTAATAAGTTTTTAGCATGTGCCTCTTCACCAAAAGCCTTCAAAAATTGCAAGACTTTAACATCAGGGAAAACGTCAGCCAAAGCAATACCTAATCTAACCACAGCATTAACTCCGTTTGGAGCTTCCATTGCGTGAACTGATTTACCATGAACTTCGATTCCATCAGCTGTTTTGTCTGCGGCAAAATTATGTTTCTCTAAGGCAGCCATTACTTCATCTTGTTTAGGACCATTGTAAACTGCTTTACCAGGAACAGCATTGAAGGCATTCTCCAAATCCAATTGCAATTCATCTGAACCAGGTCCAACTAGATATGATTGCTGTAAACCTTTTTCGGCATAAATTAATGGGAAGTCAGCATCTGGGGCAATACCTAGATCAATTGGATCTTCAATCTTGTTATATTCAGCCAAACATCTCCAAAGGATCTCTTCATCAGTCCCGAAGATCAAACGGATCTTTTTATTGAACTTATAGCCTTTATCTAAAATGGACTTGATCGCATAAATAGCACTGAGAGTTGGTCCTTTGTCATCTTGAACGCCACGACCATAAAGCACGTCATCTTTGATTGTTAACTTATAAGGTTCAACATCCCATGCTTCCAAATTACCAGCTGGTACTTCATCCAAATGGCAAACGACACCAAAAGTCTCATCGCCTTCACCGATATCAGCATAGCCGTAATAACCATCTGGATTCTCGTGAGTCTTGAAACCAAGGTTATCCAATAAACTCATCATTTCATCGAGTGCTTTCTTTGGCCCCTTACCAAAAGGTGCCTTTTCTTCAGCTGGTTCGTTGAAAGAGGCGATTCCAACCATTTTACCCAAATCTTTGATTGCTGCTTCCTGAATCTGATCTGTAATAAATTGTTCCATCATTAAACCCCCAGAATTATTTTTTTATAACTATTTGAACATCGAACAAATAACTAAGAACACCGCAATGACCACGAACAAAATTGCCACAAGTTTCCACATGTACTTCCACCATTTAACGATATCAACATGTCCAATGGCTAAGGCACCCATAACGATACCAGAAGTTGGTGTGATCAAGTTAACTAGTCCTGAAGCTGATTGATAAGCGGTAATAACTAATGAACCATCAACCCCTGAGAACTTACCTAATGGACCCATGATTCCCATCGTAGCAGCGGCAAGGCCGGATGTTGAAGGAATCAAGAATGACATTGGAATATAGAAGATGTATGTCAAAACAATGAAGACACCAGCGGAAAGATTTTGCAATCCAGTTTCACCAGCATGCAAGACTGTAGCAGTGATGTAACCATTGTTCATAACCACTTGGATACCACGAGCAACGGCAACGATGATCGCAACGCTTAAGAATTCGGTCATACCATTCAAGAATGCATTGATATATTCGGATTCTTTCATTCCAAAGACAAACATGATAATTACTGACATCATAAAGAACAAAGTTGTGATTTCTGTAAAGTACCAAGTACCTAATGGCGCAATGTCTTGACCAACCAAGGCACCCAAGAATGGAATATGTGTTAACCACTTTGTAAAACTTTCAAAGAATGTCCACTTAGGATTTAAACTTGTCCAAGGAATCAAACTGATGATCATAATGACAAAAGTTAAAGCAAATAACCACAAGACGCTCTTTTGCTTCTTAGTTAATTTTTCACCAATTGAGCGTTCTTCCATATTAAATTCTTCCAGATCCTTTTGACGACGCTCAAAAACATATGATTGTGATGGATCCTTCTTAATTTTTTCAGCATAGTGCATTACATAAACGATACTAATCACAGTTACGATAATTAACAAAATAAACCGTGGAATCAATCCATCACCAGGTGAGATATTCATCGTTTGTGATGCAACACCTGTCGCAAATGGATTTACTGTTGAAGCTAGACATCCAACTTGTGAACCGATCAAGGCTAACGAAATAGCGGTAATCGAGTCATAA
Organism: Companilactobacillus sp. FL22-3; assembly: GCF_054881455.1. NCBI lineage: Bacteria > Bacillati > Bacillota > Bacilli > Lactobacillales > Lactobacillaceae > Companilactobacillus > Companilactobacillus sp. FL22-3. The sequence continues at coordinate 140,874 of NZ_JBTYYZ010000004.1, read as the reverse complement.
CCAACACTGATCATAACTGGAATCAAAATTGGATAGAAAGCAATCGTTTCTTCACCCATACCATAAGTTGAACCACCGATTGCGAATAAGGTCATTAAAATGGGAATAAGAGCTTTTTCCTTACCTTCGTACTTACGAACTGTGGCGCTGATCCCGTCATCCAAAGCTTTAGTCTTATTGACGACCCCTAAGAAACCACCAATAACTAAAATGAATAGGGAAACTGAAATTGAACCTTCAGTCGTATCAGTACCAACCATACCATTGATTGGAGCTAAGAAAACATCCCAAATACCCTGAGGACTGCTTGTTCGGGCTTTGTACGTTCCTGCAATAATATTTCCCGCTTTAGAAGTGGCATACTCGCCCGCGGGTATAATCCATGTCAAAACTGCTACCAGGATTATCAAGAAGAACAAAATTGTATAAGCTGATGGCATTTGCCACTTTTTTACCTTTTTTTCCATAATCAACCCTCCTACTTTATAATATAGTTTCAGGATATACGATAAAATAAACTATTACAATGCTTTCCAAAGAAATATTGATAAATAAATTCCTTTGTATAGCGGTTGTGTAACCGCTTACGGAATATTACAATGGAGTTAGCATTAAGAAGGAGCCTTGAATATGACCACTACAATTGAATTTGGCAAAAGAATCAATAAACGTCCAATTATTGTAAGTTTTTTAGTCAGTTTTTTGGCTGGAGCACTTGGTTTATTGGTAAATCTCAACTTGGGAATTAGCTTATTTTTACTATGTCTATTTCTATTACTTTTCGTTTACTACCCCATTAATCTACCTAAATTATTCTCGCATTGGCAACTTGAAAAACACGGTATTTCATACTACAAAATGGATAATTACCTCGATAAATTAAAGATGATTTTTCTTCCCCAGCAAGCGGATTTTCAATTCATTAGTTATTCACAAATAAAGGCTTTTTCAATACAAGAGGAAGCTCAAAACTACACTTTAAAAAATATCTTGACGATCAAACCAGCTAAGCAATCACCTTTTCCTTGGTTAAGAAAGCCATTCTTCTTGGAATTAGAATTAAATCATGCTACAACCAAGCTGGATCTCTCATATGACCAATTACACGATCCTAAAAACACGATGTTCAAAGTCAGCAATGCTTTAGACTTTTTATCAAAACATATCGATTAAAAAAAGAGTGACAACTCACAATTGAGTTCACTCTTATTTTAATCAAGTTCTAAATGACCTAAAAATTGATCTTTTTGCGTTAAATATGCTTGTCTCGACTGCAAACGTTCTTCAAAACCGGCACAGAGATACTTTTCTTCTTCGGTTTCCGGAACTAAAGTGGGCAATTCAATTTGAGTAGCGGAACGCAAGACTACCATTGTACAAAATCCGGTAAAAGCAATTTCTTTGATATTTGTTTTCAGATCATGACTGATGACCTTGGTAAAGACTTCGACTTGTCGACCCTTTATTCCGGTAACCACTGACTCGATTCGCATATACTTGTCAGTGGTGATTGGGCGCCAAAAATTAAGATGGTCATATCCTGCTGTAGCCACTTTGCCACGGACAACTTTGAAACTGGCTAGGCCAGCATTTTCATCTAGAAGACAGAGCGTCTTACCGCCAAATAATGTCTGTTTATCGTTTAAATCACCATCAAAGACTACTCGTTCACTGATAGTTTTAGTTTGTTGACATGTAATTTGTTTCATAATCTACCTCGCTTTTTTTATTGTAACGTGAGAATAAGCGATTGAAAACTTTTTTTATAAACGACTTTCAGACTAAAAAGTATTATATGATTAAGTTAGAAAAACTCTGGAGGAAAATTATGGCTTTTCAACTGTGGTATACCAACTACTTTATTGATTTCAAATCTGATCAAACGACTGATCCAAAAAATATTTCCGGAATTGAAACTATCGGCGACGTTTCTGCTAATGGCGATTTTTCAGCGTGGCACGTTAAATCACAATTAGCTGAAAATGACTTCAAAAGACATCTGAAAGATCTCTTAGCTGATCAAACGACGATCGACCCGGACACGATCACTATTACTAAAGGAATTAACGGTGGTCCACTTTCGATGCTCTAACATTTAGGCAGTTTTCTGAAAATATTTTATAGCTTTTTGTTCCCAACCATTAGTCAAAAATTATATAATGTATAAAATTGGTTTAGGGGGAAATACAATATGATCTTAATTGCACTATCAGCGGTCATTTTGCCACTCGTTCTCTTGGGCATCCTTAACATGCCAGCAACTAAGGGTATGTCGATCAGTGCATTGATCGTTTTATTAGAAGGCTTTTTCTTTTGGAAAATGCCCGCAAAAGTTTTATTAGCTTCAATTTTTCAATCCGTCCACAAAGCACTACCGATTCTGTGGATCTTATTTGGGGCTTTGATGATGCTCAATATCCTCCAACACACTGGAGCCATTGAGCGTATTAATGCCGGCTTTCACACGATTTCTGCTGACATGCGGCTTCAAGTTATTCTAGTAGCCTTCCTTTTTGGAGGACTCATCGAAGGAGTCTCTGGCTTTGGTACACCAGCGATGGTTACAGCACCATTGTTGATCGCATTAGGCTTCACGCCTATGGCAGCGGTGACGATTGCTTTAGTTGCCGATTCGACTCCGGCAGCCTTTGGAGCTGTTGGTACCCCCTTAACTGTTGGTTTAAGCAACGTAACGGAAAACACGAATCTTCTCAATACTGTCGGGCAAAGAGTTACGCAGATTGACCTCTTTGCTGGGACTTTCATGCCTTTGATGATCGTTTTAATGCTGACTTTCATGTTTGGAAAAAAAGATGGTAACGCAAGACATGACTTTCTAACCGTTGCCCCTTGGACGATTTTTATCGGTTTGGTCTATAGTATCTTTGCCATCGCCGTTTCAACTTTTGTTGGCTATGAATTCGTTTCGATTTTGGCACCATTTTTGACGATCATCGTGGCTATCGGTACGATCAAGTACCGCTTTTTATTGCCACAATCAGTCTTTGACGACCCTTGGACGATTTCAAAACAGAGCGTAACTTCCGACAATAAGATGTCGCTTTTAACCGCTTGGTCACCTTATATCGTGGTAATTTTATTGTTACTAGCAACTAGAACGATCATGCCTTTAAAACAGTTTTTAACTAGCAATGTTAATCTTTCCTGGAAAAACATTTTAGGATTTCAACAAGTCAATTCTGATTGGGAATTTCTCTATTCACCCGGAACTCTGTTAACGCTTGCCGTGGTCATTGGCCTGTTGATTCAAGTCCGTTCACTCAAGAGCTTCTTGCCAATTGCTAAAGACGTAGTCATCTCCATGCGATCAACTGCTTTAGCCTTGGTTGTAACCTTGATCATGGTGCAGATCTTTACTAACTCAGCACTGAATAATTCAAGTTTACCAAGTATGCCGATGTATATTGCGAAAATAATTTCCAAATACTTATCTTCAATTTGGATCGTCATCGCTCCATTCTTAGGCCAGTTAGGTGCTTTTGTGACTGGAAGCACTACCGTATCGACATTGACATTTGGACAAATTCAAGCCGATATCGCCTCAAAAGCAGGAGTCGGTCAAAGCTTAGTCCTCGCTTCCCAATTAATCGGAGCAGCGGCTGGTAATATGATTTGTGTACACAACATCGTTTCGGTCAGTTCCGTCGTTGGTTTGTCAGGACAGGAAGGCAATATCTTGCGGAAGACAGTTATTCCCGCTTTATCTTATGGCATATTAGTGGGTATCGTTGGATTTGTCTTTACCTTGTTTATCTAACAGCTTTAATCACAATATTTGTTCGAACAAAAAAATCATATACTATCAATTATTGAAGTAAATTACGTTTAGTAATTTGCTTCTTTTTTAATTAATCATTTTTGATGAAATTAATTATCATATAATTTATCATCTGATAAGACCTATAGTATGATTATTGCGTACTAGTAATTCGATTATTTTTTCAATTAAACTATAGGAGATTACCAATGCCAAAAAAATTAACGACAGAATCTGGCCAACCATGGGCTGATAATCAACACTCATTAACTGCCGGCAGTCGAGGCCCGGTCTTGATTCAGGACTATGACTTGCTAGAAAAACTGGCCCATTTCGATCGTGAACGTATTCCAGAGCGAGTTGTGCATGCTAAAGGTGCCGGCGCCAAAGGTGAATTCGTTCTGGAAAGTGACATGAGTAAATACACCAAAGCTGATGTTTTTAATGGTCTCAACAAAAAAACGTCAATTATGATGCGCTTCTCACAAGTTGCTGGCGAAAAGGGCTATCCAGACACCGTTCGAGACGTCCGGGGTTTTGCCTTACGATTTTATACAAAAGCAGGTAATTACGATATCGTTGGTAACAACACTCCCGTCTTCTTTGTGAACGATCCCTTAAAATTTCCTGACTTTATTCATTCACAAAAAAGAGATCCTAGAACTAACAGGACGAGTCAAACCATGCAATGGGACTTTTGGTCGCAATCACCTGAATCGATTCATCAAGTGACCTATTTAATGGGTGACCGTGGACTTCCTGCTTCCTATCGGATGATGAATGGATATGGGTCACATACTTTCAAGTGGGTCAATGCAAAAGGTGAGGCCTTTTGGGTTAAATATCATATGAAGACTAATCAAGGAGTTAAAAATATCACTAGCGAATTGGCTAATAAATTAGCTGGCACTAACCCCGATTATCTTCAGGATGACTTATTCAATGCAATAGAACAAAACAATGAACCTTCATGGAATTTATACGTTCAGATCATCCCTTTTAAGGACGGCTTAAATTACAAATGGGACATTTTTGACGTGACAAAGGTTGTCTCCCACAAAGATTACCCCTTGATCAAAGTTGGTACATTAACATTCAAGCAAAATCCGACGAATAATTTTACCGAGATTGAAGAAGCTGCTTTGTCGCCTGCCAATTTAGTCCCCGGAATTGAAGTTTCACCAGATAAATTATTGCAGGGACGACTGTTTTCATATAAAGATACTCAACGTTATCGCTTAGGTGTTAACTTCGAAGATCTTCCCGTCAATCGACCATTAACCGAAGTACATAATTATGAACGAGACGGAACCATGCAATCCAACTATCAAGGTTTGACTGTAAATTACGAACCGAATTCTTTTGATGGACCCAAAGAAGTTAAAAAAGCTTCGATTGATCCATATGAAGTTTCTGGTCAGGTCCAAAATCAAGCTTACAGTTATCAAGTCGACTATTCGACTCAAGCTGGTGATCTTTATCGGCTGATGTCATCGGGAGAACAAGAAAGATTGATCAAAACTATTGCTCAAACATTAGGCACGGTGACCAAAGATACTATCAAAATTCTAGAAATCAAACAAATGTATCAAGCTGACAAAGATTACGGTACCCGAGTGGCTCAAGCTTTAGGTTTTAAGATCGACGAAATCATTACGACCGGTGTTCAAGAATAATTTGTTCCCAAAAAATCCTCAGTAGCAATTAGCTGACTGAGGATTTTTGCTGAAAAATTTATCGCTAGATGGTCTTATTCTTCGTGAAAAGAAGCGCCGGAATTAGCATCCAATTCGACTTTTTTAGCTGCAGAAATATCGGACACGACGATATCGGTATTATCTTGTATTGGTGCTTGGGCAAGCGATTCTGAACGCTCCAAATTGGCTAGAACGTCATTGACTGAAAGGTATTGATTGATTTCATTCAACAAGGTTGGTCCATTGTAAATAATTCCTGTATAAACTTGCACTAAACTGGCACCTGCCATTAAGGCTGCCTGTGCATCTTCTGGAGTAAAAACGCCACCGGAGAACATGATTGGTAGATCGGGAAATTGCTGGTGGATTGCCCTGGTTAAACTCAATGACTTCTTAAAAATTGGTTTACCACTGAGGCCGCCACCTTGATTTTTATCAGCTGACTTTAAGTTGGTATAAATCGACCTAGGATTAGAGGCAGTATTAGTTAGAATAATTCCGTCCATTAAACCTTTGGTTTGTTCAAGCAGTTCCAACAAATGTTCTTCGGTAATATCATTCCCAAATTTGCAGAAAATTGGTTCTTTGATATGTAAATTATGAATTTTTTGAAGAAGATTCTTGGCTACAGCCGTTTCTTGTAAAGTAGTCACACCTTTTTGATTGGGGCAACTTTGATTCAAGGCGATATAATCTCCGAATGAATGAATTTGTTCGATATCTTCAACCATTTCGTTGACCATGCTGTCAGTGTCTAAACCGTGACCTGGTGCCACACTGATACCAACTTTTACGTGTTTAGGCGTATTGGCTAAATGCTGTCGAGTCTTTTCAACCCCCAAATTATTCAATCCCATCCGATTGATGATGGCTTTATCTGCAGGCAAACGGAAAATACGTTTTTTCGGATTACCTGGTTGGTCATTCTTTGTTATGCTGCCAATTTCAACAAAACTAGCACCTAAAGCACCAAGACTATTATAAAACTCGGCCTTTTTATCAAAACCCGCGGCAATTCCAATTGGTGAATCAAAAGTAACGCCTTTAACGGTTACTTTCAAATTAGGATATTGCTTAGTTCTAAATATCGTTTTCAACACTTCAGGTGTCCGGTTGAACATTTTCAACCCGTTTGCCACCAGGTGGTGATCAACTTCGGGGTCTAATTTAAAAATTGCGGGACGGATTAGTTTATATGGACTCATTATTTACCCCAGCTTTCTGGATCTTGATACCATTGTTGTAACAATTCCATATCTTCAGCTTCAACATAGTTTTGTTCTGAAGCGACTTTAATCATCGTTGGATAATCAGTCAGAGTGAACAATTTAGTTTCAGCATTAGCAAAATTCTGGGTACTTTCGGGCAAATCATAAGAGAAAATGGCAACTGTTCCAATGACTTCTCCGCCTTCTTCACGTACAGCTTGAACAGCTTTTAAAATACTGCCGCCAGTCGAAATCAAATCATCGATCAAAACAACTTTATCGCCCTTTTGACAACGTCCTTCAATTTGACTCTTCTTACCATGATCCTTTTTTTGAGGACGAACATAGTTCAATGGTAAATTTAAGATATTAGCTACCCCACTAGCATGTGGAATTCCTGCTGTAGCTACTCCACCGATAACTTCAACATCAGGATAATTTTCTTTGATCAGATCAGCTAAATCATGAGCAATTGTTTGGCGGAAATCTGGATAAGCAATTGTTAATCGATTATCAGTATAAATTGGCGATTTGATACCGCTTGCCCAAGTATATGGCTGTTTAGGACTTAGTGTCACCGCCTTGATCTTTAATAATTGTTCAGCAATATTCTTAGCAACCGCTAATTTATCCATTATTTATTCCACTCCTTACAAATATTCATATATGCTTGATAACCATTTTCCGCTTGGGTGATTGGACGACCGACGACGATCGCATCACTACCTAAACTTCTGGCTTGAGCTGGTGTTGCCACACGTTTTTGATCTCCCACTTGGGCTGTTTTAGGACGAATACCAGGGGTAACACAGAGAAACTCTGTACTTGTAGCAGCTTTGATCATGGGCACTTCTAAGGCTGAAGAAATAACGCCATCAGCCCCATTTTGATGTGCCAAACTAGCCAGATGAGTGACGTAGTCTTGTGATTTTAATGGTACTTGCAATTCATTTGCCAATTCTGTTTGACCTAAAGAAGTCAGTTGCGTCACCGCTAACAACTTAGTCTCTGATCCTGCTAAGCCGGCTTTTGCTGCTGCAATCATTTCTGCACCACCAGTTGCATGCACCGTCAACATCTGGACATCCCACTGGGCAATCATCTCACAAGTTCGTTTAACGGTATTAGGAATATCGTGCAACTTCAAATCGAGAAAAATATTATAACCTCGTTGTCGTAAATTTCTGACAAAAGGATAACCAAATTGGCAAAACATTTCTAAACCAATCTTCAAAAATAACTTTTCATCTTTCGGAAACTGATTTAAAAAATTAATACAATCAAAATCATCTGCAAAATCTAATGCTACAATTACTGGTTTGTTCATCTTTACCCCTCTTTATTTCGAATAAATACATTCTCCGTTAACGTAAGTTTGTTCAACCTCACCAAAAACTCTTTGACCGATAAAGGGACTGTTGGTTCCTTTAGATAAGAAGTCCACTTTTCTGATTTCAAATTCATCATCCAAATTAATGATCGTAAAGTCGGCTCTTTGACCAACTTTAATCGACCCTGCCGGTGCTAAGTTAAATATTTTGGCTGGATTATCAGACATTAATGATAACAGCTTTTCTAAACTGATCAGGCCAGTTTTTACCAAGTGTGTATACATTAGTGGGAAGGATGTTTCAATCCCGGTGATTCCAAAGGCACTCTTAGCAAAGCCCTGATTTTTCTCAGCTTCAGCGTGAGGTGCATGGTCAGTCGCAATCATGTCGATCGTTCCATCGATCAAACCTGCTACTAAAGCTTCACGATCTGTTTCTGTTCTCAAAGGTGGATTCATTTTAAAATTAGCATCGTCTAAGACAATATCTTGGTCACTCAACAATAAATGGTGTGGCGATACTTCACAAGTGACATTGATACCGGCATCCTTAGCCATACGGACCATTTGGACGCTGTCTTTAGTTGAAATGTGGCAGACATGGTAGTGCACGCCAGTTTCCTTTGCCAAAACTAAATCTCGAGCTAACTGAGAGGTCTCGGCAACTTGTTGAATCCCTGGTAAGCCTAAGCATTGTGAAGCCTGACCAAAGTTGATCACGCCGTGATTGAAGAGATTTTTATCTTCTACATGAGCTGCTAAATGACTATTGACTGCGGCGATCCTTTCCATAGCTGAAAACATCGCCTGGGCATTCATAATCCCATGACCGTCGTTTGAAAAAGCGAAAGCTCCTAGTTTACTCAAAGCTTCGATATCAACCAATTGATCACTCGTTTCATCTTTAGTGACCGGTGCATACTGCAAAGTGTTGATCAAAGAATTCTCTTGATTCAAACTAAGCTGCTGTTGAAATTTCTCGGTATCATCAGGTACAGGAATCACGTTGGGCATCGCTCCAACAGTTGTAAAACCACCGTGAGCTGATGCTGCAGTACCAGTTTTAATTGTCTCTTTATGCACTTGACCAGGTTCTCTAAAATGAACGTGGACATCAACTAGTCCTGGAGAAACCAACTGATATTTAGCGTCAACAATTTTTTCGTCAGCTGATGCAACTATTTCGGTGGCAATTTGTTTGAATTTGCCATCCTCGATCAATAAGTCACAGTTAATTAATTTATTAGTGTAAAATAGCTTGGCGTTTTTGATCAGCAGTTTCATTACTTGATTTTTCCCCTTCCAATACAGCTTCAATCATGGCCATGCGCATGAAAACTCCGTTAGTCATCTGTGGGAAGATATATGACTTATCACATTCAACTACATCATCGGCAATTTCGGCACCACGATTGACAGGAGCGGGATGCATGATCATTGCGTCAGCTTTCATCAGATTGACCCGATCCATATTCAAGCCATACTTAGCAAAGTAATCGGCCTTTGAGAAATTCTCATTTTCTTCAGCTGACAAACGTTCATGTTGGACCCGAAGCAGCATGACGACATCCATTTCGCGGCAAAGATCATCAACTGCCATATGTTCTCCCATTGCGGCAAACTCTGGTGTGTACCAAGCATCTAAACCGCCGAAACTAACACTTGCACCCAGGCGAGTCAGGATTTCAGCATTGGAATGAGCAACTCGTGAATGACTCAAATCACCGATAATTCCAACTTTTAGACCATCAAATTTGCCGAAGTGCTCGTAAATCGTCATCAGATCCAAGAGTGATTGTGAAGGATGTTGACCCGTACCATCACCACCGTTGATTAGGTGAATCTTCAAATCATGATTGTTAACTAGATCTTCATAATAATTATCTTGGCTGTGGCGAATGATTGCGACTGATGCCCCGATACTCTCTTCCGTCTTAACGGTATCGTAAAGACTTTCACCTTTTGAAGTTGAAGAAGTACTTGCCTCAAATTCAATTTCTTTCATACCTAATTTCATTTCAGCAACTTGGAAACTGGACTTCGTTCTCGTACTATTTTCAAAGAATAAGTTAATGGCAAATTTATCTTGGCCGATCTTTGACTTTTTGCCAGCTTTAAATTCCATTGCAGAATCAATTAAGCTGTAGACCTCTTGATTTGATAATTGTGACATAGAAAGTATGTTTTTCATTGTTTTCCTCCAAATTAAAAAGGGTTAGCTTTTATCCAGCTAGCCCCTAAAAGTTTGGTTTTATCCTGACCTTTTAGACCTCACTGGATCTATTTAAAAGTTCCCTGATTTTCTTTAAGTAAACAAAAAACTTCCTATCCCACAAGGAAAGGAAGTTTACACTTTTTTTGTCTATACGTGTAAGTAACCTTCCAAGCCTCACAGGACTCGATTAAAAGTTTTCGTTGCAAATAATATAAACGATTTCACACCGACAGTCAATAGTTTTATTTAATTGTAGCTAAGAAATACTTCTTCTTACCACGGCGAATAACAATATATTTACCGTCAAAAGAATCTTTGGGATCGATTTCGATCGTTGTATCAGTCAAACGTTCACCGTTGATTCTAATAGCACCATTTTGAATGTCTTCACGAGCTTGACGTTTTGATTTATCGACATTTGTGGCAATCAATAAATCAACCAAATTGATTGGGTCAGAAGTAATTTCAGCACTTGGTACACCGTGGAAAGCTTCTGCAACTTCTTCAGTTGTCAATTCTTGGATTTCGCCAGAGAACAAGACATCAGTAATCTTCTCCGCTGTCTTCAAAGCTGCTTCGCCGTGAACGAACTTAGTTACTTCTTGAGCCAAAGTTCTTTGAGCCAAACGTTTTTCTGGTGCAGTCTTAACAGAATCAGCCAAGTCTTCAATTTGTTCCTTGGTTAGGAAAGTGAATTTCTTCAATAAATTAATGACATCTTTATCATCTTGGTTGAACCAGAATTGATAAAATTCGTATGGTGAAGTCTTCTTAGGGTCTAACCATACCGCACCACCAGCAGTCTTACCAAACTTAGTTCCATCAGACTTGAGCAACAAAGGAATAGTTAAAGCATAGACTTTAGCGTCTTGACCTTCAGCTTTATGGATCAAATCAAGACCAGCAGTTAAGTTACCCCATTGGTCACCACCACCGACTTGCAATTGCACGTTATGTTTCCGGTAGAGTGTCAAGAAATCAAGTGATTGTAAAATTTGATAGGTGAACTCAGTAAAGGAAATACCAACTTCCAGACGGCTGGAGATAATTTCCTTATTCAACATCGTATTAACATTGAATAATTTTCCATAATCTCGTAAGAAATCTAAGATACCAATTGGTTCTGTCCAGTCATAGTTGTTGACCATGGTAAAACCACTGAAAATCTTCTTAGCTTGAGCACTCAAAGCCTCAACGTTGTGATTGACTTGGTCCATCGTTTGCATAGGACGTTCAGCCTTTTTACCACTAGGATCACCGATCGAACCAGTGGCACCACCGATAACGATATATGGATGATGACCAAACTTGCCAAATCTCTCTAAAGTCATAAAAGGCAACAAGTGACCGATATGCATGGAATCACCTGTAGGATCCATCCCACAGTACAATGAAATATCCTTGCTATCAACTAACTCACGCAAACCTTCTTCATCAGATTGTTGATTGATCAACCCTCGCCATGACAACTCATCAATAATATTCATAAAAATGCCTCCTATTTTTGACCCACGAATCTTAGGAATAAAAAAAACGCCTCTGCAACAATGCAGGGACGCTCTTGGCGCGGTACCACCCAAATTCAAGTTAAAAAAACTTGCTCTTTACTCCTGTAACGTAGGACACGATTTTTAGTCTAGTAATTCACAATTTACCCTGCTTGACTCGCACCAACCGTCAATTCGCTGAACTCTGAAGTAAATTCCTACTGCGCTTTTAAACTAAAACAAAACTTATAGTTATGATGATACACAGAGATTCAAGAATTTTCAAGGTATTTTTAGGACTTATTGTATAATATAAGTGCTTTTTGTGAGGGGGAAAATTATGACAAAAACACTCTATATCATGCGTCATGGACAGACACTATTCAACGTTCAAAAAAAGATTCAAGGCTGGTGCGACTCGCCATTAACTGAACTTGGAATCAAACAAGCCAAAATTGCCGGTCAATATTTTCGTGACCATCAGATCACTTTTGATGCCGCTTATTGTTCTACTTCCGAACGAGCCAGCGATACGTTAGAACTAGTCACCAAAATGCCTTACACCCGTTTAAAGGGACTGCGGGAACTTTCCTTTGGAAAATTTGAAGGCGAACCTGAATATTTGCACCCTCAGGATGATCCTAAGAAACACTTTGGCGACTACTACGTCCAATTCGGTGGCGAAGACAATCAGCAAGCTCAAAAACGGGTCAATAATACCCTAACGAAGATCATGCAACAAGATAATCAGACTGTCTTGGTCGTCAGTCATGCTGGTGCCATCATGATGTTCTCTGATCTGTGGACTGATATGCAAAAACTCCGACGCAGTGGCTTCACGAACTGTAGTATTTTAAAATTTACCTTTGAAAATGATCAATTCACATTCCAAGAAATCATTAATTTTTAAACGATCAAACTAAATACCCTCCGATTCATTGTTTTTGAATCAGAGGGTATTTTAAATAGCTTTAATAATTTTTATTGCATGTGGTCTTCGATCCAAGCCCAAACTTCATCCTTGCCTTTTTTGGTTTCAGAACTGAACAATTGTAAAGCGTCAGTTTGATTGATCTCCATTGTCTTTTTAACTTGACTGATAGTCTTATTCCACTGGTTTCCTTTAACCTTATCCATCTTCGTGGCTACGACTAAAGTTGGGATATGATAATAACTGACAAATTGATACATTGAAATATCATCATCACTTGGAGCGTGACGTCCATCAACCAAAATGACCACCCCTTTGAGTGGTTTGCGAGTTGTTAAATACTCTTCAATCATGACCCCAAAGGCTTCTCTTTGCTTTTTCGAGACTTTAGCAAAACCATAGCCTGGGACATCGACTAGATATAGTTGGTCTTCGATATTATAAAAATTCAATGTTTGGGTCTTACCGGGAGTACTAGACGTTCTCGCAAAGCTTTTCCGATTGATAAGCGTATTTATCAAAGAAGACTTTCCCACGTTAGAACGGCCTAAAAGCGCAATCTCAGGGTATCCTTCATCGGGATACTGTTTGGAACTGACTGCACTTAAATTCATAGATACATTATTTACCTGCATAATTCACCTCAATGGAGTAATTTTACCATAAGAAAAAAAAGCTGCCAATTAGGCAACTTCTCCATTCTTCAAAATCAATTCTGGGGCTTTGAGTTTGCGAACTGCGTCTTTTGTAACTTTAACGCCTTCCACATCATCACGACCAGGAATATCAAACATCGTATCGAGCATTGTCTCCTCAACGATTGATCTCAATCCACGAGCACCAGTATCTCTTTCAATTGACATCTTAGCAATCTCTCTTAAAGCACCATCAGTAAAGTCTAATTTGACCCCGTCAAGCTCCATAAGTTCCTTATATTGCTTGATAAGAGCATTCTTAGGCTTAGTTAGGATATTAACTAAGTCATCTTCAGTTAACTTTTCAAGTGCATTCACGATCGGAATACGACCGATGAATTCAGGAATGATCCCAAACTTCATTAAATCTTCAGGAATAATTTGTTGCATCAGACTCTTCTCTTCAGCAACACTAGCCTTTTGTTCAGCACCAAAACCAATCGTCTTGTCACCCAGACGGTTCTTAACGATTGTCTCGATTCCATCGAAGGCACCACCAACGATAAAGAGGATGTTAGTCGTGTCGATTTGAATCAATTCTTGTTGTGGATGCTTTCTTCCACCTTGTGGTGGCACACTAGCGATCGTTCCTTCCAAAATCTTCAAAAGTGCTTGTTGAACACCTTCACCGGAAACATCACGCGTAATTGAGACATTTTCACTCTTTTTAGCAATCTTATCAATTTCATCGATATAGACAATTCCGTGTTCAGCCTTATCTACATCAAAATCAGCATTTTGCAATAACTTCAGCAAAATGTTTTCAACATCTTCACCGACATAACCTGCTTCGGTCAAAGTGGTTGCGTCAGCAATGGCAAATGGTACTTGTAAAATTCGAGCCAAAGTTTGGGCAAGGAAAGTCTTACCTGAACCAGTTGGTCCGATCAAAGCGATATTACTCTTTTGTAATTCCGTTTCGCCATCTTTAAGATGCTCCATCTTATTAATTCTTTTATAGTGATTATAAACGGCAACTGACAATGCCCTCTTCGCATCAACTTGCCCAATCACATAATCGTCAAGAATCTTTTTAATTTCGATAGGAGTAGGAATATTATCTAAATCTAGTGGTGCCGCCTCATTTAATTCTTCGTCTATAATTTCTTTGCACAAATCAATACATTCATTACAAATATAGACGCCAGGTCCAGCAACGATTTTCTTAACTTGATCTTGTGTTTTGCCACAAAATGAACAGCTAATCGTGCCAGTATTCTCTGTACTATCAAACATATGCAATTTCTCCTTCAATAGTTCCAATACTTTAGAAAGTCTAGCATTGTCCCAATTAAGAGTAAAGTATTTAGTTTCTAAAGATAACTATAAAAAAAGGAAGCCTTCTGGCCTCCTAAGTTTTGCAATAGTTAAATTACTTTTCAACAGCTGAATCAACGATCAATTCAATTGCTTTCTTAGCAGCGATGTCGTGAGCCAACATTTCATCAGAAAGTGCATTTCTAACAGCTGATTCTTCCATCTTATATTCGTCAGCAAGTGACTTGATTTCTGCTTTGATTTCATCTTCTGTAGGTTTGATATCTTCTTTAGCAACAATTGCTTCAACAACTAAGTCAGTCTTAACACGTTCTTCAGCGTCTTTAGCAAATTGTTTCTTCAAGTCTTCTTCGTTTGTACCTGTCATTTGATAGTACAACTTAGGATCGATACCTTGACGACGTAAGTTAGCTAAGTATTGGTTCAATTGATTTTCAACTTCTGTGTCGATCATTGCTTGAGGAATTGAATCGATCTTAGCATTCTTAACTGCACCAGAAATTGCTTCTTCTTGAATGTTTTCTTCAGCAGTTTCTTTCTTTTGATCCTTGATTTCATCATGAAGCTTTGTCTTTAATTCTTCAAGAGTATCAACGTTTTCGTCAACATCCTTAGCAAAGTCATCATCTAATTCAGGCAATTCCTTTGTCTTAACTTCGTGAAGTTTTGTCTTGAAGATAGCCTTCTTACCAGCTAAGTCCTTTGATTGGTAATCTTCTGGGAATGTAACGTTAACGTCAACATCTTCACCAGCTGAATGACCGATCAATTCGTCTTCAAATCCAGGAATGAATGTACCTGAACCAAGTTCAAGTGAGTAGTTTTGAGCGCTGCCGCCATCGAATTCTTTACCATCAACACTACCTACGTAGTCAATAACAACTGTATCGCCTTTTTCAGCCTTGCCATCTTTTAGGACAAGTTCAGCTTGTTGTTGTTGTAATTCTTTTAGACGGTCATCAACGTCTGCCTTCATAACATTACGTTTTTGTTTCTTAACTTCGATACCCTTGTAATCGCCTAATTCAACATCAGGTTTAACAGTAATAGTAGCTGTGATAGCCCATGGCTTGTCTTTTTCCATTGATTCAACAGAAATTTGTGGTTGGTCAACAGGTTCTACCTTAGTATCGTCAACAGCTTTTTGGTAAGCGTTTGGTAAAACAGCATTAAGTGCATCTTCGTACAATGCTTCTTCACCGTACATACGATTGAAGATTTGACGAGGTACTCTACCTTTTCTGAAACCAGGTACGTTCAAGTTCTTCTTAACACGGTTGAAAGCTGTGTCCAAACCTTGTTTGATTGTGTCTTGGTCAATTTCAAATTTCAATTCACCAGTATTGTTTTCTTTTTTTGTAAATTTAGCCTTAGCAGACATTTATATTATCCCTCCGGTATTTCAACGATCTCATACTTTGTAATATTACCTTAAAATGGTGATATTGTAAACATTTGACGTGATTTATAGGTATTTTAAGACATCATGCTTTCTATTATAAAATACTTTGCACCATTTTTGAAGATTTCTGCAAAAAAAAAGAGTTAGCTTTCGCCAACTCTTTTTAATTAATCATCACTACTTAGGATTAGTCTAAGATTTCTGTAACGACACCGGCACCAACAGTACGGCCACCTTCACGAACAGTAAATCTTGTACCATTTTCGATAGCAACTGGAGCAATCAAGTCAACTTCAAAAGTAACTTGGTCACCAGGCATAACCATTTCTACACCTTCTGGCAATTCAATAACACCAGTAACATCAGTTGTATGGAAGTAGAATTGTGGACGATAGTTTGAGAAGAATGGAGTATGACGTCCACCTTCTTCTTTACTCATAACATAAACTTCACCCTTGAACTTGTTGTGAGTCTTGATTGAACCTGGCTTAGCAAGAACTTGTCCACGTTCGATTTGGTCACGGTTAATACCACGAAGAAGAACACCAACGTTATCTCCGGCTTCACCAAGATCAAGAGTCTTACGGAACATTTCTAGACCAGTAACAGTTGATTTTTCAACTTCTGGCTTAAGACCAACGATTTCAACTTCGTCACCGATCTTAACTTCACCACGATCGATACGACCAGATGCAACAGTACCACGACCAGTGATAGTGAAGACATCTTCAACAGGCATCATGAATGGCTTTGTGTTATCACGTTCTGGTGTTGGGATGTATTCATCAACAACATCAAGTAATTCTTCAACGTGTTTGATTTCTTCTGGGTCACCTTCAAGAGCTTTCAAAGCTGAACCACGGATAACAGGAATGTCATCCCCTGGGAAATCGTATTCTGATAGAAGTTCACGAACTTCCATCTCAACTAGGTCAACTAGTTCTGGGTCATCAACAAGGTCAGTCTTGTTCAAGAAGACAACGATGTATTCAACACCAACTTGGCGAGCAAGCAAGATGTGTTCACGAGTTTGTGGCATAGGACCATCAGTAGCAGCAACAACAAGGATGGCACCATCCATTTGTGCAGCACCAGTGATCATATTCTTAACGTAGTCAGCGTGTCCTGGAGCATCGATATGTGCATAGTGACGCTTTTCAGTTTCGTATTCAACGTGAGCAGTGTTGATTGTGATCCCACGTTCCTTTTCTTCTGGGGCTTTATCGATATCAGCGTAATCTTCAGCCTTAGCTAAACCTTTGTCAGCCAAAACTTTAGTGATTGCTGCTGTTAAAGTAGTCTTACCGTGGTCAACGTGACCAATTGTCCCAATATTTACATGGGGCTTTGTTCTCTCATAATGTTCTTTTTCTGCCATTACAAAGAATCCTCCTAAAATTTCATTTCATAAGATTGATCCAAAGAAAATGTTCTTTAGACGACTCTTTACTGAAAAATTATACTACTTTCAGAGGTGAAAGCAAAGTAATTCAACGCAAATCACCGACTAAAAATATACTCTTTGGAGTATACAGGCCGTAATTGAAATTGTAAATACTCAAAGTGAAAAAAGTTTAAAAATTTCACTCCTGGAAGGTATTTATTAGTTCATCGAACCTTTTTAGCCAAGATTGTACTTCGTCTAAACCCGAATTATCACTTACTTGTGAATCATCTACTAAACCATACCTTAAAAGCATAGCTTTTGTCCAGAGTTCAGGGGTTTTTATTATTTCATCTCCGAACGGATAGACAAATGCGGCGTAAAGCGATAATTCACCCTTGAAGTTTTCCATTTGGGTTTCGTTTTCATCCGTCAGCAATTTTTCTAATTCGTCACACATTTTCAAATAGACACTAGTTGACATGATAGGCATTAAGGTACTTGGATTGCAAGTTTTATTTTCACCGTAAAACGAGATATCAACCTCTTCATCAACCCCAAGTTTCAACAAATTCTCCAAAGCTTCGCTCTTCAAAAGCGGATGTAACAAGGGATTGCCCAATAATATCTTCGAATTTTTGATGTAATCTTCCTTGTTGAATTCCCTTAATTTTCTTAACAATTGAATTTGTTCGGAAGTCGGTTCAGTCACGATCGATAACAAACGCCGGATGATATTTTCCTTTTCAGGCTTAAAGGAACGTTCATGTCGGTCTTCAGCGATAGCAATTCTTTTCTTAAAATCATCGACGAATTCAGGTTTGATCTGAGGCGGTTGATTGGTGTCATAAAAATTCAACATTTGATTAGCTAACAAAAAATCATTGTTTTCTAAAATAATATCAAGCGCCAATTCCGCCGTTTCGGGTTCACTGAGGTAGTAATTAAAATAATCTAAAATTACCGCTTCCGCATCGCCAGGTCTTTTTTGATTCAACAAAGAAGCAGCAAGCCCTCTGTTGATATTAAAGGATTGCTGCATCGAATATGCTTGCGTATATAAATCTGTGGCTTGATCCCAATCACCTTGGTCAAAAGCTTCTTCTGCCTGTTCAATAATTTTCTTTAAATTATCTGAATCGTCCATACAATACCTCAATATATTCGAATTGATGAAACTCTTTTACTTCTTTGCTTTGCGATGTCTATTTTGATTAACTTCCATAATGACTGGCAAAATAACTGGATGTCTATTCGTTTGTTCATACAAGAAGTGGTTCAAGTTATCACGAACGCCTTGTTTCAAGTCTGACCAATCGAAATCTTTACTATTTTGCATATAATCAACAATTGTATTGACGATAATATCTGAGCTTTCACTCAAAAGGTCACGGCTAGCACGCATGTAAACAAAGCCTCTAGCTGTTATTTTGGGCTTAGCAACGACTTTTTTCTTCTTGCGGTCAATTGTAGCTACTGCAATGAAAACTCCGTCTTCGGCCAATAATTCACGATCACGCAAAACGATACTGCCAATATCACCAACGCCGATACCATCGATCATCGTATCGCCAGCATCAACACCTTTAGCTTGGTAGAATTGACCATTTTCATAGTTTAAAACATCACCCTTTTTAGTTAGGAAAATGTTTTGGTATGGTACGCCGGTTTCGTGGGCAATTCGAGCGTGAGCATCAAGTAAACGATATTCCCCTTGAATTGGAATAACATTTTCAGGATTCAATAAATTGATCATCAATTGCAAGTCAGATTTATTAGCATGGCCTGAAGAATGTTTGTCATCACTCAAAGCTTTCACTTCAGCACCGGTACGATAAATTGCATCACGTGCTTTAGCAACAGTTGTATCCATTGCATGTGAAGGAGTTGTGGCAATAAATACTAAATCACCATCCTTGATCTGGAACTTGGTCTTAGCAGCTGGATTAGCCATCTTCTGCAATAATTTGACAGGTTCGCCCATTTTACCAGTTTCGATGACAACTAACTTATCGTCTTCAACTTTTTTCAATTCTTTAGGTTTAACTAGTAACTCTTCATCACTGATCTTTAAATAACCTAATTTCAAAGCTGTCTTGAGGATCTTTTCTGCATCAGTACCGGATAGGAAGACACGACGACCAGTTTTAGCTGCAGCGTCCAGCACTTGTTGCATTCTTTGAATATTTGAAGCCACTTGGGCTACAATAATTCGTCCCGTATGATAACTGAATGTATCTAAAATATATTCATAGATATCTTTTTCGCTTGAATTTTCATATGGAGATTCGGCATTTGCTGAGTCGCTTAAAAGAGCTAAGACACGCTCACTACCTATCTTAGCGATTCGACCGTAGTCAGTCTTGTAAGTTGGTGCAGCGGCTTGATCAAATTTGAAATCACCAGTATAAACGATCTGACCTTCGCTAGTCTTGATTACAATACCTAAAGAGCCAGGGATCGAATGTGTAGTTTTGAAGAAGGAAACCGAAGCTTCCTCAAAATCAATCGCTGTATTTTCGTCAATAATATGAAAATCATTGAACTTTTTACTACGACGATCATTTGAGCAAACAATTTTAGCCAATTCAATCGTCATTTCTGAACCAAAGACAGGAATATCATATTCACTGATCAAATATGGCAAAGCACCGATAGCATCAGCATGTCCGTGCGATAAGAAGATTCCCACTACCTTATTGATATTCTGTTTGATATATGTCATATCGGGTACGACCATATCAATTCCATACAAGTCATTATCAGGATATTGTAAACCAACATCCAAAATATAGATCTCGTCATTTACTTCAACGGCATACATATTTTTTCCGTTTTCACGTACGCCACTTAACAAAATTATTCTAATTTTTTTGTCCATTTTCATCTCTCATTTCATTAATGAATAGCATAGATCATAATATTCTATTGTGATTTTTAAGTCTTGTAAGACTATTTAAGCTATACCTGATTTTTATTCTAACATATGAAAGTGGATTTAGAGAAAATAAAGGCAAAAAACTAGTTTTGGAAGATCTTTGGCAGTTGGAATATTTTCTGAATTTGGTTTATGGTCGATTTTAAGTTTAACAGCTTCTTAATGATATATGTTCATCTTTGGTGACCCCATAACATACTCTAGACAGCGCAGCTGTCAAGAGTATGTAAAAAAAAAGAGCCCTCCCGAATTGGGAGAACTCTTAAATCGTATTAACGACGTAGTCCTAATGACTTGATCAATTCACGGTAACGTTGAACGTCCTTGTCACGTAGGTAAGCAAGTAGGTTACGACGGTGACCAATCTTCTTAAGTAGACCAACATATGAATGGTGATCTTTCTTGTTAACTTTCAAGTGATCGTTAAGTGCATTAATATCATAAGTTAAAACAGCAATTTGTACTTCTGGAGAACCTGTGTCTCCGTCTTTGCGTGCATATTGCTTGATAATTTCGTTTTTCTTTTCTTTTGAAATAGCCATTTCATTCACCTTTTCCTTATATATTTAGCCAGACTATGTCTGCGTTGGTGATTCGTCAGACAGAGCATGGTTAACACAACTAAATAATTTACTACAAAATCAATAATATTGCAATACTGAAAAAAAATCGACATTTCATTGCATTGTGAAAATTAATTATGTATAATTCTATGTATTGAGTTTTAAACCTATCAAGGTAATCGGAGGTGAAATTAATGCCACAAATTAAATCAGCTATGAAACGTGTAAAGACTGCCGAAAGCGCAAACCTTCGCAACACTGCACAAAGAAGTTCAATGCGTTCAGCAATTAAGAACTTCGAACAATCAGCTGCTAAAAACGCTGACAACAAAGAAGATTTGTTCAGAACAGCTGTTCGTGCAATTGATATGGCTAAGTCAAAAGGCCTAATTAAGGCTAACAAGGCTGCTCGCGATAAGTCAAGACTAGCAAAATTGAATTAATGATAAGCAGCCGTTAGGTTGCTTTTTTTATTTGTCAATTTTTTGTTAGTCATATCTGGCTTAAACAATTGTAAAAACATTTTTAGTCCACAAAACCTCTGATTCTAATTGAGTCAGAGGTTATTTTTTGCGCTGATATTTAAGAATACTTGTATCTTAGGCGTACTTAGCAATAAAGAGATCGAATAATAATTCTTTATCGCCCTGCCCTGATTTAATTTGATAGTCCAATTGCACGATATCACTGTACATCTCTTGCAGTCTTTGTTGATTCAAATTTCGAGCATCCCGATAGGCATATTTAACTCGATAAGGATTCAAACGGAGATTCTTGGCGATTGAGGCTTCCGATAACCCTTTTTGTGACAATACTTTCACTTGCAACAATAATCTCAATTGAGAAATGATGATGGCAACTAACAAGATTGGGTCAATTTTTTGCAATAAGAATTGACGATATAATTCTTCGGCTTTATAAACATTTTTCTTCAATATCTCGGTCATCAAATCAAAAACATTGTCTTCTAATGATTGTGGAACTAATGCACTCACTGCTGCTTGATCGATAGTTTTAGTTTGAAGTGCATAAAGTTTTAACTTTTCCAGCTGATTTACGATCAAAGAATAGTTACTCTTGGTTTTGTTGATCAGCATTTCTAAAGCCGCTGGCTCGATCTGGTATCCGGCTTTCTTCAAGTCATCATTGATCAAACTCTTTAAGACCGGTCCTTCCATTTGTCCGGCATCAATTGGTGTAGCTGATTTTTTCAGTTCCTTAACAATTTTCTTACGTGAATCCAACTTATCATAAGCGGCAAAGATCACTAAGATAGTTGAGGGAGTGGGATTTTGAAGATATCTTAATAGTAATTCCGGATTCTGGTCGATTGCATTTTTGGCTTTTTCACCAGTGAGAAAAAATGGGTGTTGAGCAAAAACCAATCGTCTTTCACCAAAAAAAGGTGCTGAGATAGCTTCATTGATCATATCGGCAAGTAGATCATCTTCCAGATCAAAGCTTGAAAAGTTCATCTCACGTTCTTGTTCGCTCATGATTGACTTAAACGCTTCTTGTATCTCTTTTAGAAAAACTTCTTCTTTTCCTGTCACTAGATAAACATTTTGAAGTTTACCTTGTTGTAAATCTTTTTTTAATTCCGTTATTTTCAAGCAAGTCACCCTTTAAAAAAGTCGTTATTTTCTCTTCATTATTATAGGAAAAATAATACCAAGTAATCATACCATAATCTGCCGTATTAAAATATTGTACATGGTACTTTTGTAAGCGTTGGAGAGTTTCGATATTAGGATGTCCATAACGATTATTTATCCCAGCTGAAATAAAACCAAACTTTGGTTTAGTTTGTTCTAATAGTTCCTCACTTGTCGAGGTCCTAGAACCGTGATGACCCACTTTTAAATAGTCGACTTTAAAATGATGATCTTTTAAAATAGCTTGTTCGCCTTGATCGTCCAAATCGCCAGGAAAGAGCCAATTTTTCTGGTTGATCTTAGCTAGTAAAGTGAGAGAATCGCCATTTTCACCGATACTTTTCAGATGAGGCCACAAGACGTGCCATTTAATTGACCCTGTATCAACGACATTTCCTTGCTGTAATGGTTGGAATTTAATTCGCGGATGAAGTTTTTGGGCTTGTTTGATTCGGGTATTATTCTCTAAACCAGTTCCAAAGTCGACTTCCTTGACCGTAAATTTATTCAAAATCGTTTCTAAATTACCGATATGATCGACATCCTTGTGTGAAAGAAAGATTCTATCGATTTGACTAATTCCACGAGACTTCAAAAATGGAATCGTACTAGTATCGACTTGGTCACTACTGACTCGTTTAGCCCACTCTGGCGTCGGAAAATGCAGCTTACCACCGACATCGATTAAAAAAGTTTTTCTTCTAAAAGGTGTCGTCACGATAATACTATCCCCTTGACCGACGTCGATTAAATTTACTGAACCAAACAGAGGCACTTTGTTTAACAAGATACAGCAGCTAAAAATTAGCAGATAGCTTACTAAATAACGATTCCACACCGACTTACTCTCCACTAAAAACAAAACCAAAACGACTAATAAAACGACGATCAAAATGGGTAGACTGCCGGTCACAAAGGTAAAATTGGAGTCATGCGCAACTGTATCTAGGCAGCTATAAAATTGCTCAAAAAACTGATTTACCATCTTCCAGATCGACCAGTTGACCGTTAGAGCTGAAAACAAAGTTACCGGTAAGATGAAATACGTGAAAAAGGGAATAAAGATGACATTGGCCAAAAGAGTCAATAAATTGAATTGATAAGTATAAAAACAAATTAATGGCAGACTGACCAAATTCATTTTAAAAACCGTTGTTAAAAATTTGGTCCCTCGATATAGATAAAGAATTGCAAAGGACAACAGGAAGCTCAGTTGACCACCCATTTCCGTTATTCCGAATGGGTAAATCAGTAAACAAATCATGATTGTTATACTAAAAACATCCAAACGGCTATATGAGAGTTTCAATTTGTGCAAAGAAATCTCAACCATCGCTAAGACAATGGCCCGCCAAATACCACTCTTAGAACCGACTAGCATCCCATAACACGGCAATAATACTAATATTGCCGTATCGACCCATTCTAAAGGAAGTTTGATTGTGGAAGTCAATTTTCGCAACAATGTTAGTAAAATCAGCACGTGCAGTCCAGAGAGACTAAATAAATGAATCACTCCTAAAACACTGAGTAGTTTCAAAAAATTCTTATCTGAATTTTCTGTATAACCGATAATCAAACTTTGTGCATGAATCCGGAGCCATTTTGGTAATTTACGGAGATATTGAATGATATGTATTCGTAAAACATTTATCTTATCTAAAATCGTCTGTGGTTGAAAGACCGATTCTGAACCAATCTGTTTTAATTCAACTGTGTAATGGATATTTTTATGAGCTGTATAGCGTTGAAAGTTGAATTCACCAGGATTTCGCGGTCCATCAATTCTTGTGATCTTTTGGACCACTACAGGAGCAACAACAATCTCTGCTTGATTTTGCCATTTTAACTGGGCCTTTTTTGAAGGTATTCGATAAATAAGGCGCACTGTCTGCGACTTAGTTTTATTTCACCACTGAGCAGATCACCATTAACATTCACAACATCTGGAGCAAAAATTCCCGAATTGATCTGAGATGGCTTTGGCGGTGAACTATTTAACCACTGACAGCGAATCAAAAAAGTCGTTGCAACTAGCAAGATCAAGAGTAACAAACGGAGATTTTTCAATTGAATGATCCTAATTAATAAGACTGCTAAAATGATGACAAATAATTTTGATTCAAAATAAATGGCAATTACACAACCAGCTACTAAGGCTGGAAAAATCAAATGATCTTTCATAGTTAGACCGTCAATTGATCCTTTAGGCGCTCAATCGTTTTTTCACCGAATCCCGAAACCTTGGTCAAATCATGCAGGTCCTTAAAGTCACCATTTTGTTCACGAAAGGCGATAATCTTTTCGGCCTTCTTGGGACCGATTCCACTGACATCTTTAAAATCATCGACCGTAGCTGTATTGATATTAACGACCTTTTTTTCACTATTCGTATTCCCACCAGTCGTCACTGAGGGAGTTTTTTCACCCTTGATTGGAACATAAAGTTGCATCTGATCAGTCAATTTCTTAGCTCGATTTATTTGAGTCATATCAGCTTGAGCATTCACGCCACCCGCCTGGGCTAATGCATCTTGTACAATCGAATCTTTTTTCAAACGATAGACACCTGGTTTTTGAACCGCCCCTTCAATATCGACTACTAAAAGTTGCTTAGAATTGTTGGTTTTAGGCTTGGTGGGAAGTGACTTAGTTTTCTTGACTGGAGCCGTGTTCTCCACTTTTTCTTGAGCTGTAACGGTTTTGGACTGATGAGTCAAAAAATAACCGCTTCCTAACAAAATAACCACGACGCTGATTAAAATAGTAATTTTTTCTCGTTTACAATAATCCAAGATTTTATCCATCTCTATCACCTCAAACTAAAGTACGAAAAAAAACAGCCCTTATTTGGACTGTTTTGTCTTTTCAAGATAATTAATCGCATCATTTAAATTCTTAACTGGTACGATCTTCATCTTAGTATGAAGTTTCTTAGCTGCTCGAAGTGCTAAATGATAATTATTGACGTAACTTGGATCGTATTTCTTGATCTCTTTAGTAATGGGATCATTTGGTGCAAAGAAGATCGTTGCCCCTTCTTGAGATGCTGCATAAACCTTCTTTTCGATTCCACCGATTGGTCCAACTGTTCCATCAGGAGCGATCGTACCAGTACCAGCAATCGTTCGACCAGCTTTCAGGTCTTTATTAGCTACCTGTGAGTAAACTTGCAAGGTAAACATTAGACCTGCTGAAGGTCCTCCAATATCGCCAGCATTGATTTTTGTTGGTGGATTACCTTTGGCTTCAGTATTATCGGTTAAGGTAATACCGAGTCCAAAACGCTTCGTATCAGTCAATTTTACTAAACCGCCACTTGCAGTTTCTTTCTTACCGTTATGTAAGAAACTAATTTTCACGGTCGAAGTCTTTTTTTGTTTTCTAACATAATTAATAAACTGAGTCGAATTATTGAAATGATAGCCATTAATAGAGGTAATAGTATCACCGATCGACAATTTCTTTTTAAAAGCAGAATTGTCCATGATATCCATTACATAAACTCCTAAATACTTCTTAGTAAATGGTTTGCCAGCTTTAGAATAAGCCGCCTGGATAGCATTATTTTGAGCAGATTTCATATAGTACTTCTGAACTTGAAAATACTGCTGACTGTTCTCGTCGCCCATTAAATCTTGTTGCGAATAAATTGTTTCAAAATTATTTCCTAATGACTTGATCAAGGTGTATGGCGTTCCACTGACGATTCCAACCGTAGTCAGCAATAGATTACCTTTGGCCTTATCATGCTTGCCATCGACTTGAACAAATTGAGAAGTATCTTCTGCACTACCTGGGACTTCCAAATAGTAGCCCGTAGGCATCAAGAAAAAGGCTACAACAACGATGAAAATAAAAATTCCACCGAAAACTTTGTTTCTAGTTTTATTGAATTTCAAAATTAATTAGTCCTTCCTGTACTTCTCTATCAATGCATGTGCCACTGCCGAAGGAACATAACCTGAGATATCCCCGCCGAAACTAGCAACTTCTTTCATCATTGATG
This sequence comes from Companilactobacillus sp. FL22-3, assembly GCF_054881455.1. Lineage (NCBI taxonomy): Bacteria > Bacillati > Bacillota > Bacilli > Lactobacillales > Lactobacillaceae > Companilactobacillus > Companilactobacillus sp. FL22-3. The sequence goes on along the minus strand of NZ_JBTYYZ010000004.1, from coordinate 114,304 downwards.
ATGATATCGTAGCATACTTAGGGTCAGCAAGCAGAAATATTGTTTCAATTTTTTTATCTAAAATGCGATTGATTGCGGAAATTCCAGATTCGTATTTAAAATCATCGGCTGTTCTCATGGAACGTACCAAAAAATTAGCATTAAGTTCTTTGGCTAACTTAACGGTTAATTGCCCCTTAGCGTCTACGACTTGGACATTTTGCAAATCCTCAATCTCGTTTTCAATGAAACGCTTTTTTTCTTCATAAGTAAATAAATAATTCTTCGACGTATTAGTCATCGGTGCCACGTATAACCGATCAAACAAACTGGCTGCCCGACGTATGATATCCAAGTGACCAAAAGTCACCGGATCAAAACTTCCGACAAAGAGTCCAATTTTTTTTGGCATATTATCCTCCAAATCGATACAAGGCTACTTTGGTATCTTTATAACTTTTTTCTTTCAACAATTCGATCTGATCAAAATCATTCAGGTCAATTTGATAATCAGTTTCATCAACGATAATGGCGCCATCATTCAACAGATTATTGATTACCATATCTTTAATGATCTGCTCGGTTATTTTCATACGATAAGGTGGGTCAAGAAAGACTAAATCAAATTTGACTTGGTCTTCCGTAAATTTAGCTAACGCATCTGTGGCGGATGTTTTCATCACGATGAAGTTATCGCTTGACCGTGTCTTTTCAACGTTTTCCTTGATGGTATTGATTGCTTTGTAGGCCTTATCCACTAAATAAGCTTTTTGATAACCACGAGAGACTGCTTCAATACCTAAACTACCAGTTCCGGCAAACAAGTCCAAAGCCACGCCGTCAACCAAATAAGGCGACAACATACTAAAAACAGCTTCTTTAACTTTGGCTGAAGTTGGACGAGTATTGTTAGTCGGTACTGCCTTTAAATTTAAACCGCGAAACTTTCCTGAAACAACCTTCATTGATCTTCCTCATTTGACTTATTAAAATTTAAAACAAAATGTTCATCGAGTTCCTTACGATGTGCTAAAACAACCCGTTTGACATAATTTTTTGAAGTTAATTCCTTCTTAACTTCAGCCACTTTATTTGAATTCACATAAAGCATGACATATTTCATCTTGGGAGAAGTGTAATAAATCGTTCCATAACGTTGTAACTTTTTTCTCCACTTTAATGAGTAGACCCAGACATAAAGTGCCTGACGCTCTACTTTTTTATACATAGGATCACCCTTTTTTAACTTTTTCAAATTTTGCTGTCGCTTCCAGATTCAAAACTACCCCTAACGCAACAGACAAAACTAACATACTAGAACCACCATAACTAATAAATGGCAAAGTTACACCAGTCAATGGTACTAAACCTAACAATCCTCCGACATTAAGGACCGTTTGCGCCAAGATCATCGTCGCCACCCCGTAATAAATCAAAGAATTATAAGTCTTCTTAGAACGAAATCCTAAGGAAATCATTCGTAAAATAATTATCATCAAAAGTCCTAAAATAACTAATACACCAACGAATCCCAATTCTTCACTGATGATTGCCATAATAAAATCTGTATGTGGTTCTGGTAAATAGCCCCGCTTTTGGATACTATTGCCAAGTCCGACGCCGAAGATCCCCCCATTACTGATGGCGTAAAAGGAGTTGACCAATTGTGCTCCAGCATGCTGTTCCAATTGGAAAGGATGCTCCATGGCTAAAAATCTTTGATAGGCATAATTATGTCTGACAAAAGCTGGCGGAAATTTTGTAATAACGACTAGCGCTGCGACAAAAAGTGTTATCAAAATGGCCACAAGCTGCGAAATCAACTTACCTGGAATGGTTGAAGAAGTGATTAAAACTAGCGTAATCAGCGATAAAATTAAAGCCCCACCAATATCGGGCTGAAAAAAGACCATCGTAATGATTAAGCCCACTACAACCAGGGGCTGAACCACTTCTTTGATAACCTCTCGCCAGCCATTCTTAGTGAGCAAACGAGACTCTTTGTTCGTTAGCACTAAAGCCAAAAACATAATTAGAAATAATTTTGACAATTCCAAAGGTTGAAAGTTGATCAGGCCCAAATTAATCCAGGCCGATGCACCATTGACTCGACTACTGGGCACTAAAACAGCTCTAACTAACAAGTAAAATAGCGAGCCTAAAGTCACGACCATGACGAAACTCAGTATTCGCTGATTTCTAAGAACCCGCTCTTTCAACATGAAAGTTATATAGCATAAAAAGAGTCCCACAACCGCATATGAAGCTTGTTTGATCAAATATTGGTCAGTCTTACCGCCAGCAATCAATGCATTGTAAAAACTAGCTGAATAAACCATTACTATCCCAATGCCGAGTAATAACACAAAGGGAATAACTATCCATAAGTCTATTTTCCTGATTTTTTTCACAATCGAACTCCTAAAAATCTGATAATAAGATTATACCACCAAACAATTCGATAAAAAAACGTCCCTTGGCAAGAAATCCACTTCAAAAAAAAGAGGTTAAGACTAATCGTCTAAACCCCTCATCTATTAATTAATTATTTTGTATTTTTCTTTTGTTTGTCAAACTTCTTACGTTCGTTTGTGTTCAAGATCTTCTTACGTAATCTAACGTTTTTAGGTGTTACTTCACAAAGTTCGTCTTCATTTAGGAATTCGATTGATTGTTCAAGTGACATATCCTTAGGAGTCTTGATAGCAGCAGCGTGATCTTTACCAGCAGCACGAGTATTTGTAAGGTTCTTACCCTTAGTAACAGTAACAGCGATATCTTGATCACGGCTACTTTCACCAACGATCATACCTTCATAAACTTCAACACCGGCACCAATGAACAATGTACCACGGTCTTCAACTGATTGAAGTGAATATGTTGTTGATGGACCTTGGTTGATTGAAACCAAAGCACCAGTTCTTCTACCTGGGTTCCAGTTCTTAACAACTGGTTTGTATTCTGAGAATGTGTGGTTCAAAATACCATAACCACCAGTCATTGATAGGAATTCAGTTGAGTAACCGATCAAACCACGAGATGGTGCTGAGAAAATAAGTCTTGTTTGACCATTTCCAGTACTTTCCATGTTGACCATGTCACCCTTTCTTTGTGACATTGAGTCAATAACGGAACCAACATATTCATCAGGTGTATCGATGGTTACCTCTTCAAATGGTTCACACTTTTGATTGTCAACTGTCTTGTAGATAACTTCTGGACGTGATAGTTGCAATTCGAAACCTTCACGACGCATTTCTTCAACAAGGATTGACAAGTGAAGTTCACCACGACCTGAAACTAACCAAGCACCAGCTTGATCTGTGTCTTCAACTTTAAGTGAAACATCAGTGTGCAATTGTCTCTTTAGACGATCTTCAATCTTTCTGGCAGTAACTTCTGTACCTTCACGACCAGCGAATGGTGAATTATTTTGTAAGAATGTCATTTGTAGTGTTGGTTCATCAATACGTAGCAATGGAAGTGCTTCTTGATGATCGACTGGTGTAACAGTTTCACCAACATAGATATCTTCCATACCAGAAACTGCAATCAAGTCTCCAGCTTTAGCTTCGTTGATTTCAACTCGATTCAAACCTAAGAAACCAAATAACTTAGTTACCCGGAAGTTCTTAGTCGAACCGTCAAGTTTCATAACGGTAACATTATCACCAACTGCGATCTTACCACGGAACACACGACCGATACCGATACGACCAACGTAATCATTATAATCAAGCAAAGCAACTTGGAATTGTAATGGTTCGTCAGAATTATCAACTGGTGCTGGGATAGTCTTCAAAATTGTATCGAAAATTGGGTTCATTGTGTGTTCTTGATCAGCAGGATCTGATGAGTAACTTGATGTTCCGTTGATAGCTGAAGCATAAACAACTGGGAAATCAAGTTGTGAGTCGTCGGCACCTAATTCAATGAACAATTCAAGAACTTCATCCACAACTTCTTCTGGACGAGCACCTGGACGGTCGATCTTATTGATAACAACGATAGGTGTTAAGTGTTGTTCCAAAGCTTTCTTCAAAACAAAACGTGTTTGTGGCATTGTACCTTCATAGGCATCAACAACCAACAATACACCATCAACCATCTTCATGATACGTTCAACTTCACCACCGAAGTCCGCGTGTCCTGGTGTATCCAAAATATTGATCTTCTTGCCATCGTAATCAACAGCTGTATTCTTAGAAAGGATTGTGATACCACGTTCTCTTTCAATAGCATTTGAATCAAGGGCACGATCTTGAATTTCATAATGTGAACCCAATGTATCTGATTGTTTTAGCATTTCGTTAACTAATGTAGTCTTACCGTGGTCAACGTGAGCGATAATCGCAATATTTCTAATATCTTCTCTTCTCTTAGTCAAGTTAGTTCTTCCTTCCGTAAATACGTGTTTAAATTACTAGCAATAAAAAAACTGTGAATGATTGTCACAGTTCACTAACGCGTTTTAAGTGTCTTTAGCGCTTCAGAAACAACTTTCTGAGTACCAACTATTACGACTTGTGATTCTAACATATTTATTGGGGCACCGTCAATACTAACAACGCTCATCCCTGCAGCCTCACACATAACGCGTCCAGCGGCTAAATCCCAAGGAGCTAAGTATGACATATACATGACCTCTTTTCCAGTCAAAAGATGGCCAAAAATAATTCCAGCACTCCCATAAACTCGAAAACCGCTACTCTTCTTAATGACATCTTGCACCGAAAATCGATTGCTCAAAGCCATTGGAGCGGATACGTCAACTAGCCCTTCTATCAGGGGCAGATTCTTTGGTTCTTCAATTCTTTGATCATTGATAAATAAACCAATTTCTTTGCCGCCGTGATAAATTTCATTATCCATGACATCTATAATAGCACCAATTAACGGTTCACCGTCAATGTAAACGCCAATCATTGATGCAAAATTATCGCCACGTTTAACAAAATTCATCGTTCCATCGATTGGATCGACAAAAAAGACCAAACCTGACATGTCCTTAACTAAATCGCCATAGCCTTCTTCACTAACGATTGTTGCTTGTGGATAGGCCTTTTTGATTGCATCATTGATAAATCGTTCGGTTTTTTTATCGAAATTTGTTACTAAGTCGTTGCGATTCTTCTTCGTGTCCACAGACATTTTTTTGACTGAGTCCTCACGTAAATTAGCACCGACTTGATTAAGCAGTTCAACTAAAAATTTATCGATTTCTCTACTTTTTATTTCCATTTGAAATCCTGACTTTCTCGCTAGCCTTAGCTTGCTGACAGCGTTTGAAGACTTGATAGATCGAATAACCCGATTCCAGTTCAAACTCCTTGTCTAAACGTTTTTGTTCCATCTTCATCGGAACCACTTGTTGAAAAGCTCGATACTTTTGCAAAAACTCATCGCGCTTAATACCACCTTCATAGGCTTTCTCAACCGCATTATACAATGCAATCACCGTAACAATATCACTTTGACTCCAGGCAGCATCGAGCGGATAACTATAATTCTCTTGCATAAGGCAATCTCCCTTGGCTTTTACTCTACTATACAAAAAAAGCGGTGCAATTGCATCGCTTTTTTCCTCTTAAAATTCATTTAGTATACGAAATAAACATATTACGGTTTCTAAATAAAAGTCGTGCTAAATATGAGTAGGGTAACCGATCAAAATATCGGCAGCTTCTTGAATTGGTTCACCCAGTGTTGGATGTGGATGAATTGTTAGAGCAATATCTTCCGCATTCAATTGACAGTTAACAGCTACACTCAATTCAGAGATCAAATCACTAGCACCAGGACCAACGATTTGACCACCTAACAAAGTACCAGTATCTTTTTCAGCAATTAATTTAACAAATCCTTCAGCGGCATCTAGTGAAACAGCACGGGCATTCCCTGCAAATGGGAACTTAGCCACTTTGACCTCAATGTTCTTATCTTTAGCATCTTGTTCAGTCAATCCCACACTAGCTAACTCAGGATCGGTGAAACAAACGGCTGGAACACCAATATAGTCATTGGCAGTGTTCTTACCTGAAATTGCCCCAGCAACTGTCTTAGCTTCAAAGAAAGCCTTGTGAGCCAAAGCTGGTCCCGGAGTAATATCACCGATTGCGTAGATATGATCGACGGATGTTTTACCTTGTTGATCGACTTCAACTAAACCACGGTCGGTTGTCTTAACATTTGTCATTTCCAAGCCAAAATTGTCAGTATTTGGACGACGTCCGACAGTAACCATGCAATAGTCTGCCGTTAATGTTGTTGGTTGACCATCGACTTCATAAGTTACTTCAACACTATCGCCTTTATTTTCACTCTTCTTAGCCATGGCATTGGTAATAATTGTGACACCTTTCTTTTCAAGGTTCTTTTTCACAATTGAAACCATGTCTTTTTCAAAGTTAGGAATGATATTTGGAGAACCTTCAAGAATGGTTACGTGTGAACCAAGGTTAGCATATGCACCGGCTAATTCTGTTCCGACATAGCCACCACCAATGATGATGAATTCCTTAGGAACTTCTTTCAAGTTTAAACCACCAGTTGAATCGATCACACGGTCATCAAACTTGAAACCTCTAATTTCAATTGGACGACTACCAGTTGCTAAAATTAAATTCTTAAACTTGATTGTTTGGCCACCGCCATTGTCCATAAATTGTCTAGGACCACTTGGCATGACCCGCAATTGTGTATCACTGTCTAAATATGCTTCACCATTGATCAATTCAACGTGATGTTTCTTCAACAGCATCTGTACACCGCCAGTCATTCTGGCTACAACTTTTTCATCTTTCCAAGCTTGTGTCTTAGTAAAGTCAATTGTGGCATCACTTGTAGTAATTCCATAAGTCGAAGAATCTTTAGCTTGTTGAAGTCTGTGTCCAGCTGTGATCAAAGCCTTTGAAGGCACACAACCAACGTTTAAACAAACTCCCCCAACTGTATCAGATTTTTCAATTACGGTAACATCTTGTCCTAATTCAGAAGCTCTGATTGCGGCAACATAGCCACCAGGGCCTGAACCAATAATAACGGTATCTTTTTCTATTACGTTTTCTGCCATTTTAAACTAGCCCTCCATTAATAGCATATCTGGATCATGCAATAACTTCTTCAAGAGGTTCAAAGCATTTTGGGCTAAGGCACCATCGATCAATCTGTGGTCATAACTCAATGATAGCTTCAACATATTTCCTACTTGAATATTGCCATCTTCATCAACATAAGGTTCCTTGGCAATCTTACCAACACCAAGAATTGCAACTTCAGGATAATTGATAACTGGTGTGAACCAGCCGCCGCCGATTGAACCGACATTACTGATTGTGATTGAACCACCGGACATCTTATCCATACTCAACTTGTTGTCATAGGCAGCTTGTGAGTTTTCAGTGATTTCTTTAGCAATTTCAAACATACCTTTAGAATCAACATTCTTAACGTTTGGTACGTAAAGTCCGTGTTCAGTATTTGTAGCAATTCCGACATTGTAATAGTGCTTGTAGACGATTTCTTCAGTTGAATCGTCGATTGAAGCATTCAATTCTGGATATTCCTTCATTACGGCTACAAGAGCTTTCACGATGTATGGCAAGAATGTCAAATGAATACCTTTGTCAGCAGCAATTGCCTTATATTTCTTACGGTTAGCCATCAAAGCAGAAACTTCAACGTCATCAAAACTTGTAACGTGTGGAGCAGTGTGCTTGCTAGTTAACATTGCTTTAGCAATAGCTTTTCTAGTTAGTGACATCTTTTCACGAGTTTCAAGTTCAGGTGTAGCTGACTTGTATGGCGTGATTGGTTGTGCAGGAGCAGCAGCTGTTGGAGTTGCAGCAGTCGAAGCAGCAGGTTGTGCTGCAGCAGCTGGATTGCCACTCTTGTATGCATCAATATCACTCTTGGTAATTTGACCATGTTTACCACTAGGAGTTACTGTTGAAAGATCAACACCTTGATCACGTGCATACTGACGAACAGATGGCATTGCTAAATAATTAGCATTCGCAGAACCTGTTGGAGCTGCAGCAGGTTGTGCTGAGGCAGTTTGTGCAGGAGCTGCATTGTTTGCCGGAGCGGCTTCTTTCTTTTCATCAGCTTTTGGTGCAGGTGCTTCATCGTCGCCAGAATCTGGAGAACCATCGTCGATCACGATCAAAGTATCACCGATCTCTACTGTGTCCCCTTCTTGAGCAACAATTTGTTTAACAGTACCAGAAACAGGTGATGGTAATTCTTCGACTGACTTATCATTTTGAATTTCAACTAAAGAGTCATCTTCTTTAACGGTGTCTCCTTCTTTTACAAGCCAGCTGGCGATTTCACCTTCAGCCATACCTTCACCAAGTTCTGGTAATTTAAATTTGTATGCCATAGTTCTTTTCCCTTCCTTCGATTATTAGTAGTTGAGAATTTCGTTTACTTTTTCTTCAATTTCTTTAGCACGTGGAATCCAAATGTCTTCACCAAGAGCAAATGGATAGACACTGTTTGGAGCAGCGACTCTACCAATAGGTGCATCGAGTGAAAGGATAGCATCTTCGGCGATTGCTGATGCAACTTGAGCACCAACACCGGCCATCTTTTGTGCTTCTTGAACGATTACTACTTTGTGAGTCTTTTCAATTGATTTGAAAATTGTTTCAGTGTCAATAGGTGAAACTGTTCTCAAGTCAATAACTTCAGCGGAAATATTCTTTTCTGCCAATGTATCGGCAACTTTAAGAGCTTCACTTACTTCGGCTCCATAAGCGACGATTGTAATATCATTACCTTCACGAGCCACATTGGCCTTATCCAAAGGTACAGTATATTTACCATCAGGAATATCGTCTTTCATTGAACGATACAACTTCAAGTTTTCCATGAACAATACAGGGTCATTATTTTCAACTGATGAGATCAACAAACCTTTAGCATCGTAAGGATTACTTGGCATTACGACACGTAGTCCTGGGATTCCAGTGAAGAAGTTCTCGAGGTTATCAGCGTGCATTTCAGCAGTGTGAGTACCACCACCATATGGAGTTCTGATAGTTACCGGAGCATTCTTTAAACCATCGAATCTAAAACGCATTCTTGCCAATTGACCAGCAATTTGATCAACAGCTTCGAATGAAAAGCCCATGAATTGGATTTCTGGTAGTGGACGCCAGCCAGTCAAACCAAGACCAGTTGCCAATCCTAAAATTCCTGATTCAGCAAGTGGAGTATCGAAAACTCGGTCTTCACCATATTTCTCTTGAAGTCCTTGAGTAGTTCTGAAAACACCACCATTTTTACCAACATCTTCACCGAAGATCAATGTTTTTGGATCGTCTTCAAGAACAATGTCTAAGGCGTCTGTAATTGCTTGAATATAAGTTTTCTTAGCCATTTTTACTTCGACTCCTTTGCTTCGAATTTTTCAATTTCTTGTTTCATTTCTGGAGTTGGAATTTCAAATGTACGTTTCAACATATCGGAAACTTTATCAGCTGGAACATCATCTGCTTCCTTGATAGCTTCCTTGAAGCTTGCTTTGTACTCTTCAACTAATTTGTCTTCTTGATCTTCTGACCAAAGTCCCTTGTCTTCCAAGATCTTTCTCAAACGAATCAATGGATCTTTATCGAACCAAGGTTGTTCTTGTTCCTTAGTTCTGTAACGTTTAGGATCATCACCAGCACTTGAGTGGGCACCGAAACGATATGTCAAAGTTTCAATCAAGACAGGTCCATTTCCAGCAACCATGTAATCACGAGCAGCCTTAGCAACTGCATAGCAAGCCAAGATATCCATACCGTCTACTTGAACACTAGGAATACCCGCTGCAACAGCTTTTTGAGCCAAGGTTGGAGCAGCTGTTTGCTTTACACGAGGAGTTGAAATAGCGAAGCCATTATTTTGCACGATAAATAAGACAGGTGCTTGATATGCTCCGGCAAAGTTCATCCCTTCATAACTATCACCTTGAGAAGTACCACCATCACCGGTATAAGTGAATGCAATCGTATCTTCTTCTTTATTCTTCTTGATACCTAAACCAACACCAGCAGCTTCAACATAAGCAGCACCGATAATGATTTGTGGCATCATTGAACGAGCCTTGAACTTATTACCAACAACGTGTCCTCTTGACCAAAGATAAGCTTCAGTCACGGTTGCACCGTGTTGAATCAATTGTGGAACATCACGATAGGCAGGAAGCAGATAGTCTTGCTTTTTCATTGCTAAGACAGTCCCCATTTCAGATGCTTCCTCACCTTCAGTAGGTGCGTAAAATCCCATCCGTCCTTGACGAGAGAAGTTCATAGTTTGTTCGTGCAATGCACGTTCCCAAACCATCTTTTTCATAAATTCAACTAAGTCGTCATCAGAAAAAGTATCAAAAATTTCTTGATTAGTTATTTCAGCATTTTCATTCAAAACCTGAATAGGCTTTGGATTATCTGCTAAATTATTTTTAATTGATTCAAAATCAACAATAGGTTTATTTGCCATTCTCCACAGTCCTTTCAAAAAACTCATCCCTTGTGAATACTGTAAGGGCTTTCATATAATTTTAGTCTACCATTGATCCCCTAAAAAACAAGGGGTTTAGGCTTTCTTTCACGAAAAAAAATTTCATTAACATTGTGAAATATCTAACTATTTGCTGAAATCAACCTCATTTTTTGATGTACCAGTGTTTAATTCTTCGACCATCGAATTGAGTGAAACAGTGGCCATATTCTTGACAGCCTTGGTTGTATAGAAAGCAATGTGAGGTGTCAAAATGAATCTTGGGCTCTTGATCACTTTTTCTAAAAGTTCATCTGTCAAGCCTTGATCGCTTAAATCAGAATTAAAAATACCGACTTCATTTTCATAAACATCGAGCACAGCACCATAAAGTTTTCCACCCGCAACGGCATCGTAAAGATCACTCGTATTTACTAAATCGCCTCTGGCAGTATTGATTACGATAGCGTCGTCTTTCATTTCGGAAATGGTCTTGCTGTTGATCAAAGTATTGCCTTTACCTAAACTTGGAATGTGTAAAGTTACAACGTCGCTTTCTTTAAGTAAAGTGTCGAGATCATCAACATAGAGACCTTCTTTTTCGATCTCAGGGTTGTGAAACTTATCATAAGCAATAACTTTAGCGCCAAAACCTTGATAAATTTTTATAGCAGCGCGACCAATACGACCCGTTCCAGCAACTCCCACAGTCAATTGGTTCAATTCACGTCCAATATCAGGAGCCCAACGGAAGTCATTTTGGTCAACTTTACGGATCATGTGTTTCATGTTCCGCAATAGAGCCATCAAGCCAATCACTGAATATTCAGCGATAGCTTCTGGAGAATAGCTTGGTACGTTGGTTAAACGAATCTGGTTTCGTTTCAAGGCCTCAACTGGAACATTGTCCACCCCGACGTTTCTCAACGAAATTACGTGAATCCCATACTCATTCATTTGATCGAAAACTTTTTCATCATAAGGAAGTTGTTGATATGCAACGACCCCATCATAACCTTCAGCCATTTTGACAGTTTCAGGAGTTAACAGATCTGTGACGATCTTTACTTCGATCCCATTTGCTTGAGACCATTCCTGAATATACTTCTTCTCATCATGTCTGACACCGTAATCAATTAACTTCATTTCTCAAACCTCCAGTATTTTTTATGTGACCCTGTAATCGGTAACATATACAATAATAGTTTAGCATTTTACTTTTCATTATCACAAAATTAGCACTCAGAAATGGTTGCTAAAAAAAGCTAGATAGTTTTCAATGAAACTTATCTAACTTTTTTTTCAAATATTTCTATTTTTGATGAAAATTAATCTATAATAATATTACTAAGGTAAATTTTGTACTATTAAACATTTGGAGGAAAATATGTATTTTATGAAAGATATCGTCCGTGATGGCGATCCAGTTTTAAGAAAAGTTGCAGCTAAGGTTGAATTTCCACTAAGTGATGACGACAAAAAACTAGCTGCAAACATGATGGAATATCTTATCAAGAGTCAAGATGAAGAATACGCCGAAAAGCATCAACTAAGAGCTGGCGTTGGTTTAGCCGCTCCTCAAGTGGGCGTTTCAAAAATGATGGCTGCGGTATTGGTACCAAACGACGATGATCCCGACAAGCCCCTATTAAAGATCACTTTGATCAACCCAGTTATCGTGAGAAACTCGGTTCAAAAAGCTGCTCTCTCTGAGGGTGAAGGTTGTCTATCAGTCGATAACGACGTTCAAGGCTTTGTTCCACGGGCTGATCGCGTTACGATCAAGTACGATGACTTCGATGGCAATCAACAAACTCTACGTGTCAGAGATTACCCTGCTATCGTTTGCCAACACGAAATCGATCATTTAAACGGTCACTTGTACTACGACAAGATCAACAAGACTGCTCCATTTGATCTTGACCCAAGTACGATCGTAATTTCTTAGTCTGGTGTAAGTATACTTACTTTCTTATATATGGTAGAATTGTGCTATCTATTGATTACTGCACAAATGGACTGGAAAAAAAGTCAAATGAAACTGACCTGTTTCATTTAATTCAACTAAAGGAGAAACAAATATTGATTTATAAAGTTTTATATCAAACAAGTGAACTAGATAACCCCCGTCGTGAATTTACACATTCACTTTATATGGATGCCGCTTCAAGCATTGAAGTACGTGCAGCCGTTGAAAAAAATACTGACTACGAAATTGAATTTATTCAGGAACTCGATGAAAAACACCTTGAGTACGAAAAGAAGAGCCCTGATTTTAAATTGACGGAGTTTTAGTTAATGTCGTTTAAAGTTAAAAATAACGAAGTTGCCGTTTTTGCCATCGGGGGCCTTGGCGAAATTGGTAAAAATATGTATGGAGTTCAATATCAAGACGAATTGATCGTGATTGATGCCGGAATCAAGTTTCCTGAAGACGAACTCCTTGGAATTGACTATGTCATTTCAGACTACAGTTACTTAGTAGAAAACAAGGACAAGATCAAAGGTCTATTCATTACTCATGGTCACGAAGACCATATTGGTGGTATTCCTTTCCTTCTCCAAAAGCTTCCCAATATTCCTATTTATGCCGGTCCACTAGCATGTGCATTGATTAAGGGTAAATTGGAGGAACACGGTTTACTACGTACCACAGAAATGCACGTCTTACACGAAGATGATGTCATCAAATTCCCTAAGACAAGCGTTTCATTCTTTAGAACAACTCACTCAATTCCTGATACTTTAGGAATTGCCGTTCATACGCCACAAGGTATTATCGTTGAAACTGGTGATTTTAAGTTTGACTTAACACCTGTAGCTGGACTACCTTCACCTAACTTACAGAAGATGGCTGCCTTAGGAGCTAAAGGTGTTCTATGTTTACTATCTGATAGTACTAACGCTGAAATACCTACTTTCTCTAAGTCTGAGCGTTCAGTTGGTCTAACGATTCATCAAATATTTGAAACTATTCAAGGACGAATTATCTTCGCTACCTTTGCTTCAAATATTTATCGTATTTCCCAAGCGGTTGACGCTGCTTTACAACAAGGTCGAAAGATTGCTGTCTTCGGTCGCAGTATGGAACAAGCGATTGAAAATGGTCGTGAATTAGGATATTTGAATATCCCTGACAACATGCTGATCGATCCGCACGCATTGAATCAAACACCTGCCAGTGAAACCTTGATCCTCTGTACCGGTTCTCAAGGTGAACCATTGGCTGCCTTGAGTCGTATCGCAAATGGAACTCACAGACAGATTACAATTCAACCAGGAGATACCGTTATTTTCTCAAGTAACCCAATTCCTGGTAATACGATCAGTGTTAACCATTTGATCAACCAACTTTCTGAAGCTGGTGCTGAAGTCATCCATGGTAAAGTCAACAATATCCATGCCTCTGGTCACGGTGGCCAAGAGGAACAAGAATTAATGCTTCGTTTAATGAAGCCTAAGTTCTTCATGCCTATTCACGGTGAGTATCGGATGTTGAAGATTCACACTGAATTGGCTGAATTATGTGATGTACCACAAGATCACTCTTTCTTATTGGAAAACGGTGATGTCTTAGCTCTAACTAAAGATACTGCCCGTGTTGCTGGACACTTCCCTGCTGGCGATGTTTATGTCGACGGTAAAGGTGTCGGTGATATTGGAAATGTTGTGATCCATGACCGTCAAGTTCTTTCAGAAGAAGGAATGGTTGTAGTCGTGGCAACAATTGACTATCAAAAACATATCGTTCTTGCTGGACCAGATATTCTTTCACGTGGTTTCGTCTATATGCGTGAATCTGGTGAATTGATCAATCAAGCACAAAAGCGTGTCTTCCATTTGATCAAGAATGCCTTTGAGAATGAAGATGAAAAAGTTACTGAGGCTGCTTTAAAACGTATTATTATTGAGGGATTACAAGACTTCTTATACAAACGTACTGCTAGAAATCCAGTAATCTTACCAATGTTAATAGGAACTTCAATCTAAGTAGATCATTTTGATCTACTTTTTTTATTTAAAGGGTATAAAAATGAGGGATACAAATAAAATTGAAATTATTCTCAACCAACTTGCCGGAAATGGTCATGCCAAGAGTGCTTGCAAAAAAGTAACTAACTTTCTTGATAGCATTCAACTCGAATACGAAATTCACTTGACTAAAAAAGATGGCGACGGAGTTAGAATTGCTAACATGTTGGCAAATCAGCATCAAGACAACACTAAAATCGTTGTCATCGGAGGCGATGGCACTTTAAATCAATCCGTTAACGGCGTGAAAACTTCGGCTTATCCAAACACGCCGCTGGGTTATATTCCCGGTGGCTCTGGCAATGATTTCTGCCGTGGTATCAAATTGAAGAATCAGAACCCTGTCATCTTAATGCAAGCTATTTTATCAATGAAGACACCTCAAACTATCGATATCGGTAAAGCTGTCGGGCCCCACTTTTCCCATTACTTTATTAATAATATCGGTATTGGGTTCGATGCCAGTACGGTGTATTACACCAATCATTCGACTCGTAAGGAATTGTTGAACAAATTACACTTGGGAACATTTTCTTATTTCACTAATCTGTTGAAAGTAATTAAATTACAACCAGCTTTTGGGTTGGACGTCGATTATGATCATCAAGCCAAGCACTTTAATTCGGCTTATATCGTGGTTGCTACCAATCATCCTTATTTTGGTGGTGGTTTCGCGATTGATCCCACGGCTAATCCCTTCAACCACCATCTAAACTTGGTCGTTGTCAAAAAAATTACTGGTTTAACTTTTATTAATTTATTTACACGCTTGCTGACCAATGGCTCTCATCTAAAAGATAAAAATGTCTGGCATATTGAAAGAGATTCATTTACCTTAAAAAATGCCACTGATCAGTTTGGTCAGATGGATGGCGAAGAATTAACTCCTAGTGAATTTGATTTTCATTTTCAAGTTGATCAACATCCATTCTGGTTGCCCATCAATCATTAGATGTAGTTTTTCTAATTGATTCATATCAAAAAAAGGATTCCACTTCATCAACATGAAGCGGGATCCTTTTTCTTTAATTAACAAATTTAACTAGCCGCTGAATCAAGAAAATCATTTGGCGTAATACCATCCATCCCAATCATCGGATTGATAGCATTATTCATCACCATATCTAAAGTTAACCGATAATCTGTTTCTTGATTATCATCACTAACTTCAACAGCTTCATCCGGAGCTGCTTTTTGATTGATTTTGAAAGTTGTAAAGATTCGTTCTTTTAAAGTTGTTCGACGTTCACTCGATTGATCTCTGATTGAGCGTTCAAAAGCACTTCGATCACCAACCATGATCAGTAACCGCTTAGCTCTAGTTACAGCTGTATACAACAAATTACGACGCAACATTCGCGATTCTTCGTTCACTAAGGGTAAAATCACCATTTCAAACTCAGAACCTTGCGATTTATGAATCGAGGTACAGTAAGCCAAGGTGATATTGATCCAATCTTTGCGATTCAAAGTGACTTCATTCCCATCAAAATCAATGACTAACTTATCGACATGATCAGTATTTTCCTTTGCCAGGATGATTCCAATAATTTTACCAATTTCACCATTAAAGACGTTATCTTCTGGCGTATTAACCAAATAGACGACTTTATCATTAATTCGATACTTAGTATTGCCGACAGAAACTTCCTTGCGCTTTGGCTTCATCGGATTAACGACGTTTTGGATAACAACATTCAAGTTATCGATCCCTGCCGTTCCTCGATACATAGGAGCTAATACCTGCACATCAGCAATATCAAACCCGCGTTCACTCGATTTGTCGACGATCTGTGATAAAACATGTGGAACATCTCGGCTAGTACAACTGATAAAACTACGGTCAGCTCGATTTTGAAAAATTCCGTCCACGATAATACCTTCATTAATATCATGAGCTAATTGAATGATTGTGGAATCTTCATCTTGACGGTGAATATTCTTTAGAATAGTCGTTGGAAAAGCTTGACTATTGATCAAGTCAGCGAAAACTTGACCAGGGCCAACTGATGGCAGCTGATCACGATCACCTACTAAAACTATTTGCGTACCCGGTTGAACTGCAGATATCAAAATCTTAAACAATTGTGTGTCGACCATCGACATCTCATCAATGATCAGCAGTTTGCAATCCAAACTCGGTTCAGCGAACTCATCATCCTCTGTACCAGTCAGTCCCAACAAGCGATGAATCGTTTTAGCTGGTAGGCCAGTAGCCTCTCCCATGTGCTTCGCCGCCCGACCAGTTGGTGCTGCTAAAGCTATGGCAAAATCCTCTGAACTGGGATCTAAGGTCACGTCATTTAACTTTGCATACGCTGAGACTATCGCATTGATAATCGTCGTTTTCCCAGTACCGGGTCCACCTGTCAACAGAAAGATCGGCGAATTCAAAGAATGTTCGATGGCTTGTCGTTGCGAGTCATCATATTCAACTTTGAAATTACGTTCAATTTTATCTAATTGCTTCTTTAAATCCTTTTGTTGCCAAGGAACACCCTTAAAACTGTCCGTGATCATCTTTAAGGATTGAGCAATCGACCACTCGCTATCAGCAAGGTCCTTTTGATAAATCTTGCCATCTTCAACCGTTAAAACACCATCTTTAACTAGGTTTCTTAATCCTGCCAGTAATTTATTCTGTAAATCAGGCCCACTACCAGCTCTTAAAACACCACTGACTCGCTTGATCAATTCTTGTCCATCAACGTAAGTATCGCCTGTTTCATTGATCAAAAGACTGACCATTTGAATCAAAGCACCCTTGATTCGACGGGGATCATCGCCTGTGATTCCTAATCTTTTTGCTAACTCATCCGCCCGCTTAAAACCGACACCTTTAACATCGATCACTAACTGATAAGGATCTTCTGTTAATTTATCGATTGTTTGCGCACCGTACTTTTGATAAATACGCGCACTTAGAGTTGGTCCAAAGCCGTAATTATTCAACTGATACAAAACTTGTTCTGTTTGGTGATTACTGGAAATTTGTTCGATGATCGTCTGTGTTTTTTCTTCGCCAAGTTTCAAGAAGTCCAACGCATGCGGATCTTGCAAGATTTTATCAATCGCATTCTCGCCTAATTCGTCGACAATCTTTTCAGCTTTTTTCTTACCAATGCCAGGAAATTCATCACTCGAGAAAAACTTGACTAACTCTTTGCGGCCACTGGGACGACTGCGTTTGTATGAAGTAGCCTTGAATTGCTTACCGTACTTCGGATGATCAACGATCTCACCTTCAAAACGATACTCTTCTTCCTCGACGATTTCGCCAAAACTACCAGTAACTACGATGTCGCCAGCGTCCCAATCAGTATTGGTCTTTTTAACTTTGATCGTAAAAATTTTGAACAAGTTATCGGGATTTTCAAAAAAGATGGCTTTGACAGTGCCTAAGAAATAAGGCTTTTCGTTACTTTCCGTCATCGCTATCTCCTTGCTCGATAAATTTTTGTAAATCAGCTAGCTTTTTTTCATTCTTCAAGTAGTAATTCTCATCTAATTCTCTCGATTTCTTCAGAAAGACTTGGTAATCTTGATCGAGATTCATGGCACACAGAGCCATATTGAAGTAATATTTGGCTTCTGGCTTGATTTTATTAGCATCCTGATAAAATCTAAGTGACTCTTGAAAGTTACCGTTAGCCAGCAATAAATCAGCTAGTAATTCATTTGCTTGTTGATCCTTCGGCGACTTTTCTACAGCGGTCAAAGCATACATGATTGCTTTTTGCTTTTGACCTTGCTGATCCAAGGTTTTTGCCATCATAAAATAAGCTTCGAAAGCATAATTATCATCGATCAAATTTTGAAAGATTTCATTAGCCTTATCGAACTTATCGGCCAAGTAATAAACATTGCCAAGGTTATAGAGTAAATCTTGATTATCTTTGAACATTTCCAAAGAACGGGCTAAAAGTTCTTCAGCTTGTTCCAAATCTCCTGCTTGCACTAAGTAAGTAGATAATTGTAAAATTTCTGGCAATTGTTTGGGATTCTTGTTCAAATCAGCGACGATCAATTTAATAGCCGCTTCTTTGTCACCTTGATTAAATAACTCTTCTGCTTGCTTATTCATAACTACCTCAAATAGTATCTGAACTTTCCATCTTCTTGTTCAAATAACTTGTTTCATTCCATTTAATTAAACTAAATTCATCATTTTCATACCGAAGGTGAGTCAAACTGGTATTGGACAGTCCGCCATTTTTCCGAACGTCGGCAATCTTGGTTCCTAGAAGAGACTGAATCATAGTTACTAAAGCAGCACCATGACTTACAATCACTAGATTGCTGTCGGCTTTATTTGCAGCGACGATTTTTTTGACGGCACGAGTTGTGCGATCAGCAACTTTTTCAAAGGATTCTCCCCGAATCAAACCATAGTCATAGTCCCGTGGTTGATGCCGAAAAGCATAGATGACTTCAGGCATTTCGGTTTCTAATTCGGAAAACTTTCGACCTTCCATGATTCCTAAATCAAATTCACGTAAATCACGCACAATTGTTAAGGGAATTGGACGATTCAAGTCTTTAATCAAAGTTTTAGCAGTCGTCTTAGCGCGCTGCAAAGGACTGGAATACATGTTATCGATTGGAATATCCTCTAACCTTTTAGCTAAAAGACCGATATCATGCAAACTTTCCGGCAACAGTGGTGAATCGCCATGTCCACCTTGATATTTTCCTTCTAAGTTCCATTCAGTTTTCCCGTGTCTCACAAAATACAATTCCATTTTTCTCACCTTACAAAGTTAGTTAATATAATTATGAGTTTTTTGGAAAGTTTTTTCAAGTTCTGCCTCAGCTTTTCGGAAAATTATCGATCGACTTAACGAAAAAGACTAATCACATCCCCAAGTGTTCTCACTTGAGCTGTAATTAGTCTTTATTTTTTTAACGATTAATTAGACAATACCAAATTACGGCAATGCTAATTCTCTAGATATATTGTAACTTCTTTTCAGCCATGTATGCGGCATCGATTGTTGCGCCACCTAGACACTCTTCGCCATCATAGAAGACAACTTCTTGTCCCGGTGTGATAGCACGAACTGGATTATCAAACTCGACATTTACCTTACCATCACCCAAGACGTGGACTGTCACGCCTGTATCTTGTTGACGATATCTAAACTTAGCTGTGGCATGGAATGTATCACCATAATCTAAGCCGGTGATGAATGACAAGTCTGAAGCATCAAGATGATCGGCATATAATGCTGGGTTGTCATAGCCCTGGTCAACATAAAGAATGTTCTTTGACATATCCTTACCAACTACGAACCATGGCTCGTTTGACTTACCATTGCCACCGATTCCAAGCCCTGATCTTTGACCGATCGTGTAGTACATCAAACCAGCATGCTTACCCTTAACCACACCATCTGGTGTCATCATTGTTCCGGCTTGGGCTGGCAAAAACTCGCTTAAAAACTGACGGAAGTTTCTCTCACCAATGAAACATACACCGGTTGAATCCTTCTTCTTAGCAGTTGCTAAACCTGCCTCTTCAGCAATTCGACGAACTTCTGACTTTTGCATACCACCGATTGGGAACAAAGCCTTTTGTAATTGATGCTGTTGAACTGTACTTAAGAAATAAGTTTGATCCTTATTAGCATCGCCACCACGCAAAAGATGAACTACTCCGTTATCATCACGGAATGTTTGGGCATAATGACCCATAGCAATGTAGTCAGCATTCAACTTGTCAGCATAGTCTAAAAAGGCCTTGAACTTAACCTCTTTGTTACACATAACATCAGGGTTAGGAGTTCTTCCTTTACGATATTCTGCTAGGAAGTATTCGAATACGCGGTCCCAATACTCCTTTTCAAAGTTGACTGAATAGTAAGGAATACCAATCTTATTGGCAACCTTTGCTACATCCTCATAATCCTCAGTGGCAGTACATACACCGGAGTCATCAGAATCATCCCAATTCTTCATAAATACTCCGATAACCTCATAGCCTTGTTGTTTCAAAAGAAGTGCACTAACTGACGAGTCAACGCCACCACTCATACCTACTACAACACGCTTCTTCTTATTATCCATTTGAAAACCTCATTTATTTAACTAATACATTTTTTTCTTTCAAAAAGTTCATTAAGTATCGGTAGTCACTTACTTCTGCTTCAGTGTCCTTGATCTTGAACATATTGATATTATGCAATCCAGACTTATCTGTAATTGCTAATTTTAAACTGCTTAAATCTTTGTCAACAGTAGCTCGTAAATAATAACGAGCTTCGTATGGAGATGATCCATTGATTGGATGAACCAAACGAAAACTACCTTTGTTTGATTCCATGAAACCTGCATCTAACAACGAATATTTTTTTATTTCTGGGTTCAATTGATAAACTTCTTGATCCCCTGTTACTTGAGCTTGTAATTTAGTCATTTTTATCATCCCTTATAAGAAATTTCCACTTAATTATAAGTTTGAATAAAAAGGCCTAATTAGTCAAGTCTGAAACGATTTCAACTAGCTTATTAGTAAATTTAACAACTTCTTCTTCTGTGTTATCTTTACCGAAACTAATTCGGACAGAATCGTTGATCTTAGGGCTGTCTGCACCAAACATAGCTACCAAAACATGTGATGGTTCAAGACTACCAGCGGTACATGCTGAGCCACCAGAAATTGCAAATCCTTCCAGATCTAATCGAGTCAATAAGACTCCACGATCAACTCCTGGCAAATATAAGTTTAAGACATGATTTAACGCATGTTGATCATTTGGTCCATTGATCCCAAAGTCAATCTTTTTTGATTGTAAAATCTTTTGGATAGTTTGTTTAAATCCAAAATAACGTTCTTGACGAGCTTTCTTTTCTGCGGGAGTAATCAATTGGACGGCTTTGGCAAAACCAGCGATTGCGGGAACATTTTCTGTTCCGGCCCGACGTTTAGTTTCTTGGTCGCCACCTTTGATAAAGGATGGAATATGAATCGCTCCATTGATATAAAGAAAGCCAATAAATTTAGGTCCATTGATCTTGTGAGCCGACGTTGATAATAAATCAATATGTTCTGCTTTAACATCAATATCTTCCATTCCATAAGCTTGAACCGCATCAGTATGGAAAAAGGCTTGATGGTCTTTCAACAACTCCCCAATCTGTTTGATGGGATTTAAAGAACCAACCTCGTTATTGCCATACATGACTGATACCAAAATCGTATCATCACGCAAGGCTGCTTGAACTTGTTCGACCGTAACCTCGCCTCTTTCATTAGGTTTCAAATAAGTTACTTCAAAACCCAATGTTTCCAAATAGGCCATTGGTTTTAATACTGCTTCATGTTCGATGGCAGTAGTAATAATATGTTTACCTAGTTGCTGTCTAGATAAAGCTGTTTCAATCACCGCTGTATTATCACTTTCAGTCCCGCCACTAGTAAAGACAATTTCAGAGTCTTTAGCATTGAGACTTTGCGCAATCGTATGACGACTTTCGTCGAGAACTTTACGAGCTTGACGACCAAAATAATTGGTTGCCGAAGCATTACCAAAGTTATTGGCCATTTGGTCATGAATTACATCGACTACAGGTGTAGCCATTGGTGTCGTAGCAGCATTATCTAAATAAATAAATGCCACAATAAATCCCCTCTATTCTTGGTCTAAAAAGTTCAGTAACATCGTTACTGATTTGCGTCCGGCTTGTAAAACAAATTCGTCAAAATTAACACTAGCATTTTCGTCTCCAACATCACTCATTGAACGAATTACCACGAATGGTGTCTTGAATTGAGCACAGACTTGAGCCACAGCTGCGCCCTCCATTTCAGATGCTAAAGCATCTGGGAACGACTTTTTAATTGTAGCAATTTTTTCTTTTGAGTCAACAAATTGGTCTCCGGTGACGATCAAACCTACTTTTGTCGTCAAACCAGTGCGCTTAGCTGCGGCAGCAATTGCCTGTACATAATCAGTATCAGCGTTGAAATAAAGCTCTTGTTGAGGTAATTGTCCCACGGCATAGCCAAAGCCAGTTGCATCGACATCGTGATAAGCCAATTTATCAGAAATAACTACATCACCAATCTGAAGTCCTTCACCAATACCACCGGCGGAACCACTATTGATCACAAAGTCTGGTTGATAACGGTCATTAATAATCGTTGTGGTCATTCCAGCTTGCACTTTACCGATACCACTTTGAGCTAGATAAACTTGATGGTTCTTATACGTACCAATCGTGATATCGACTCCGGCAACTGATTCTTTTGTCACATCAGTTAGTGATTCTTTCATTAATTTAATTTCTTCTTCCATAGGTACAATTACGCCAATTTTCATACTTTACTCCTTAAATATAAAATAATATTAAAAACACCAAAATAATTAAACCGAATACTGTAATGATGGCAATATTCAATTTCTTCTTCAATTTATTGGTCTTAACTTCAAATTCTTCAAGATTTTCTTGTAGTTGAACTTCGGGATGTTGCTGTTGGTACTCATTTTCAGCCCGCTGTTGTTCGTGTTCACGGATCCGTTGTTGTTGCTGTTCAATTTGATCAGCTCGGACAACGGTCTGTGGTTGTTTTGCAGCTGATGACTTGGTCTTTGAATTAAAGAAATCTTTTATTTTAGAGAACATTGTTTCTTTCCTTTGCTTTCAATAGTTCCCAATAAGTAATCGCATAGATTGTTTTGGAATCGCAGATAACGCCTGCTTCAATTTGTGCCTTGGCCTGATCAAGCGTCAAAGTCTCAACATTCAAAAATTCATCCGGATCCAGAGGACGTTTAAACTCGATTTTCTTTAGATCAGTTGCCTTAAAGACCGTCAACTTTTCGTTTGAATAACCGGGACTAGCAAAAAAGGCGGTAACTTTTTCCAACTTATCAGTCGTCATCCCTAACTCTTCGTCCATTTCCCGGAGCGCAACTTCTTCTAAATCGCTGCCTTCATCAGGATCGATTTTCCCAGCAGGTATTTCCAAAGTTTCTTGTTCAAGTGGTGTCCGCCATTGTCTAACAAAGATCATCTTGTCATCTTTGGTAAAGGGAATAATTGCCACTGCGCCGTGGTGTTCAACGACTTCACGAATATCTGGAATTCCGTTTGGTAAAACAACTTGTTCCACGTCAACGTTAAAAATTTTGCCACCAAACATTCTCTTTTTAGCAACGACTTCTTCGTAATATCTTGAATCTTCTTTTTCCATTACTTAACCTTCTTGCTTCATTTTATTGGAAATTAATTAATAGAGCCAATGGAGATATTTTACCAGATATTGAATTAACTACAACCGGACCAAAGAAAAAGAAAGCACTAATCTGTGCTTTCTTCGTCTTTGATATTAATATTAACAGCTTGTGGTCCCTTATAGCCAGGAGCAATTTCAAAAGTTACTTCCAGCCCATCTTTAATATAATAGTCATCTCGATTAAGAATCGAATCAGCGAAGAAGAAAACATCTTCCTCACCATTATTGATAAAACCAAAGCCACGATTATTATTAAATCTTACAATTTTTCCGGTAAACATTGCGTCACCTATCCTATTCATCAAAACCAGCTGTCATTGTCTCTGGATATTCTTCTGAAACAATTTTAGCACATCTAGCACAGAATGTTGGATAATGTTGATCACTGCCAACATCAGTCTTGATCATTCGACATCTTTGACAAACATCGCCATCGGCTTTTTCAACTAGAACATCGGCTAATTCATACTTATCGGCTGAAGCAAGTTCATCAGCAGTCAATTCAAATTGAGAAACGATCAATAATTGACCGAAGTTACTATCGATCTTGTCCAAGACGGCTTTCAATTCAGCACTTGGTTTAACTGTAACTTTTGCTTCAAGTGACTTACCAATCAATTTATCAGCACGGGCAACTTCAAGTGACTTCAAGACATTGTCTCTAAAGTTCATGAAGATCGTCCAATCTTTTTCAATTTCTGCTTGATCAGAGATTTCTTCAACCTTAGGCATTTCGGCTAATTGAACAAAATCTTCTGGTTCTTTCAAGTATTCCCAAACTTGTTCCATTGTATGTGGCAAGATTGGTGTCAAAAGTTTAGCTAATTTAACTGCAACATCGTAAATCACAGTTTGCATTGAACGACGAGCATGGGAATCTTCGGCATCAATATAAACAACGTCTTTAGCGAAGTCCAAGTAGAAAGTTGACATTTCATTAACGATGAAACTAACAACTGACTTAGCCACATCAGCAAAGTCGTACTTGTCATAGTCAGCCAAAACTTCTTTAACTAAGTCATTCAACTTAACCTTGATGTACTTATCTTCTGGACGAAGGTCATCATAAGCGACAGCATTAGTCTTAGGGTCAAAGTCGGTTGTATTGGCCAACATGAATCTGATCGTATTTCTGATCTTACGATAAGTTTCAGATACTTGCTTAAATGAATCAACTGAAACAGAAACATCGGAACTAGCATCAACTGAAGCAACCCAGAGACGAATAATTTCGGCCCCAAATTGTCTTTCGATATCGCTAGGTGCAATAACATTACCCAATGATTTACTCATCTTAACGCCGTTCTTATCAAGCGTGAAGCCTTGTGACAAGATAGCTTTGTAAGGAGCGACTCCATAAGCAGCAACTGAAGTTACTAACATTGAGTTGAACCAACCACGATATTGGTCAGAACCTTCCAAAATTAAGTCAGCTGGGAAAGTTAAGTTATCACGAGTTCTAGCTACACCTGAGTGGACTGTCCCTGAGTCGAACCAAACATCCAAAATATCAGTTTCTTTAGTAAATTTACCATTGGGACTACCTGGATAAGTGAAGCCTTCTGGGAGCAAGTCCTTAGCATCACGTTCAGCCCAAACATTGGAACCATATTTACCAAATAAGTCAGCAACATGATCGATTGTTTCTTTAGTCATGATTGGGTCGCCATTTTCAGCATAGAAAATTGGTAGTGGTACACCCCAAGCACGTTGTCTAGAAATAACCCAATCGCCACGGTCGCGGATCATATTATAGAGACGAGTTTTACCCCAATCAGGCATAAAGTCGATCTTTTCAATCTCATCAAGAATCTGTTGTCTAAACTTATCAATTGAAGCAAACCATTGTGGAGTTGCTCGGAAAATAACTGGCTTCTTAGTTCTCCAATCATGTGGGTAACTGTGAGTGAAGAAACTCAACTTCAACAAGGAACCATTTTCCTTCATTCGTTCACTAATGAGCTTGTTAGCATCATCATAGAAGACACCTTCATATTCAGGGACTTCGTCAGTAAATCTACCTTGAGCATCGATTGGTGAGAAAATTGGTAATTTATATTTCATACCGACAACAAAGTCATCAGCACCAAATCCAGGAGCTGTATGAACTAAACCAGTACCATCATCCAAAGTAACGTGGTTACCAAGGATCAAGAGTGATTCACGATCATATAGCGGATGAGTAGCTGTTAAGCCTTCGAGGTCACGGCCCTGGATAGTCTTTAGAACTTCAACTTTTTCCCAACCTAATTGTTCTTGAACGTATTGTAATCTTTCTTGAGCGACAACATATTTCTTACCATCGGCTTCAACTTCGGCGTAAATAAACTTAGGATTGACACAGATAGCCTCGTTTGAAGGAATCGTCCATGGAGTTGTTGTCCAAATAATAAAGGATGCATCTTGATCTACGACACCTTTGCCATCACGAACTTTGAAAGCTACAAAGATTGATGGTGACTTGATATCTTTATATTCCACTTCAGCTTCAGCCAAAGTAGACTCAGAAGATGGAGACCAGTAAACAGGTTTTTTACCACGGTAAATGTAACCTTTATCAACCATTTCACCAAAAACTTCGATTTCAGCTTTTTCAAATTCTGGTTGGTAAGTAACGTATGGGTGATCCCAGTCGGCAGAAATTCCGAGACGCTTGAAACCAGCCATTTGTTTCTTGATTTCACCTTGAGCAAACTCGTAACATAACTTACGATAGTCTGACAAGCTCATTTCCTTACGTTTAACGCCTTTTTTAGCTAGTTGTTGTTCAATTGGCAAACCGTGAGTATCCCAGCCAGGCACATAAGGTGCGCGGAAACCATTCATTGACTTGTAACGAACGATAATATCCTTTGAGATTTTATTTAGAGCATGTCCCATGTGGATATCACCATTGGCAAATGGAGGTCCATCTAGTAATTCAAAAGTTGGCTTACCTTCGTTTAATTTTTGACGTTGTTCATAAAGCTTATTTTCTTCCCAGGCTTTTTGCCATTCTGCTTCTTTAGTTGGCAGACTGCCTCGCATTGGGAACTTAGTTTTACCCAAGTTTAAAGTATCTTTGACTTTCATTCTTTCACCCCTTCTAAAAATAAAAAGAACCCATCCAATTTAGGACGAGTTCTCGCTATACCACCTATTGGTAAATCAAATAAATTGTTTAAGAGCTGATATACTAAGCATCACTTTTACTAGTCTCACACCAACACTAGCTCGCTGAAAAAGTTTCCTGCAAAGCACTTATTCTCTTATTTTTTCTCCGAATCATCAGGCTGATCATCTTTGAAATTGAACGTTGGTTCATTTTGTTGATGATTAATCGTATAAGATTCATCAGGCTGATCATCCTGCATGTTGTTATTATAATTCATTTGCTGAGAATTGAAAACCGAATTCTGGTCATTTTCATAATCTTGTTGATTATCGGCTTGATAATTCTGGTCAGCGTTGACTGATTGATCGCCCACTTGTTTTTTCAACTGGTCAGTAGAAGTACTGTCATTAAGCTTCGACCACTCATCGTTGTCGACCATATCAAGCTGTTGTTTCAACATACCTTGCAAACCTTGACGGAAAGAGTTGACACTGCGTTTCAAGTTATCAGTTTCAATTGTTACCTGTCGTGCCCGATCAGAGGCATCTTGCAAAATTTGATTTGATTTTTCCGTCGATTGATTCAATAAATCGCGAGCTTTCTTTTGGGACTCTTCGATAATAATCTGAGCCTCTTGTTCCGATTCGCTCTTAACCTTTTCTGCTGCTTCTTGAGCAACTAAAATCGATTGATTTAAAGCATCTTTCATGTCGGTAAAGTACTTCAATTGATCAGAAGTCTCTTTTAATTGTTTTTCTAACTCGGCATTTTTTTGAAGAGCCAAATTATAATCCTGGGCTGCCTGTTTTAAAAAGCTATCTACTTGGTCGCGGTCATAGCCTCGAAATTTACTATCAAATTCTTTATCATGTATTTCTACTGGTGATAATACCATAACTTCACGCCCCTACTATTTCTTAATTATATTAACTGAGAGGATATACTTGTTGTTCTTTGACCGTCCCAAGATATCATTGATCCTGATTCGTCCAAAACCTCTTACACTCAGTGTATCAGTCATCGTGATAAATGAGCTAGCATTTTTATTGACGACCCAATTTATTTGAACTTTACCGTGATCAACTAACGCTTTGGCACTCTGTCTTGAGAGGTCATAAACATCAGCGATAATCGTGTCCAAACGTAATGATTGCACGGAGATGTTCTCATCGGTTGATTCGTCTTTGGGCAGCAATAATTCATCAAAACGCTTTTCAATCAGATGAATCTTGTACGGACCAATCTTTTTAACTTGCTCTTCAATAAAATCGCTCATTGACTTGAACACAAAAAATTGCCAATTTTCGCCATCGGTAATAATGTCTCCAAAACGATCACGTTCGACACCTGATCCAGTTAATGAGCCCAATATTTGTCCATGATGCAAATTAGCAAATTTCTCTGGATAACGAATCTCAAACATCTCAATTTCAAAATCCGCATCTTTAGGGACAAAATAGTCAGGAGCAATTATACCCCTGACTCTTTCTGCACCTTCATAGCCGCCAAAGTAATGAACGAACAAATCATCATACTTATTGATCAAGCTATTCAGGATAGTCTGTTCACGGAGATTCAAAAAATCAGTGAGTTGTGGAGTGTACATTGTTTGGGCCTTTAATAAAATGCCACTTATCTTATCAATGAACATTTTTTCTTCTGGACGGAAAAATCCTCCACCCATAATTGTTTTTTTATCATCCATAATTATATTATTAAAAATACCGCTTTCTGCAATAATTGAATTAAGATAATCGCAATTATTGGAGAAAAATCGAACAGGCCTAATGTTGTTGGTATGACCCGTCTGATTAGATTTAAGAATGGATCCACCATCGCAGAGATGAACCTTCCAAATCCCGAGTTATAAAGGGAAGGTATAAAAGACATCAAGCAATATATCAAGATGATCATTTCATACACTTGGAAAGCTAAACTAACGATAAATGGAAATCCACTAAAAATTCGATCCATATCTTTCCTCGACTTTATTCATTTATATCCGGTATACTTCCATCGATTTCAAACTTTGGTGGAGTGCAAAGAAAGATTTTTTCTCCAACACGTTTTATTTCACCATTCAAAGCAAAGATAGTACCTGTTAAAAAGTCGACGATTCTCTTTGATTGTTCATCATTGACATTATTAAAATTAACAACTACAGCCTTATTGTTTAGCAATTGTTTTGCAATCACCTTGGCGTCTGAATAGACTCTAGGTTGGTAGATAGCAATCTTGCTACTGGCCTTTACTCTATCGCTTGCTGTATTCATTGATACTACCTTTTCATTATTTGAATAGTTTGACTGAGATTGTTCAGCTTTAACATCAGTAGTTGCATTTTCTGAATAATCTTCATCGTCATTAATACCAAAAAAACTGCCTAATTTTTCAAATGCCATAGATATGTCTCCTTTTATTTATTATTACGACGTTTAAAAATTGGAGGTGTAGAATCGTCGTCATCGCCGTTCAAATCAATTGTTTCTGGCTTTTGGAAGATTTCAAAATCGCCCTTTTCTCCAGAGACATCAGTTGACTTAGAGGCATCGCGATTAATATCCCAAGCAGCTAAAGGATCGTTTGATGGCTTAGGTTGAGCAGCTCTTGTTTTCTCTTCACTAGCTGGCTCTTTGGTTTGGTCATTATTTAAAGTTGCTTGACGGTTATTCAAAGGACGTCTAGTTGTTTCACGCTTTTTATCTTCACTTTCAACACCTGTAGCAATAACTGTAACCTTAACTTGATCTCCTAGCGTATCGTCGATAGAAGTACCGAAGATAATATTAACATCTGAGGTAGCTTGTTCGGAAACAATTTGCGCTGCATCTTGAGCTTCAAACAATGACAAGTCAGGGCCACCAGTAATGTTAAGCAAGACTTGTTTGGCACCATCGATTGAAACTTCAAGCAATGGTGACGAGATAGCCTTCTTAGTTGCTTCAGAAATTCTATTTTCACCGTTAGCTTGACCGATACCCATCAAAGCTGAACCTTGATCAGACATAACGGTCTTAACATCAGCAAAATCCAAGTTAACAAAACCAGGTGAAGTAATCAAGTCAGAAATACTTTGAACACCTTGACGCAAAACGTCATCAGCAATACTGAAGGCTTCGTTCATAGGAGTCTTCTTATCGACAATTTCCAAAAGTTTGCTGTTTGAGATCAATACTAAAGTATCGACATCCTTTTTCAGTTCAGTGATTCCATCAGCTGCAAAACGTGAACGTTTTGAACCTTCAAAAGCAAATGGTCTCGTAACAACGCCGACAGTCAAAGCGCCGCTTTCTTTAGCAATATTAGCTACGATAGGAGCAGCACCTGTTCCGGTACCACCACCCATTCCGGCTGTAACGAAGATCATATCTGCTCCTTCAAGAGCTTCTTTGATAGCTTCTTCACTTTCTTGGGCTGCTTTTTGTCCAACTTCAGGGTTTGAACCGGCACCTAATCCACGTGTAAGTTTAGGTCCTAATTGGATCTTTGTTTCAGCATTTGAACTTTCTAGAGCTTGTACATCAGTATTAGCAGCGATGAATTGCACACCTTTGATTCCTGCTTCTACCATTCGATTGACAGCATTGCCACCGGCACCGCCGACACCAATAACTTTGATTACCGCTCCCTTATTTTGCGTAGAGTCTAAAGTATATTCCATTAAGGAGTTCCTCCTATAAATCGTTTATTATTTATTATTAATCAAAAAATCTGCTCCAAAAGTCCTTGAACTTCGACGATTTTTTACCATTATCAGCTTGTGCAGCCGCTGTTTGAGCAGGCTGTTCAACTTTTCTGGAAGCCTTAGTTTTCACTGGTTTCGATTGAGGCTTAGGCTGTGGTTGTTCAGAAACGGTTTGAGCTTGTGGTTGATAATCACTATTTTCAACCGTTGCACCGTTCACAACATTATCAGCAATCACTCCAATATCATTCAATCTTGAAGCGTAGGTAACCAAACCTAGCCCCAATGAATATGATGGATAACGCATTCCCATTTGCGTTGGTACATAGCTTCTTACCTTAACATCAAAGATTTTTTTAGCTAAATCTTCAACATTTGGCGTTGCAGCTACACCACCAGTTAGGACAATCCCACCTGGCAATGACAATGCACCAGCATCTTCAAGTGGCGCTTGTAATCTAGTAAAAATTTGATTAAGTCGTGCTTCGATAATTTCAGACAAATATTCTTCTGAAACCATTGTTGGTTCATTTTTGCCCACTACTTCAACAGAAATGTTTTCATCTTGCGACGCTTTATCAGGTGCCGCATTTCCATAATAAAGCTTCAACTGGTTAGCGTTCTCAACCGTAGTATTCAAAACGACCGAGATATCATGAGTTACATAGTCGCCACCTTCGAAATCGACTGTTGAAAGCTTTAAGTTATGGTCATGAACAACGGAAGCGGTCGTTTGACCAGCTCCCATATCAATAATCACTGCACCAAAATCACTTTCACCGTCATTCAAGACGACTTGACTCAATGCCATTGGAGAAATAACCTTATGGATAATATTCAAGCCAGCCTTTTGGATGGCCTTCTTTGTATTATGAACGATCGTTTTAGGTGCCGTATAGAGAATTCCAGACATCTCCAAACGCACGCCGATCATTCCACGTGGGTCCCGAATATTATTGAACCCATCAACTGAAAATTGCTTTGGTATTAGAGAAACAACTTCTCTTTCACTAGGTAAGTTTTGCACCATCGCTGCCGACATAACTTGTCTGACATCATTTTCATTAATTTCTTTTGATTGAGATCCAACCGCAATCATACCTCGGCATTTCTCAATCTGTAACATATTTGCTGATATTCCAACAACTACGTCGCGGATGGAAATGTTTGCTTGTGTTTCAGCCTTTTTGACAGCTCTTCTAATCGCATTCGCCGCTTTATCGATATCCACTATAACGCCACGACTTACACCCTCAGATCGTTCGCTACCAACGCCGACGATACTCAATCGTTCCTCAGACGCCTCAGCAACCACAACCTTGATTGAATTTGTGCCAATATCAAGACCTACAAAAAATTCAGAATTGTCCATTAATTGTGGGAACCTCCCTTACCTAGAAAAATCTATTCACTAAAAAATTTTAACACAAAAATGATTATATTAAACCTATTTCTTGTCTTTAAAAGGATAAGAATAGGCACCGATCTCTAAATCTATAACGCCCTTTTTTTTCATTTGTGACGCTATGCCAGGATAATATTTCAATTTTGACTTGACAGTCCTCATATCAGCGATAACTTTATTACCATCATTCATATCAATTTTGATCCGATATGGGTTCATTTTAGTTGGTGAATTATAGAATTCAGAAACGTTAGTTTGAACGCTGCTTGGTAATTTTGCATAGATTTTCGCCATCTGCTGAAGCCGTTTTTGATGAAAGCCAGAATAGATCGGATAATTACCAATTGGAGAAGCTAATTTTTGATTTATGACTTGTCCGTCATTGATGATCCGATAATAGCCACCATTCTTATTGATAAATCCTAAAGTTTGGTGCTCTTGCACTTTAATAGTCAAATCTCGCATATTTCTAGTATTAATTGAGACCGACTTGACAGAAGGCAACTTCTTTTCTGTCTGTTGTGCAATCGAACGATGATGCAATAAGACATCGATTAAAACCGAATTTTCATTGATCTTGGTCGCATCAATAACTTGTTGAGCACCCAAGTCATTGACGCCTTTGACGGTAATATTTCTGACCTTGCTCAAAGGCGACCCAAAATATGCAATAACAACTATCACGAAAACGATAATAAAAATTAGGACATTTTTATTTAATCTCAGTCTTTTTTTCAATATTATTAATCCTCGTATTACTTGTTTACTAGTCCCGTCAAAACCTTGATCAAACGATCAGCGGCATCTGGAACGCCGATTTTTTTCGAATTCTCTGACATCTTTTGGCGCAGACTTGCGTCACTCATGATCTTATTGACCGCTTCAAATAGCGTGTCAGCGTTGAGTTCTGATTCGGGAATCAGCTCGGCCGCATCAACCTTAGAAACCGACATAGCATTCTTAGTTTGATGGTCATGCGTTACATAAGGACTAGGAACAAAAATTGCTGGAATTCCTAAAGCAGTGATCTCAGCGATACTTGTGGCACCGCTACGACCGACAATCAGTTCAATGTCTGGTAAAATCTCTGGCATATTATCAATATATGGCATTACCGAGATATTTTCACTATCTAAGACTGATTTATTTATTAACTTAATAACATTGTCATAATGTACCCGTCCTGTAACAAACAAGACTTGATAGTCAGCTTTAGTAAAACGTTCCAAACTATTGATTGTGGCCTCATTGATTGGTTTTGCACCCCGTGATCCGCCAAAAATCATCACCGTTGGTTTATCAGCCGCTAAGTTGAACTCTTTTAAACGGTCATTAGGAGCAATATCGACAACCTCTTGTGCGCGGGGATTACCAGTAAAGACGATCTTTTGCTTCTGTTTAAATTGATCCGCTGCCTCGGTAAAGGCAATCGCAATCTTGTCAACAAAGTTAGCTAAAAACTTATTTGTGACACCAGCAATGGTATTTTGTTCATGAATGACCGTTGGTAGATGCATCGTATGAGCTGCATAAACAACTGCACTCGATACATAGCCACCTGTACCGATAACAATATCAGGTTGAAATTCTTTAATGATTTTTTTGGACTTATGAATGCTTGATAAAAATAAAGAGACGGTTTTGACATTTTCCAAGGTCAGTTTACGTTTAAAACCTTGAATTTCAATCGTTTTAAAAGCTATCCCGGCATTCTTGACTATTTTGCTCTCTAAGCCCTTCTCGGTCCCCACGTAAAGAACATCCTCAATCAAATCTCTTTGCTGTAGACGCTTGATTAGAGCCATTGCGGGATAAATATGTCCTCCAGTACCACCACCAGATACAATTATGCGCATTTTTGTCATTTATTGATTTCTCCCTTTAATGTTTCAACCTCTTGAATGAATTGGTCACCACGTTCTTCAAAGGTATGGAATTGGTCCCAACTGGCTGCCGCAGGCGATAATAAGATCACATCCCCTTCGTCACTTTGTTTGAAGGCTTCGGGGACAGCTTGCGTTAAATTATCAACCTTAACGATATTATTGACGTCAGCCTTTTGAGCTGATTCGATCACTTTATCAGCTGTTTGACCATAAACGACCAAATTATGAACCTTTCCTTTCAAAGCAGGAATCAATTCATCGAAACCATTACCACGATCTAAGCCACCTGCAATCAATGTGATTGGAGTCTTAAAGGCTGTCAAAGCAACAATTGTAGCTTCGACATTAGTTGCCTTAGAATCGTTATAGAACTTGTGGGTGCCAAATGTATCAACGTATTGAATTCGGTGCTTAACACCTCTAAAGGACGACAAGACTTCAATAATGTCTTCATTCTTAACTTCAAACAACTTGGCTACCGTTATAGCAGCGAGAGCATTTTGAACATTGTGTTCACCGGGGATTTGAATTTGGTCAGCTTTCATGATGGCCTCACCGTTACAATAAAGCACATCATCTTTAACATAGGCACCGTTATCTAAAACTTGATTATCGGAAAATGGTAAGATCTGGGCATTTGATTCCTTAGCTAAATCACGCCATTCTTGGGTATTGTAATTAACTACGAAGTAATCATCCTTAGTTTGATTCTTAGTAATATGCATCTTAGCTTTGATGTAATTTGCTCTATTTTTGTGAAAATCCAAATGAGTGGAATAAATATTATTCAAAACCGCGACATGAGGATGTAATGCAATCGTTCCCTCTAATTGAAAACTGGAGAGTTCAGTTACGACCACGTCATCTTTGGTAGCTTTTTGAATAACATCTGAAATAGGAATTCCGATATTACCAGCATAGTATGAATTCTTGAACTTTGGCGAATGCTTCAACATCAATTGAATTAACGTCGTCACGGTAGTCTTACCATTAGTACCAGTCACACCAACCATCGTGGCATCTGAAAAGCTATAAGCGATTTCAGGTTCAGTAATCACGGGGATTTTAAGACTTTCAGCGCGTTGAACTAATTCATTGGAATAGAAGATTCCTGGATTCTTGACCAAATAATCAAATGATCCATCAATCAAATTAGCGTCGTTACTACCGGTAATAACTTTGAAACCATCATCAATCAAAGCCTGAGCTTCGGTATTGTTGTCCAAAGGATTGGAGTCGACGACTGTCACTTTGGCACCTTTACTTTTCAAAAGCTTAGCAACTGCAAAACCACTCTTGGCTAAACCTAAAACTAAGATTTTTTTGTTTGAATAATTACTCTCTGTTTTCATTGCTTCTAATTACTTCCTATGCGAATAAAATTAAATAAATTGCTGAACAGATAATTCCTACAGTCCAAAAGACGATGTCGATCTTCCATTCAGACCAGCCCATCATTTCAAAATGATGATGAATTGGTGTCATCTTGAAGATTCGACGGTGAAATACTTTGAAAGAAAAGACTTGCAACATAACACTCAAAGTTTCAACGACGTAAACTAGACCAATCAATAAAAGTGACCAGTAGTGTCCTAGTAAAATGGAAATTGCTGCTAAGCCAGCTCCTAAAGCTAATGATCCCACATCACCCATGAAAATCTTAGCTGGTTTGTGATTGTAAACAAGAAAAGCTAACAAAGCACCTACGACTGAGAAACAGACGATAGCAAGATCGAAACGGCTCTGATTTAAAGCCATAATCCCGTATGTTGCATAAGAAATTGCTCCGAGTCCGCCGAGCAGACCATCTAAGCCATCAGTCAAGTTGGTAGCATTTGAAAAGCCAACTAGCCAGAAGATAGTGAATAAAGCAAAGATAACTACTGAATCAATTGACACTAACCCAGGAATCGTAAAGTTCATTGGCAGTTGATCGTTGTTATAGACGTACAAGAAAATTATCCCAACGATAACTTGCAAGAGAGCTTTTTGATAAGCTCGTAATCCTAAATTACGTTTTTTGAAAACTTTAATGAAGTCATCGATAAATCCAATGCAACCGTATAAAACAATTACAAAGGTCGTAATTAACAATGAATGCGTCAACTGTCCTTGCCAAGCACCAACCCACAAGTTAGTGATCAAGACAGCGATTAAAACTAAAAGTCCTCCCATCGTTGGCGTACCGGACTTTTTTTCATGCCACTTTGGACCTTCCTCACGAATGGTCTGTCCCTCTTTGTGTCTAACTAAATAGATGATCAGAAACGGCATTAAAAAAGCAACGATTGCAAATGAGCTGACTATGTCGAAAATAATATGACTTAATTCCATGAAAATCCCCTTAATTATTTATTTTTCAATGTAACTATAATTTTACCACTCCCGTTTATGACATGACCAGACTTGATAGACTGTTTCACAACATATCCGTCACCTTTTGTCGTAACTTGCTTCCCAGTGATCTCAGCAAACTTCAAAACATCATTCTTCGACCAACCGGAGAGATCTGGCATGGTCATAGCCCCATTAGTCAAAAGAACGATTCTTTGACCAGGCATGACTTTTTCACCACTGGCAGGTAATTGTTGCACGATCTTATTACCAGTACCGATTATTCCGGACTGTAATTTCAAATCTTTAATTTGACTTAAAGTATCGTCAGTCGATTTATCTAAGAAACTTGGAATGCTGACATATTGATTGCCGACATCCGTCGTATTGCTGGCAGCATTTTCTTGACTGACTAATCGTGTAACTAATGGATTGAAAATCTCCGACAAAATCTTTTCTGGCGCTTCGGTCATCTTTTGTGGTTGTTTCATCGTTACATAAACAATGTACTTGGGATTATTGTATGGCACCATCCCAGCAACTGAAAAAATATAATTATTTGAACCAGTTAAATATCCACCTGATGGTGAGGCAATTTGAGCAGTACCGGTCTTGACACCAACTTTGACACCCGGAACATTGTAAACAATTCCGGTACCATAATTTTTAGTAACTACTTGTCGCATAGCTTTTTGAACTTGCTTAGCTGTGCTAGCTTTGATCGGTTGACCAACGACTTCACGTTTATACTTCTGAGTCGTTTTACCAGTGTTCGGATCAACTACCTTTTGAATGATCTGTGGTTTAATCATCTTGCCGCCGTTAGCAATCGCTGAAAAAGCCTGCAACATTTGAATACTGTTGACATTAACACTCTGTCCAAATGAGGTCATTGCTTGATCACTGACGTGACTATATGAAATACTGCCTGCCACTTCACCAGGTAATTCAATCCCCGTTTTCTGACCGATATGGAATCGTTTCATATACTCCATCCAAGTTTTCGCGCCCATCTCCTGTTCCAATTTGACCATTCCGACATTGGAAGAGCGGGTAAAGGCTTGTGACAAAGGAATATATCCCCAACCGGCTGTATTCCAATCACCAATCGTACGGCCGCCAACCTCGACAGTTCCTGATTTATACAATTGATTAGGATTGTAATTGCCGGAATCAATTGAGGCAGAAAGAGTCAATATCTTCATGACTGAACCAGGTTCGAATTGATCTTCAACCAAAGTATCCCGCCAACTGTCAGTCAAGCCCTTACCGGTCGTTGGATTAAACGTTGGACGCTGTGTAGCAGCCTTGATTTCTCCAGTTTTGGCATTCATTACTAAAATCTGTAGATCTTTAGGAGCGTATTTTTCATCAATCGTTTGGGCCAAGATCTCAGTATATTGCTGCAAACGACTGTCCAAAGTTAAATAAACATCGGAACCATCAGACGAATTTTTCTCGATCACTTGTGAATTTGGCAATTCATTACCGCTATTATCAACTTTAGTAATCTTTTTACCATTGACTCCCGTTAGTAATTTATTGAAATACTTTTCAATACCCATCACGCCATTAAGATTGCTCTGATCTTTATTTGTCGCATCCGATTTAGTGATTCCAACTAAATTAGTTGCAAAAACTCCATTAGGATATGCCCGTGAAGGAAACTCTTCAAAATGGATTCCCGGTATTTTTTTTGCGGCAATTTTTTTCTTGATCTCGATTGACAAACCTCGACCGGATTGTCCAAATTCAACTTGATATTGTTTCTTATTCTGTGGTGTCAAATATTTGATGATTTGTTTCTTCGAAAGCGGTAAATATTTGCTCAATTCTTGAGCAGTTTTTTCTTTGTCAGAAACATAGTCTTTTTTGCCATCTATAGTTTTTGACTTGTGGGAAAGGATTGCATAAATATTATAAATTGTTGAATCACCAGCGATTAAATCGCCATTCGTATCTAAAATCTCACCACGTTTGGCATTGACATTATTAACTTGCTCGTATTTTAATTTAGTCTTTTCTACCAAATTTACCCCATCGTATTGCTTACTCGTTGAGATATAAGCAAATCTTTGGAGAAAAAGGATAAAAGAAAAGGCAGTCGCAATCAAAATAAATATCCCAACAACATAATGATTGCGTCTAGCCTTATTTTTAAATAATTTCCTGAACTTACTCATTTTGAAATATTCCTTACATTGTTGTCATCCATTTTCAAATTATGTTCTTTAGCAAAAGAAGATAAACGATCAAAACTTGTTAATCCGGAAATTTCTTGTCTTAAATTAACATTGCTTGTATTTGTTTTTGAAATTTGTGTCGTTAGACTATCCAACGTATTTTGAGAAGAAGTCATTGAGACTTTGATACTCACTAGAGTGACCATCAAAGCCAGAGCTACTAACCCAATACCAACTAATGAAAAGGCCTCAAATTTTGACAAGGCAACACTACTAGTCCTTGGACTCGCCTGAACTTTAGGCTCTGCTTGGACCTCTGTTTGATATTCTTGTAAATTTCTTGCTGTACTTTCTTCTCTCATATTCTTAATTCTCCATTATATCTTCTCAACCACACGCAATTTGGCACTGTGTGCCCGATTATTTTCAGAAAGTTCTTCTTCATTCGGTAATATTGGTTTACGAGTTATCTGTTTCAATGCCGGCTTCAAATCATCCGGTATCACAGGTAAGCCTCTTGGTATATCGACATGGGAATTGTCTTTAAAAATATGTTTAACGATACGATCTTCTTTGGATTGAAAAGTTATAACGCTGATGCGGCCTTTTGGTGCCAACAAATCAATTGCCTGTTGTAGAGATCTTTCTAAAGATCCTAATTCATCATTAACAGCAATTCGAATTGCTTGGAAAACCCGTTTTGCTGGGTGCCCACCAGTTCTTCTAGCTGCTGCGGGAATGGCATTTTTAATAATGTCAGCTAACTCTAAGGTTGAAGTAATACGATGATCTTCTCGAGTTCTCTCGATGGCCCGAGCAATTTGTTTAGCAAATTTTTCATCACTATATTTATAGAAAATACTTACTAACTCATTGTAAGACCAGTCATTGACAATTTTCTCAGCATCGAGATCTTGTCGCTGGTCCATCCTCATATCAAGTCTAGCTTCTTTTTTATAACTAAAACCACGCACGGCATCATCAAATTGAGGTGAAGAAACTCCCAAATCATAGACGATACCATCGACCTTCTCTATCCCTAGTTCGTTCAATCGTTCTTGCATATTTTCAAAATTATCGCGTATTAAAGTTAACGAATTATCGCCAATAATTTTGATATCATTTTGAATACTTTCACCGACTTCAATAGCAGCTTCATCACGATCAAAAACATAAAGATGACTATTATGCACCCGACTCAATAACTCTTTAGTGTGTCCACCACGCCCAAAAGTTGCGTCGACATAAATGCCATTATCATGAGGATTGACCTCATCAATTGTTTCTTTTAAAAGTACTGTCTTATGTTTATATTCGTTAGAAGTCAAAGTCCGTCATTTTCTCCGATATTTCTTCAAAATTATCTTCAGCCTCTTGGCTAAATTTATTCCAACGTTCTTCATCCCAAATTTCAATTCGGTCTGAAACGCCGACGATCACACAGTTCTTCTCTAAATTGGCAAATTTTTCAAGCGAAGTTGAAATATTAATACGGCCTTGCTTGTCAAACTCCACTTCTGCCGCAGCAGAATAGAAGAAACGTGTAAATGCTCTCGCATCTTTCTTTGTTAAAGGTAGCTTATCCAATTGAGCTTCGAGTTTGTTCCACTCTTCAACCGGATACCCAAATAGGCAGCCATCCATACCACGAGTTATTATGAAACTTTCACCTAACAATTTTCTGAACTTGGCTGGGACAATTATTCGCCCTTTTGTGTCAAGTGTGTGATGAAATTCACCCATGAACATGGACAGCTCACCTCGATTCTTTAACACTCCTAATTTACCACAATTACCCACTTTTAACCACACGATATTTGATAATCGTATCGATAATCTTGAAACCGTTATTAATTATACCTTTCTAGGGGTGGGGGTATTTTCCATATTTGGAAATACTCGCTTACAAATATTGCATATTTTGGCTTTGTGAAGTAACATTTCACTATAGATTAATTGGGTGGTGGAATCATTGGACGATAAAAAACCTAAAAGCACTTTGACTAAAATTACACAAGTAGTCGTATGGTTAATGATCATTGTTACCTTGGGCGGTATAATTTTAGGATCTGTGATGAGTTTTATTTAAAAAACACAAAAAGATAAAAAAGAGTTGATAGGCACTTTGCCATCAACTCTATTTTTGTGTTCCCTCAATTAAAAACAGCTAGACCGAGTTCGGCCTAGCTGAAAGATTCATAACTTCTGTTTAAAAATTAATTTTCAATAGCAATCAAGCGTTTGAAGACAGGGTTCAAAGCAACTACTAGCACTGTCATCATAATAACGTTCGCGATAAAACTGCCACCGTTGATGACTAGAGAATAGATCCAAGGGTTCATTCCTTTAGGAGCATAAGAGCCCCAATAAATACCACCGGCTAAGAAATGGAAGAAATATTTAGCAAAGAAACCAATTGCAGAATAAAGTAAGATCCAACCGATTGCAGAATGACCATTAGCAATTGAACTTTTAACTTGTTTACTACCCATTCCAATCAAACCAACGACACAAAAGGCGATTGGATATTCGACAATTCCTTGAAAGAGATTCAAGAAGCCACCGTTATTTAAACCAAACAATAATAGATCTAACAATCCCCAAACAAGTCCAGCCATTAATCCAGCTTTTAGGCCACGGCGCAGAGCATAAATTGCCATTGGTATCAAACCGTACATGAACTCGATCGCAGAAACTCCGGTCGTATGTGGTACGAATGATAAAGCCAAAGCCAAGGCCACGATTAGGGCCCCTTCAGTAATTACGATCAACTCGCTATTTTTACCGACATTAGTCATAAAAAAAACTCCCTTCTGATTTTTCGCCATCACAAGAGAGTTCGAGCATTTTGCTTGAACAACACTATCCCTACGCATGAATTAACATAACAGGTTTAAAGGGTCAGAACTAAACGTTCACTCTCAGCCGAAGGCTCCCCCTGTGTTGACTTATTCAATTACGGAAAAAGTGTACCATAACGGTCATTTTCTTCCAAATAATCTGCTCCAAAATCCAACTTTTTTTGTCTGTCCCGACAAATCTAAAGGAATATTTTCACCTAACATCCGTCGGGCAATATTTTGATAACTGTGACCGGCATCGCTATCGTCATCGAAAACAACTGTTCTTCCTGAATTCGAAGCGGAAATAACCTTGTCTTCATCAATAACAACACCTAATAGGGGAATTCCCAAATGGTTGACAATATCGTCAATCTTCATCGAAGTACCCTCATTGATCATATTCTTACGAATTCGGTTAATAATCAAATGAGGTGTGATTACCATGTTCATGTTTTCCAAAATTCCCACAACTCGATCAG
This sequence comes from Companilactobacillus sp. FL22-3, assembly GCF_054881455.1. NCBI lineage: Bacteria > Bacillati > Bacillota > Bacilli > Lactobacillales > Lactobacillaceae > Companilactobacillus > Companilactobacillus sp. FL22-3. The sequence continues at coordinate 72,655 of NZ_JBTYYZ010000004.1, read as the reverse complement.
CATCACTGACTGAGGCAACCTCAGGATTAGTAACAACTAATGCGCCATCAGCAATTGAGACGGCATTTTGAAAGCCGTACTCAATACCAGCCGGGCAATCAATCATCACAAAATCGAAACGTTGCTTTAATTCATTAACAATACTTGCAACTGATTCTTTGTCCAAGACGTATTTGTCTGCAAATTGTGAAGCTGCTAATAAGTACAAATTATCTTCAAAACGGGGATCACGCACCAAGGCTTGTGAAACAACGACTCGATGTTGCGCTACATCCACGATATCGTAAACGATCCGGTTAGTTAGCCCCATTACCGCATCAAGGTTTCTCAAACCAATGTCCAAATCGACCATACAGACCTTTTTACCAAGGCTGGCTAAGAAGGTACTAACATTTGCAGTAGTAGTTGTTTTACCAACCCCACCTTTTCCAGAAGTTACAACTATCGATATCCCCATTGCTAATCTGTCCTTTTTCTAAAATCATTTATTCTATCTTTATAATTACTCAAATCTTCTACGCTGATCGAATGCAAATCGTCTATAAAAGCAAACTTACCTGCTTGAAAATCATCTTGGTTTTCATCCGTCACAATCTCAATTACATCAGCAATTCGCAATTGATCGACATTCTTGAGATTTCCAAAAATGGCAGCATTTGGGTTGTCAGGATAACCGGCTTGGACGATACCATTGACCTCACCCAAAATGTAAATTGACCCACTAGTACAGATCTGTGCATCGCGATGTAACGAGCCTAGAAAAATCAAATCGCCATCATAAGTCAATTTCTGTCCACTGCGAACGATTCCTGATTCGATATTGATCTTATTGTCATCAAGAATCTTTTCAACTTTGGACTTATCTTCAACATCCGCTTGAATATCTTTTAGTTCAAAATTTGGATAACTTTCAAAGAACTCTTTGATGCCATCCTTTTGCTTGTCGGTCAAAAGTCTTCGTCCAGTTTTTACGGTGAAATAAATGACGTCATCATTTTGAGGGTTCGACTCTACGTTTTGTTGCACGATCAATTCTTTAAACTTTCTAAATGCATTAACGTAATTAGCTCTGTCATCGATAAAAACCGAAAATCCGTTCTTATCGCCCTTCAAAATGATATCTTTCATTATTTACTATCCCTCCGATATTTCACCAGCCACTCAGTCAACCTGTTCAAAGGAATGTAAATGATAAAAAATACCACAATATTCCAAAGCAATGTTGGTCCTAAAGTATACGTGATGAAATCAAACACACTTGCATCTGTCTGTTGCACAAGTTTCTCTAACAAATAAATACCAGATTGTAAAAATGTCAATGATAAAAAGTAAATTGACAATTCATATCCAATATTATTTTTCACTAATAAAAATTTAAAGTAGTCAATTCCCACCATCATTAATGGCAAGAGAATGGTATATAGACCGATGATTCCGTAATAGTAAGAATCATAGATCAAGCCAAAAATAACTCCGTAAAGAATCAACTGCCGACGGTCATCGATCCGCATAGTCAACATGACGATCATCATCACCATGATTTGCGGTAAAACATTCATCGTTCCGTGATTCATATTATTCAAAAAGGCCCATTTCATTAAACCGTCCAGGTAAAATGCAAGAAAAATGAATAATACTTGAAAAGTTATCTTACGCGCTTTGATATTCATTATTGTCCACCGGTAACTGATGACTTGATAACAGTTACAACTGTAAAGTTACGTAATTCAGCAGCGGGAGTGATATAAACTGAATTAGTCATCCCATAATTATCTTTCTTAATTCCGTAAACTTTACCGATATATAGTCCTCTTGGTGTCAAACCACCTAAACCGGATGTAATTACATTTTGGCCTTTTTTGATATCCTTAGTAGAATTGACATTTTCCATAACTAGATCACCAGTTGCACTGTCATAGCGGCTGACAACTCCAGTAATATTCTTGGTTTCACCTTGAATCTCAGCGGCAAACTTATCATTCAATTCATTGTCAGTTGAAATCAATTCAACCTTTGAACTCAATTTATCAACTTCAACAATTCGACCGATCAAACCTTTGCCTGACATTACAGGCATATTCTTCTTAATGCCACTGGCTTGACCACGGTTAATTGTCAAATAACTTTGCCAACTGCTTGGTGAACGAGACAAAACTGAAGCATTGATCGTTGAATAATCAGTTAAAGTTCCATCAAGTTTCAACTCTTGCTTTAACTTTTTATTCTCATCTTGAACCACTTTTAACTTAGCTTGATTTTGTGCTAACTCACCAATTCTAGCTTTGAGACGTTTATTTTCAGAATAGGTATTGTATAAATCAGAAAACTCTGAGGTAGCATTTTTGACAGCGTTCGTAGGATAAGCAAAGACTCCTCCAACGACACTGACGACATCATTACCGACTTGCTGAACTAGTGGCGGCGTATTCTTCTTATCACGAATATTAACTGAGACCGCTAATAGTCCAAAAGTTACGATAATAAGTATCATTAAAATAATTAATTTTTTATTTGAAAAAAACTTTTGCATTGCTTCCTCCTAGTAGATCAAATAAAAAAAACGGGATTAACCCGCTTATTTTTGGCGACGCATTACATCGATATTCTTAAGTGATTCACCAGTACCGATAGCCACACAATCTAGTGGGTCTTGAGCAATGAACACTGGAACTCCCGTTGCTTCAGATATAACTTCTGGTAAATGATGTAATAAGGCACCACCACCAGTTAGGACGATTCCGTGATCGATAACATCGGCGGCAATTTCAGGAGAGGTTTCCTCAAGGGTTTCTTTGATTGTTTCAATAATTTCTTCGACATTTTCGTGGATGGCTGTAGCAATATCTTCACCAGTCAATTGAATTGTCTTTGGAAGACCAGTTACTAAGTCACGACCACGAATTTGCATTGATTCAATTTCTTTAGCCTTTTCGATTGAGGCAGAACCAATTTGAATCTTAACATCTTCGGCAGTTCTCTCACCAATCTGTAGATTGAAGTTTGACTTGATATAAGCTGAAATTGATTCATCAAACTTATCACCAGCTACACGGATTGAACGAGATGAAACGATACCACCTAATGAAATAGTAGCAACATCAGTCGTACCACCACCAATATCAACTACCATGTTACCAGTTGGATCCATAACAGGAAGTCCGGCTCCAATGGCTGCAGCAAATGGTTCTTCTATTACATAAGCTTCACGAGCACCAGCATGTTGAGTTGCTTCGATAACAGCACGCTTTTCAACCTCTGTGACTCCACTTGGTACACAAACCATAACTGATGGTTTAGTGTTATTAGCCGTCTTTTCGATGAAATACTTCATCATAGCGGCAGTCGTATCATAATCAGCAATCACACCATCACGCATTGGACGAATAGCAGAAATACTTCCCGGTGTACGACCTATCATTTCTCGTGCATCAGAACCGACGGCAACGATTTCTCCTGTGTTGTTGTTCTTTGCGACAACTGAAGGTTCATTTAAAACTATACCTTTTCCTTCAGCATAAACTAGAGTATTTGCCGTTCCCAAGTCTATACCGAGCTTCTTTGATCCAATACCAAACAATTTATTTTCTCTCCTTTAAAGTACACACCACATTTTACGCTAATCAAAATTATATCATAGAAATGAATGATTGAAAGTATCACGAAATCATATCCTAAATTAAATTTAAACTCTTGAGACTTGAGTAGGTCTTCGAGGTAATAATTAAATGATCGATCAAGTTTATTCCTATTATTTGACAGCTTTTTTTCAACCTCAGACTAAATTCCTGATCATGTCGTGAAAAAGCTAGCGATCCATTCGGATGATTGTGAGCAACAATAATTTGAGTTGCTGACAATTTTACCGCCTCCCGCAAAATATCACGAGGATGAACCGTCGCTTGATCAACTGTCCCAATAAAAATAGTTTTCTCATCAATAACATGATAACTATTATTTAAATAGATCGTGATTAGCTGTTCTTGTGGAATGTTTCCAATTTTATTTATTAAATGTTGCCCAACATCATCGACCGAACTGATTCTTTCTGATAAGACATCTGCTTGTATTCTTCTAGTACCAAGCTCTAACGCTGCCATAATCTTACAGGCTTGAGCCACTCCGATACCGTCAAAAGATAGCAAGTCATCTAAACTCAGATTTAAATTTCTGGAATTATCAATGATTTCTTTTGATAGCTCCACAACCGAATTCTTTTTTGTTCCGTTGCCGATAATCACGGCGAGCAATTCTTCATTTTTTAAATTACTAACACCATAAGCTAGAATTTTTTCTCTTAAATTTATCATCATACTTTAAAATTACGAAAAAAAGTTTTCTAAGTCAGAAACTAAATAGAAAGATCCCGTAACTAATAACATTTGATTAGTTTCCAACGATTGAACTATTTTCTGTAATTCTTGACGATAATTTTCAACAAATGAAACATTGGTATAACTGTTTAGATTATAGTCACTAGCCGTTGCTGAACGCGCCATATCAAGCTTAGTGATATAAACGTGTGCCACTTTGGGGGCCAATTCTTCCAATATTTCATGGCGATCTTTATCTTTCATTCCAGCATACAAAACAATTATATCCTTATTTTCATGATTTATGGTCAAAGAATTAATTAAATTGTAAATTGCTGAAATATTATGTGCACCATCTAACAAAATCAATGGTTGTCGATGGACAACTTGGGCTCGACCTGGTAAATGATGACTGTCTAAATTGGCAATCACTAATTCCTTATTAACCGAGGCCAAGTGTTGCTTTTGATAGACCAAAAATGCCTTGATAGCGATGGCAGCATTCATCGCTGTAGTTCTTTCAAAACCGGCACAATGAATACCATCAATTGCTACTGTATCATCATAATACGAAAATGAAATATCAAAATCAGTATTTTTATAATTTTTTATACTAAATTCGTGCTCAAATTCAAAAAAAACACTTTTTTGCTTGATAGCAGCATTCTCGACGATTCCTTGAACTGAATCTTGCAAAAAGCCGGTCACTACTGGTCTTTCTGGTTTAATAATCCCAGCTTTTTCTAGCGCAATGTCTTGAATGGTGGGCCCGATTAATTGCTCATGATCCAAATCTATCGAAGTGATGATCGAAAGCTCTGGGGTAATGACGTTCGTCTTATCATGTCTTGCTCCGATACCAGCCTCGATGACAGCAACATCGACACGCCCACGAAAATAAAAATAACCCAAAACGGTCACAAATTCAAATTCTGCTAACGAAATATCACCAATTTTATCTTTCAAATAATTGACCAGCTTCAGCAATTCATCATCGGCAATATACTGATGGTTTATTTGAATCCGTTCATTGAATTTTTTTATGAAAGGCGAAGTGAACATCCCTACTCGTTTACCCGTACTTTCAAGCAGATTAGCTAAAAAGTTAGTCGTGGTCCCCTTGCCATTCGTTCCCGTAATATGAATCGTCTCATAGGCGTCTTGAGGATTGTCTAACCGCTTTAAAGCTTGCTTAATGTTGTCCAGATTGTTGGTACGATGAAATTTTGGTAATGAATGAATATAATCGACTGCTGCTTGATAGCTTTCTAACAATTTACTCACTCCAATTTTTTCAAACAAAAAGAGGTGGACAGATGCCAACCCCCTTTTGTCATTGAATTATCCTATTGATTATCTTTTAATTGTTGAATTCTTTGTTGAACTTTTGCTTGACGAGCTTGATAATCGGCCAATTTTTCTTTTTGTTCATTAACAACTTTTTCAGGTGCCTTTGAAACAAAGTTTTGATTGGATAGCTTCTTATCAAGACGAGTAATTTCTTGATCCAGTTTCTTCATTTCCTCATTTTGACGAGCAATCTCTTCATCAAGGTCAATTAGCTCGGCCAATGGCATGTATAATTCTGCACTAGTTGTAACAGCAGTCATTGCCAAAGCTGGAGCTTTCAAGTCAGTTGCGACTTGTAGTTCTTTTGGATGCATGAAGCGGTCAATATACTCTTTATTATTGAGAATAACAGCTTTAACTTGTTCATCTTGCGGTTTGATCAAAACGTCGACTGCTTTAGACATTGGGGCATTAGCTTCCAAACGGATCTTACGTGATGCTTTGATCAAATCGATCAAGACATCCATCTGTGTCATGGCCTCAGTATTATCTAAATCAGCGTGGTATTCTGGATACTTAGCTTGCATGATTGTCTTACCGTTATGTGGCATTGTCAACCAAATCTTTTCAGTTACGAAAGGCATGATTGGGTGCATTAGGCGTAGAGTTTGATCAAGAACATAAGTTAAGATCATCTTCTTTTGCTTCTTAGCAGCTTCATCGTCACCGGTTAACGTAGCTTTACTCATTTCAATGTACCAGTCACAGAAATCGTTCCAGATGAAGTTGTAGAGATTACGACCAACTTCCCCAAATTCAAAGTTATCCATGAGACGGTTAACTTCTTTAACGGTCGTATTCAACTTCATTAAGATCCACTTATCTGACAAGTCATAATCAGTTACTTTGGAAAGATCATCCATTGCTGGAGTGTCATCATCAAGATTCATAATTACGTATCTTGAAGCATTCCAAATCTTATTGATGAAGTTCCAAGCTGAATCCATCTTGTCATAACTGAAACGGGTATCTTGACCTGGAGTTGAACCATTCATTAAGAACCAACGTAAAGCGTCAGCACCATATTTTTGGATCACATCCATTGGATCGATACCATTACCAAGAGATTTACTCATCTTTCGACCTTGTTCGTCACGTATCAAACCATGAATAACTACGTGGTCAAATGGTTTCTTACCTGTAAATTTCAAACTTTGGAAGATCATTCGTGAAACCCAGAAGAAGATAATGTCATAGCCAGTTACTAAAGTATTCGTTGGGAAATAACGTTTGTAGTCTTCTGAGTCTTCATCAGGCCAACCCATTGTTGAAAATGGCCATAAGGCACTTGAGAACCATGTATCCAAAACATCAGACTCTTGTTCCCAATTTTCAATGTCCTTAGGAGCCTCTTCACCGACAAAAGTTTCACCAGTTTGCTTGTTATACCAAGCAGGAATTTGATGTCCCCACCAGAGCTGACGGGAAATAACCCAATCATGAACATTGTCCATCCACTGAGTAAAGGTATCTTCAAAACGGTCAGGGACAAAGTCAACTTTATTGTCAGTCTGTTGATTCTTCAATGCCATTTCAGCTAGTGGTTTCATCTTTACAAACCATTGTGTCGAAAGTCTTGGTTCAACTTGCACACCTGAACGTTCTGAATGTCCAACACTGTGAACATAAGGTTCAATTCTGATCATATCGCCGTTATCTTCAAGGTCTTTAACGATAGCTTTTCTAGCTTCAAAACGATCCATGCCGTTATACTTGCCAGCATTTTCATTCATTGTACCGTCAGGATTCATCGTGTTAATTCGTTTAAGATCATGACGATTACCAACTGCGAAATCGTTAGGATCATGAGCTGGAGTGATTTTAACCATACCAGTTCCGAATGACTTATCAACGTAGTGATCGGTGATAATAGGAATCTTGCGCTCAACTAATGGTACGATAACTTCTTTACCAACAATATCTTTGTAGCGTTCATCATCAGGAGCAACGGCTACCGCAACATCTCCGAACATTGTCTCGGGACGAGTGGTTGCAATTTCGATGAAACCAGACCCGTCAGCGAAAGGATACTTAACGTGATAAAAGGCACCTTGGTCATCCTTGTGGATAACTTCAATATCTGACAAGGCGGTTTGTAGTTGTGGATCCCAGTTGATGATGTATTCGCCACGATAGATCAAACCTTCGTTGTATAGCTTAACAAAGACTTTGCGAACGGCTTTTGATAATCCTTCGTCTAATGTAAAACGTTCTCTTGAATAATCGAGCGAAAGGCCTAACTTACCCCATTGTGATTTGATGATTGAGGCAAATTCATCTTTCCATTTCCAGACTTCATCAACGAACTTTTCACGTCCTAAATCGTAACGAGAAACACCTTGTTCGCGCAATTTAGCTTCAACCTTTGCTTGCGTAGCAATACCGGCGTGATCCATACCAGGTAAGTAAAGCGTGTCAAAACCTTGCATTCGTTTATAACGAATCAAAGTATCTTGAATGGTTGTATCCCAAGCGTGGCCCAAGTGTAATTTACCAGTGACATTTGGTGGTGGGATAACGATTGAATAAGGTTTAGCTTTCTTGTCGCCAGAAGGTTTGAAGTCATCATCATCAAGCCATGTTTGATAACGTCCTGCTTCGACTTCTTGCGGATTGTATTTCGTATCCATGTCGATTTCTCTCATAATTTGGTTCTCCTTTATTATTTTTTTATTATTGCTTAATTACAAAACATTGGTGATAAAACTAATTAAAAATCGGAATATTGTCCGAATCTATTACAGTCTCTAAGTAGCTTTGCCACTAAAAAATCGGAATACGGTCGCACGAGGCGACCCCATAACAGTCTCTAAGTGGCACAGCCACTAAAAATCGGAATACGGTCGCCAAGGCGACCCCATAACAGTCTCTAAGTGGCTTTGCCACTAAGAGACTGTAAAAAAAAGAGCCCTCATCCAACAATAGGACGAAGACTCGCGGTACCACCTAAATTAAGAGTCAATATGACTCTTCACTCAACAACAGTTAACGATGGCCCGATCAATAATTTTGATAGCTCACAGGTAACAGTTAAGTAACTTGATTCGGCAATTCTCAACAACATGCCTTCTCTGAAATCTAACTACATAACACTCCTGATCAAAGCTGATATTTTGATAATAAAGCATAAAATGAAAAACGTCAATTATTATTACAATAAACTATTGATGTTTTCTTGGTCATTTTCCATGAACTTGTCGCCATGTTCGATGGTTGTGATCTTAATTCCATCTAGAGCTCTTTGAATCAAGCCTTCAATATCGAGTGAACTTTCAAATTTTCTAGTCTTTTCGATATTAGGGCGTGTCTTTGGTGATGGTGGTGCAAAGACGGTACAGCAATCTTCGAATGGTTGAATGGATAAATTGAAGGTGTCGATTTTTTCGGCTAATCTAATAATTTCTGTCTTATCCATGGTTGCTACTGGTCTCAAAATTGGGGTCGTGGTTACGTCATTAATGGCAGCCATGCTTTCCAAGGTTTGTGATGCTACTTGACCAACGGCTTCTCCGTTAAAGATTGCTAATCCATGACGTTTTTCTCGGATCATGTCAGTTAGCCTTAACATAAAGCGACGTTGGATCGTCATCAAATAGCCTTCTGGTACGTTGGCTTTGATGGTTTCTTGTATTTCAGCGAATGGCACTTCGATAAAATTGATATTGCCCCCGAAGGCAGTCAATTTTGAAGTCAATTCTTTGGCTTTATTCAAGGCTTGTTCTGAAGTATATGGTGGACTGAAGAAGTGAACCATTTCAATATCAACGCCTCGTTTCATAGCCAAATATCCAGCTACTGGGGAATCAATTCCTCCTGATAGCATCAACATTGCTTTACCAGCTGTACCAACGGGTAGTCCTCCAGCACCTTTGACAGTTAGGTAGGATAGATAAATTCCATCTTGTCTTACTTCCACTGAAATCTTGATGTCTGGCTTTTTCATCTCAACATCGATTCCTGGAAAGGCATCACAGATGGCATCCCCTAATTGTAAGTTGATTTGATTAGTATCGAGTGGATAATTGTGGTCTGAACGTTTCGTACCCACTTTGAAACTCATTCCTGGCTGATAAGCCTCATGCATCATTTCCACGGCTTTTTTCTTCACATCTTCAAAGTCTCTGGAAACTTTGACACTCAAAGAAAAAGTTTGAATACCAAAGACGTTTTGAAGCTTTTCCATAACTGGCTTGGCATCGGTACCGTTTAATTTAATATGTAACCGATCACGATGTGGTTGCATTCTTAGTTCGGGAAAGTCTTTCAAAACCTTAGCGACATTTCCGTGCAAACGGTCAATAAAACTCTTACGGTTCTTTCCCTTAGTTGATAGTTCGCCGTAACGAACCATAATTTCTGTATATTCCATCTAAATCTCCTAATTCAAAATTTGGAAATGATCATGAATCTCATCCAAATTCTTGATAAATTCATCCATTTCTTTTTCAGTATTGCTTTCATCTAAACTGACCCGAACAGCACTGGTAGCGACATTTTCTTGAATATTCATCGCTTTTAATGTTCCTGACTCAAGTCCCTTTTTGGAAGAACAAGCACTGGTAGTCGAAATATAAATATCTCGGTCTTCAAAGGTGTGCACGATTGTTTCTCCACGTACACCATCGATTGTGAAACAAATAATATGAGGTGCAAAGTTAGTCGCGATTTGTGAAAAGACATGGACATTTTCCATTCCTGATAAATGGTTGATCAGCTTTTCTTTCAATTGTTCCATCTTAGTCGCTTTTTGCGCTTCATTTTCTTTCAATAAACGAATTGCTTTAGCCATTCCGGCAATAGCAGGTGTGTTTTCAGTACCACTTCTAAGGTTGGATTCTTGACCACCACCAGCCATTAAAGGCTCCAGCTGTTTGCCTTCTTTCATATAAATAAAACCAATCCCACGTGGGGCATGGAACTTATGACCGGAGAATGTATAAAAATCAACTCGTGGATCAATAAATTGTGATTGTAAATTCTTACCGATAGCTTGAACGGCATCCACGTGATAACTGATACTTGGATAGTCTTTTAACACGGCTGCCACTTCATGAATCGGTTGAACGGCCCCAATCTCATTGTTAACTGCCATCGTAGATACCAAGATCGTGTCATCTCTAATTGCATCTTTAACATCTTTAGCACTGATATGGCCAGTCTTATCAACTGGTAAATAAGTTACTTCAAAGCCTAATTCTTCCAATTGATGCATCGTATTCAAAACTGACGGATGTTCAATCGATGTGGTAATAATATGTTTGCCAAATTCACGCTTCTTAAAAGCCGTGCCTTTGATGATCCAATTATTGCCCTCTGTTCCCCCACTAGTGAAAACGACCTCATCAGCTTTGAAACCCATCAAACTAGCAATTTGCTTGCGCGATGTCTCCAAGAGCTCATATGCTTTCAATCCTAGTTTGTGCAAACTGGAAGGATTACCGAAGTATTCTTGACTAGCAGCGTTATATGTTTGTAGAACTGAATCATTTACTTTTGTTGTAGCACTATTATCAAAATATATCATTTTTGCCTCACCCAAAACAAAAAGGCCTTAACGGCCTAAATTTTTATCTATTATAATTTAACACACTTTTTACAGAATTATGAATTAATTGTCTCTTTTATTCGATCGACTGATCCAGGTTCAACACTCTCTAAGGCTTTAGAAATAACCTCAACCGCTTCATCATAGTTATAATCGTCATCAAATAATGAGCGTGCTTTGTTAACTTGATCTTTAAAATCTTGATCACTGTCAGTAAAGCGATTTGAATACTGCAATAATTTTTCGGCCAATTGAACATTATATTTCAACTTCTGCGTCTTTTCGACCAAGTTATCTAAATCTTCTTGGGTCACAATCACTTGCTTACTAATATCTTCCATATTAATTTGCTTAGCATCTAATTCATCATAAAGCTTATTGATTTCATCATAAACCATGTAGAAGTAATCGAGATAATCATCTGGCAAACCATTTAAACGTAATTGTTCCATCATCTTCTTTTGGATCTCTAAACGTTTGGCATATTCATCAACGCTGTTACGAGCAATTTGTTCACTAGATAACATTTGATTCAAATCGTCATTGATGTTCTTCTCACCTGATTCGATCTCATCCAACTGTTTAACAATTTCTCTGAAATCTTTTTTAACTTGTGAAAAGATAATCTGCTTATCGGCAATCCCTTGAACGTCGGCATCATATTGATGATGCAATTCATTCAGGTTGTTAAAATTAGTCTGGAAAGTATTGAGAGTTTGTTCAGTCAAAATATAGTTCTCTTGCAACTTTTGAATCCGTTTATCCAATTGATTGTGTTGGAAAACTGCGTGATTCAGATAATCCAAAACAGGTTTTTGTTCCTTCAAAACATCCCGTCGACCATCAATCTCCAATGTCAAAGTTTCATATAGATCGTCGATTCTTTGTTTAATATCTTCATTATTAGTATTGACAGCATCAAAATTCAAATCGCCTAATTTAGTATTAGATTCATCGATCTCTCGTTGAACTGTCGCAATTAAATCAACAATGTCATCCGCAAATTTATACTGTTGTTTATCCAACTTTTGATAAACAAACTTAATTTCATCAACTTGTCCTGGAAAGACCTCGTTTAAATCGTGGAATAATGGCTCAATGATCTTGACTTGGTCAGCAATTAAACCTAATTTGATTCTCACGTCATCCAAGCACTGACTAGCCTCGATGTGATCACCCTTTTGGGTCAATTCTTTTTCTCGGTCTAAGAGTTTGGCAATCTCTGCGAGTTCGTCTTCTAACTTATCAGTTGCTGGACCATAACTAAATGATTGGGTTAAGATCTGCTTACGTAAAACTTGATATTGTTCTCGTAACTCTTCACTGTGAGTGGCATTTAACTCATTGCTTTTCGAGAGTTCATCAAAACCCTTAGAAATATCGTTGAGCGACTTTTCAAAATCAGACAACTCTGAATTCATTTTTTTCAAGTCGCTGGCAGCACCAAAAACTTTGAATTCAGTATTTTTATACTCGGCCGCACGAATTTGCTTCAAAATCTCTGGGAACTTATTTTCCATTTGGCGATGGTACTCAACTTTAAGTTCATTCAAGCGGTCATCACTCGCTCCAGAAAATTTCATTTCTTCTAATTCTTTAATCTTGTCATCTAATCGAGATTTCTTTAAATCATCAGCATGATCTTTGGCTTGATTTAAAGTTGAAGCATTGCGTTTTTGCAAAAACCACATATACCACAGAAAGATCAGAATGATTAAGATTATTCCAATAATAATTACAAACACATTTACACCCCTAATGACGATTCAGTCTTATCTTTCAAAAATTATAACAAATATTAGTCTAATAATTATCCAAGTTAACTTTTCATAATAAAGACTTAAACTATTAACTTAAAAAGCTTGTTACTGAAAATAACTTTGACTTTCATCAAATATCACGGTATACTAGCCTTCGTGTAAAATATGCAGCAAAGAGCGGCAAGAACGTCAACATTTATCGACGATTTAGTTCAACTAGTAACCTGTGGCTGCACATGGCGAAGACTGTAACGATAACTGCACGAATGCTAAGCTCTAGTTAATTATTTTACTCCAGACAAACATTTTGGAGGAATTTATTTTATGTCAAGATATACAGGCCCACGTTGGAAATTATCACGTCGTTTAGGTATCTCACTTTCAGGTACTGGTAAGGAAATCGCTCGTAGAAACTATGCCCCAGGACAACATGGTCCTAATGGTGGCCGTCGTAAGGTTTCTGAATACGGTCAACAATTAGCTGAAAAGCAAAAGTTACGTTTCATGTATGATGTTAACGAACGTCAATTCCGTAACCTATTTAACCGTGCCGGTAAGATGGAAGGTATCCATGGTATTAACTTGATGATCCTTCTTGAAACAAGATTGGATAACATGGTTTACCGTTTAGGTCTTGCAAGTTCACGTCCACAAGCTCGTCAACTTGTAAACCACGGTCACATCACAGTTGATGGCAAACGTGTTGATATCCCTTCATACGAAGTTAAAATTGGTCAAAAGATCAGCCTTCGTGAAAAGTCAAAGGACTTGGCTATCGTTAAAGATAACCTAGAAAATGTTGTTGGTCGTCCTGGTTTCGTTACTTTCGACGATAACACATTGACAGGTTCTCTAGTACGTAACCCAGAACGTGACGAACTAGAACCAAATATTGACGAATCACTTGTTGTTGAATACTACAACCAAATTCTTTAATATTTTGTCAAAATACATTCACTTATTGGTGGATGTATTTTTTTTGTGAAATAAAATAAAGTCTAGAAAATAAATTTTCTAGGCTTTATTTTTATCTCGAACTTTTAATATAAATTTAACTGCTTTTAAAAAAGTCAAGGATACTTTCATAAGTTTGATTATGACTAACTTCCTCGAAGTTATCAGTCTTCAGAATCTTGTACAAATGATTAAATAATTGCTTATAATCCTCATTTAAATCATTGACAATCACTAAAATCATCAAATGTATTTCAGTTCCATTTAGTTTTAAAGGTTCATTTAAATTAATCACAAATATTTTACTTGAATTTGTATCATTAACCGCATGAGGAATCGCAACATGATTAATAATTAACTGATTTCCTTCTTCTTCTCTACTATAGATTTTTTTAACCATCTCGTCATCTATCAGATTCTGGCTCTTCAAAAGGGTTAATACCTTATTTAAGGTTCTAAAATAATTATTTGATTTATTAGAAACTGACAAATAATTACTTTCTGGAAACATTTGTTCAATATTTTTATAAAAGTAATTATCTGACACCATCTTCTTCAAAAGAGACATCGTAGAGTCATCAATCAGTCCATCAAAAACTAAATCAGGATGATAATTTTTTAAACTATCACTTAGACCGTTAATTATTACAATATCATAATCATCCATTTTCAATCTCTTATCAAACTCTGCTTTATTAAAGATACTTGATAAATCAATCCGTTTTATGGAATCGGTTATGGAATTTTCATTAATATAAGCAATTGCTCTTTGAGAGGTAAACATCAGTATTTTGACTGGTTTAATCATAGATTTGGTTTCCATACAATCAATTATGTACAACGCTAAGAAGTCACAATTAACTAAAATGTGCCTGCTAGTCTTTTGTAGCTCCTTTTTTAACTTTTTCGCCATTTCAAAAGCAAAAGGTTCTTTGAGCTTTAAGTCATTTATTTGCTTTAATAATAAATTTGAAATGAATGTTGGAAACAAGTTATAGCGCTTTAAGTGTAAAGTTATTTTCTCTGACAGACTTCTTTTTGAGAGTTTAATAGAAAAATTATCTGATACGCTTTCGACGTGTTGCAAGATTTGGGAATAACTAATGCTGTTCAATATTTCTTGTTTTTGAAGATAAAAATCATTGTAAGAAATATCTTTGAGTAAGCTCAAAGCCGTTAATTGTGCCTTCATTTGATTATCTGTTATATACTCACGTAAATTTTCAGGATAATTACTCTGTATGAAACCATCATTAACTTCCTTAGGAATTATTAAGATAAGATACGCTAAAAGATCAACTCGATTACCAAAAGTAAGATTCAAACTATATCCTTGTCCGGGCCTGGAAATTATTTGCATGCTTTCAGCATTTCCTGTATTTATTCTTTCAATACTGTTGATAACGTCGTTTTTTGACATGAGTGTCTTGCTCATTAAATCATCTAAACTCAAGTGTTCATTAACTAATAAGTAATACAAAATATTTCTATCTTGATTTTCAAATTGAACAATTAATGATTGAAACTTGGAATAATCAAATATCTCCAAATTATACTTTCCCTTAGACGTTATTATTGCAGTTTCACTCTTTTTAAGTTCATCATTAATCGAATTAATATCTCTAATTATAGTTCTACGGGAACTATTTACTTTTTTGGCTAAATAGTCCCCATTGCAATCTTGATCCCACAGAAGTAATAATATTTGAACTTGTCTGGCATTAAACATAATGATCAGTTGAAGCTACTTTTCAGCCTCTTCAGTCCTTCCTTTAATTTTTCACGTGGGCACGCAACATTCATTCTTAGATAATTACTATCTCCATACACCGTTCCAGGCATTATTCCAACTTTGCCGATATTTACCAATCTATCCTGCATTACCTCCATTGTCATGTTTACATGTGTAACATCTATCCAAGCCAAATAAGTTGCACTAGGTTTAACAAAATTAAATTCCGGCAAATTTTGATCAAGAAATTTCTTAACAATATCCATATTACCATTTAAATAATTTACTAATTGAGTAACATAGTTTGCACCATCGTCACCATAGGCTGCCATTTGGGCGTACATTCCTAAAATACTAACTGATGATAAGGCATTCTTTTCTTTTAATTCAATTAAAAATTTTTTACGCAGATCTGGATCTGGAATCAAAATATAAGAACCAATTAAACCAGGGGTATTAAATGTTTTTGAGCTAGAACAGCATAGTACAACATTATCAGTTGTTACCTCTGTTATAGGGACATATTTGAAATTCGGATAAACGATATCTTTGTGAATATCGTCTGAAATCAAGAAGACATTATTTTCCTTACACATCACTGCTAATCTTTTCAATTCTAATTTGGTAAAAACCTTCCCCGTTGGATTATGCGGATTCGTCAAAATGAAAATTCTCGTGTTTTCTTGTGACAAAATAGTATCTAAGCTGTCCCAATCAATTTGATAGTTTTCTTGTGCACTTCCCAAACGAATTGGAACTAGAATCCTTTGATTTGATTCAACAGTTTTATAAAATGCATCATACATGGGCGTAAAAGTTGCAATAACCTGTCCAGGCTGTGAATTCATTCTGATAAAAGTTGCAATACTAAACACTACGCTTGGACTATAAACAATCCAATCCGATTTAATTGTTACTGAATTACTTTTTTCAAACCAGTTTATAATACTGTTCTTATAATCATTATGGTTCCATCTTGAATACCCATATATCGGATGATCTATTCTTTCTCGCAAAGCACTTTGAACGGAATCAGGTACTTTGAAATCGGTATCGGAAATTGAAAATGGTAAAATATCATTTCGACCAAAACGGTCTTCAATATAATCCCATTGTGTACTATAAGTGTTCTTTCGATCTATAACTTCATCAAAATTATATTTCTTCATGATTAGATCCTCTTTTCTAAAAAAGACATGCTGAATGCATGTCCATTTTAAAATTTATGCAATTTGCTTTGCTTTTGCCTCTTTTTCTTCCTTTCTCTTAAGCCAGATACTCTTGAAAGTGATGATAAAGAGAACATTCAATGCTAAACCAATCGCTACACACAAGTAGAACCAATACCAAGGTGACTCTAGGCCAAGCAATGGATCAAAGATTCCGATACCAGGGGCAGTACGTTCAACATTTAGCATTATTGTTAAAGCACCGGTAATCCCTCCTGCTAAAGTATTTGCAGTAATCATTGGTAGTGGCGCTGCTAAAGCATATGGAATAGCTGGCTCAGTAGCGACTGTGCTACCTACGATAAAGGCACTCCAACTTGCCGCACGTTCTTGTTTGGTAAACAAACTAGGTTTTATCCAAGTTGAAATGGCCGCTGCCATTGGAGGCAAAAGTGTAACAACACCAACGATTCCGTACCAATTGAATACATGTGAACTAAGTAAAGAAAAACTAAAGAACCAAGCGGTTTTGTTGATTGGACCACCCATATCAAAAGCAAGCATTGCTCCAACAATGAAACCACCAACAATTTTCATGGAAGTTGGAATGTTTTGCAAGAATGAGAGTAAAACGGACATCAACCAGGCCATTGCTGGACCCAATAAGTAGTATGTCAATAATCCGAATATCAATAGCGTTACAAATGGAATAATCATAAATGGTAAGATTGATTGAAAGTTTTTACCTAATTTAATCTTCTTAAAATATTTAACAAAATAACCAACTGATAAACCAATTACAATTGCACCTAAGAAACCAGCACCTGATTTTGTTCCTAAAAGATCAGAATCATTTGCAAGAAATGTTACTAGAAATGCTGGAGCAAATGCTGGCTTATCTGCTATAGCGTAAGCAATATATGCACCCATAATAGGAATCATAAATTGAAATCCCAAATTACCAATGCTGGTAATAATCCATGCAATTGAGGGCGATGTCCCTTTTCCTAAAGGTGTATTAGGCATCCCAAATTGAACCATTAAGCTACCAATAGCAATTAGGAGTCCTCCACCAATTACAAATGGTAAAGCGGCTGAAACACCTGACATTAAATAACTCATTATCCCTTCAGTTACAACTTCTTGGTCGCCACCTAATTTAACTTTAGATGAAGTCATAATATGGGAATTTCCCTCAAGGTCACTGAACAAACTATCAATATGCTTAAGTGCTTCGGAAACCGGAAGTTCTACAACTTTTTTCTGATCGAATCTCGCCTTATCCGAATCGGTCAATCCTTTTCCAATTGCTAAGATTACGTAATCTGCTTCTGCTATTTGTTCTGGGGTTAGCTCATTTTCTACACCACTGGCTCCCTGTGTTTCAACATGTACTTCATATCCCAAAGATTTAGCTTTTTCTTCAATGGCTTCGGCCACCATATAAGTATGAGCAATTCCAGCAGGACAATTAGTTACAGCTACAATTTTCGTCATAATTTTATCCCCTTAAAGTCATTTAATTATTTAAAACTTTATCAATTGCTTCAAAGACCTCTTGTTTAGAACCAGTTTTTAAAATATCCACAAAGTCTTTATGAACTAATTGACGGCTTAACTTTGCTAATAACTTCAAATGCGTATCACTTTGATCATTTGGAACAAGTAAACTAATTACTGTATTTACAGGCTTCCCGTCCAAAGAATTCCATTCAATATCATTTGAAATTCTACCGAATAAAATTGCGGCCGATTTAACATTATCAGTTCTGGCATGTGGTATTGCAACCCCATTACCAAACCCAGTTGTTGATTCTTTTTCCCGCTCTAAGTAATCATTAACCAAAGTTGAAGAGTTATCGACTATTTTCAAATCCAGAGCCATATCTGCTAATGATTCAAGTACCTCTCGTTGATTTTTTCCAGTCAAATTCATATCTAAATGGTTTAAATTAAACATTTCCAATTTAATAACCTCCATTTCATTTTTCAATTAAATTATATGTGATACCGTTTTCTTTTTTAATACTGTCTTTGTCACCTAACAGTGACAAATCTTTGACAAAAAAAAGCCGTAAGCAATTAGCTTACGACGTCAACTAAAAAAACTAAACTTGTAACTTACCAATCACTTTCAGTATCAAAATCATTCCGACACCAGACAAGATCAAATCGCCCCACCATAGTACGCTATAAGTCGATACGAAGAATAATTGGAAAAATGCCATAGTAATTAATATTCCGATCCAAAACTCAATTGATTTATACCATTTCATCTTGATCATCCCTTTAAACTATAACTTAATATCTAACTTTATTATAGCCACTTTCATTCAAAAGAGAAGCTTAATTTTCATAATTATTTTTATTTTTTTATTTCTGAATTAAACGTAATTAGCCAGTGGCTAAGCTTCATGAACTTATCGATCAATAATTGATCATAGTTTCCTTTTTGGACAATTGGATCTGTTTTCATTAATTCATAACCAATCACCAAATCGCTAGACTTAACTTTTTCGTAGCGGTCTCTGATTGCTTCTAATTTATTAGCCGGCAACATTTCACTAGAAGTGTGGTCATTTGACACGCTCCAGCTCTCTGTTATGATTGAATTCTGATGTGTTTTCAATATCGGATAATATTGATCACGATCCTTAATATCAGCCAATAAACTAAAGGTGATAAAATAGCGATCGGGCCATAAGCCTAACTCCAGATGTGGTGTCTTTTTGTAACCACGTTTGTCTTGATTGATAGCTAGCCAAGTATCAGGTGGCGGATTTCTCGTCCGGCGTTGATGTTTCGCTATTTTCATATAGAACTGCTGTTGATATTCGATTTCCAGCTGCTTCATTAATTCAGCACCAATTGCTTCGAACTTAGGATCTAAATTAGTTCTGATTAAATTCAAACGGCCCGACAAAGTCATATCTTCAAAAACTTTAAAATCATTTTTATCAAACATGTTCTCAATCCTTTGTTGTAAAATATACATATCAATTATATAGGAGGAGCTATGCAAAAACCATTAGCATATCGAATGCGACCAACAAATATCGACGAAGTCGTCGGTCAACAGCATTTAGTCGGTCCGCATAAAATCATTCGTCGAATGGTTGAAGCAAAAATGTTATCATCCATGATACTCTACGGTCCTCCCGGGATCGGAAAAACTAGTATTGCCAGTGCGATTGCTGGTAGTACCAAATACGCCTTTCGGATGCTGAATGCGGCTACTGACACTAAAAAAGATCTTCAGATCGTCGCTGAAGAAGCAAAAATGAGTGGCACAGTGGTTTTATTGCTGGATGAAATACATCGACTTGATAAGACAAAACAAGATTTTCTATTACCTTTATTGGAAAGTGGCTCCATAATCTTGATCGGTGCCACCACTGAAAATCCCTATATCAATATAAGCCCCGCAATTCGCTCTAGAGTCCAAATTTTTGAGTTGAAGCCTTTGGAAAGTAAGGACTTGAAAAAAGCTGTCAAAAGAGCTTTGACGGACGAACAGAACGGTTTAGGCAAATACCAGGTCCAATTAGATGACAATGCACTTGATCTATTAGTTAGTTCCACTAATGGAGACTTAAGAAGTATCTTAAATGGTTTAGAGTTATCTGTCCTCTCGACGGCAGCTGACAAGAATGGTCAGGTTCACATTGATCTGCAATCGATTGAAGAATCGGTCCAAAGAAAAGCTATCTCGTCTGACAAAGATGGCGACAGTCATTACGATGTGATGTCAGCTTTTCAGAAATCGATCCGTGGCAGCGACCCTGACGCAGCTATTTTATATTTAGCAAGGTTACTAGAAGCGGGCGATTTAACATCTGCCATTCGTCGTTTGATAGTTTGTGCGTATGAAGATGTCGGCTTGGCCAACCCTCAAGCTTGTGCCAGAGCTGTTCAAGCTGCCCAAGTAGCTCAAATGGTAGGATTGCCTGAAGCTAGGATTCCTTTAGCCGACGCAGTCATCGACTTGTGTCTCTGTCCTAAATCAAATTCTGGAATGAGTGCAATCGACTCTGCCTTGAGCGATGTTCGTGCCGGGAAAGCCAATTCAATTCCAGATGATCTAAAAGACGCCCATTATTCAGGAGCTAAAAAACTTGGTCATGGCGTCGGCTACAAATATCCACATGAATATCCTAACGCTTGGGTCGACCAACAATACCTGCCTGATAATTTACGAAATAAACATTATTATCAACCAAATGAAACTGGTAAATATGAACAGGCCCTAAATCTGAGAATTCAACAAATCCATCAATGGAAAATAAATTCAAAACGGAGTCAAAATAACCATGATAATTAAAGTATTGATGATCTTCTTTATCTTATTTTTACTAGCTTTAGCATATATTTTATGGAACCACAGCAATGGTAAATTCCTGATCTACTCCCCTGATGAAAACGTCACCTTGAAAAATGTGATGCGTACAACTTCGATTTTACTCATTTTAGTAGCAATCGCGGGAGCAGTCATAGCCTTTGTTGGCAGCAAGGAAGCTAACCTGATCACCTTAGTTTTAGGTAGTTTGATTGCTGCATCATTTTCAATTTATTTAGCAAATATTCGCTAAATCCCATCGGATGACTGTATTTATTTACTTAAATAAACTAAAATGAATATATAAAGACAGTAATATTACATTAACGGGGTGATAATTATGTTACAACAATATAAAAACATTCTCGTACCAATTGATGGTTCATTTGAGGCTGAGTTAGCTTTTAAGAAGGCAGTTGAGGTTGCCAAGAGAAACAACGCTGCAATTCACTTGCTTCATGTAATTGATACTAGAGCATTTCAAAATGTTTCCAGCTTTGATTCAACAATGGTAGAACAAATTACCGAAAAAGCTAAAGAGACAGTCAAAGGTTACGTTAAGACTGCTCAAGACGCTGGTTTAAACGATATTGATTACAGTATCGAATATGGCGCACCAAAAGCCATCATCGCTACTGACTTCCCTAAGAAATTAGGCGTTGATTTGATCATGATCGGTGCCACTGGTCTTAATGCGATGGAAAGACTATTAATTGGCTCTGTTACTGAATACGTAACTAGAACAGCTGCTTGTGATGTTTTAGTCGTTAGAACTGACCTTGATAACAAGACAATTAAGAAAACTAAGAAATAATTTTTATTAACCAAATCAAAGAGGACCGATTCAATTAAGAATCGATCCTCTTTTTTTGGAATTTAATAAATTGATTTTTTATTAAAAGATATTTAAATGCATATCTTTCACTTTAGCTTTTATTTTTTCAAAAACTTGTTTATTATCACTGATACTTGAAATGACGTATGCTTTGATGTAATCATCGTCAGTCTTTTGACCTTCACGTGTACCAGCTTCTGCTAAGTAACAATACATTTCATCAAGCTTAAACAATGTCTGTTCTTTTCTAGCAATCAAAATTCCTTCGTTCGCAAAGTCCATTGCATTTTGATTATCTTCTAGTTTTAATGACAAATCAGACATATTAGCATAAATTAAAATGCTGTCGTGATAATTTTCATCACCGATCTTATCGAGACTTGACTTGATCAAATCTCTAGCCTGGTCATAATAGACCTTTGCTTCGTCAACTGATTTTTTATTGATATAAGCCTTTGCAGTGAAAATATCAATCAAAATATCGTACATATCGACATTAGCGATATTAACGTTCATTGCACGATTAAAATCAAAAATAGCCTTGTCATAATTCTTGTTGATCTCATACTCAATCAAACCATGGAAAAAGTGGATCAACTTGATTTCTTGTTTATTGTTAACATTGATGTTTTGAAGCTTACCCAGTTTGTCATTAATACCATCAAAATCATCTTGATAGAATGATTCTTTAATGTCACTAATAATCGAATAAATTTGGCTATCGTCATTGACGATAACAAGGTTCATTGTGATACCCAGTCTTTCACAAATGCGAACCAGAATTTCCATACTTGGAATCTTGTCTTTTTTTTCAATCAGGCTGACAGTTGCCTGTGTACAGATGCCATCAGCTAACTCAGATTGGGAAAGACCCCTGAGTTTTCTGTAATGGCGAATTTTATCACCTAAGATTTTCATTCTAAACTATCCCCATTCATTTATTAATTCCAAGGATAATTTAAACAGTTATTAAAAAATATTGCAAGAAATAAGCAGTGATAAAAAGATAAATTTTAAAAATTTAATTATTTACTTCAAAGAACCAAGCGTCTTTTTCGTCACCATTTAATAATTCTGGATTATCATTTAATTTATCATTAACCTTAACAATCTTACCATCCACGGGCGATTCAAGCTCTATAACTGCTTTTTGAGCTTCAATTTCACCAGTAGATTGACCCTTTTTAATCTCAGAATCTAGATCAGGCAATTCCACATATTTGACATCGCCTAAAGTAGCTTGAGCTTCTTTTGTAAGTCCTATACGAGTTGTATATTGACCCTTTTTAATCCAATAATAATTTTTATCTGACATTATAATTCCTACCTCTGTGCAAAAGTCCCATTTTCAAACATGTAACTCTTATGATGAAATCTCATCGACATGACTAAACCAATTCCGATCATATTACCTAACAAAGCCGATCCACCTTGAGAGATAAATGGCAATGGAATACCGGTCAATGGTAATAGACCAACACTCATACCAATATTTTCAAAAACGTGGAATAAAATCATCATAATAACACCAGTTGAAACATAGGCATAAAATTCATTTTTAGTATCAAAAGTTACTTGAATCATTTGATAGATCAACAAGAAATACAGCAAAATCAAAACACAAGAACCGATAAAACCAAAGTTTTCGCCGATAACTGAAAAGATCATATCTGATTCACGAACTGGAACATAAACATTTGAAACGTTGAAGCCTTTACCAAATAACTGACCTGAACCGATGGCTTTCATATTCTGCCAGATCTGATACCCATTCTCAGAAGTATCAGCCGACGGATTCATCCAACTATCGATACGAGCAAATTGATAAGCTCTGAAGCCGAAATGTCCAAGGATCTGCCGGCCCCAATCAGTTGTCGCTAAAACTAAAGCTGTTCCACCGACGATAGCTAAAACCACAAAACCTGGCACTAGGATTTTCCAACTTATTCCAGAGACTAAAATCATTCCTCCTAGAATCGCTACGAAAACCAAAATAGTACCAAAGTCGTTTTGCAATTTTAATAAGACCATTACTGGTACAGTCCACAGCAACAACTTCCCAATCAAGCGAAAATCGTTTTTGATGGTGTGAACTTGATACTGACTATTATGATTGGTAATTACTTTCCCCAGCATCAATATATACGCCGGTTTCATAACCTCCGAAGGCTGGAAAGTGAACGAACCAATAGCGAACCAACTCTTGGCACCAGTACTTGCTGCATAGGCCCGACTATAAAAAATCAAGACTAAAAATAGTAATGCGATACCGGCATAATAAGCATAATTAGCGACTTGCCATAGTTGTTCAGCATCAAACTGCATAATGACCGCTATGATAACGGCTCCAATAACGTACCAAGCCACCTGCGAAACGACGTTCTTTAAGGGACTTTGCGAATCTTGAACAGTTGCCACATAGATCGATAATAATCCGATTATTGCAAGCATCATTACGGAAAAAATTATTCCATAGTCGATTCTTGAATCAACATCATTTCTTCTTCTATTTTCTCTTATTTGCATTTTTTACACCTGCTAATGATTATGTAAGTTATATTGCATTAGCAATTCGTTAATTGCATCGTCCAATTTTACTGATTTAAAAGGTGTGTCGTTACTTTCGACAAATGAAAGATAACGATCAGCATCTTTTTTGATAGTACCAATGTACTTCTTGCCATCCCACAATTCGTATGTTTCAGGATCGCTACTGACATCTTTTAAACTAATTTCAACTGCTTTTTTTCTGTTAGACATTGAATCTTTCCTATTCTTATTTATTGTGAAATTTCTTTGCAATAATTTCGTCTTCATATCGCTCTGGATGAGGATTTCTAAAGATAGTGAAATTATCGGGTACGGGATCTACGCCACCACGGACAAAGGGATTGCAACGTAAAATTCGAGCAATCCCCATGATGGTTCCTAAAATTCCCCCGTGCATTTTTACTGCATCGATAAAATAAGTCGAACATGTTGGGTAATAACGACAACTCGGCGGCAATAGTGGTGAAATAAACTTCTGATAACCACGTACTAAAGAAATCAAAATTTTCTTCAGCATTGCACTACCTTAAAAAGTCAAACATGTGCATCCAAGTGCCTGGCCAAAGAACTGCCAAGGGATTTGAACCACCTAAGCCTGACCCGATCAACATGCCCAAAACTAAGAAGATCAGCATCAATAGTAATACCCAACCTATCTTTTTAAAAATATCACGACGATATTCTTTACCAAAGTCTCTTTTCATTTTTCATCCTAGTATTTCTTATGTTTTTCGATATTCTCTAATAATACACCAGTTCCTAAAGCAACGGAATCTAAAGGACTATCAGTTAGCAAGACTGGTACTTGAAGTTTTTCAGACAATAACTTGTCCAAATTCTTCAACAGTGCACCACCACCTGTAAGCATGATACCACGGTCAATGATATCACCTGACAGTTCTGGTGGAGTTTGTTCCAAAACGCTTTTAGCGGCGCTGACAATTTGATCTACGCCATCTGAAAGGGCATCTTGGATCTCAACTTCATTGGTAGTGATCTCTTTTGGCAAACCAGTGACGATATCGATCCCGCTAGCAGAAAATGTTTTATCTGCGTCAGCATCCATAACACAACCGATTTCAATTTTAATCTGTTCAGCAGTTCTTTCACCAATAATCAAATTATGATGTTGCTTGATATAGGCTTGAATAGCTGCTGTCATCTTATCGCCGGCAAAACGCAGTGAACGGCTGGTAACGATGTCTCCCATTGAAATAACGGCAATATCACTTGTACCACCACCAATATCGATCACCATGTTACCTTGTGGTTTAAAAATATCCAAACCAGCACCAACGGCAGCGACCTTAGGCTCAAGTTGAAGATAAACCTTACCACCACCAGCTTGTTCGGCTGCTTCGATAATAGATTTTTGCTCAACTGGGGTAACATTCGTTGGCGCACAGATCATAATAGTAGGTTTGGCAAAACGGCCACCAACATTTAATTTTTCAATAAAATATTGCAACATTTTTTCAGTGATATCAAAATCAGCAATCACTCCATCTTTTAAGGGGCGAATGGCCTTAATATTAGCTGGGGTTCTACCTACCATCATGTAAGCATCCTTACCCACAGCCACGACATCATTATTATTTGTATTAATTGCTACGACGGAAGGTTCGTTCAGAACAATTCCCTCGCCTTTTACATCAATAAGTACATTAGCTGTACCCAAATCAATTCCTAGATATTTCGACATACTATATCCTCCAAGACTTAAACACAAAAAGTATATCATAACCAGCTTATTCATCAAATCATCAAAAAAAAGAAAGTGGGGATTCCACTTCCTTAAATCAGATTAAGCCAATTTGGTCACACTTGATACGGTATTTAATACTAAAGTCTCGCGTCCAGCTTCATCAACTGAAACACGTCTAATTTTAGCACCTAAATTTCTTAATTTTTCAGTGAAATGATAATATCCACGATCCAAATATTGAAGGTTGGAAACTCTAGTTTCACCTTCAGCAACTAATCCTGCTAAGACGAGTGCTGCAGCAGCACGTAAATCTGTGGCAGCAACATTAGCACCACTTAGTTGAGCTGGACCAAACATAATAACAGAATTACCTTCGATCTTATAATCAGCTTTCATCTTACCAAATTCTGGGAAATGCATGAAACGATTCTCAAACACTGTTTCAGTCATCACTGTTGTACCAACACTAAGCAACTGAGCTAAAGTCATTTGAGCTTGCATATCAGTTGGGAAACCAGGGTGTGGCAAAGTTTTAACATCAACTGGTTTAAGTTGTTTCGTTCCTAGAACATGAATTCCCTCATCTGTTTCTTCAACAGATACACCCATTTCAATCAATTTTGAAATCAATGGACGGTTATGAGCCGCAACAGCATCCTTGATGAAAATATCACCTGCTGTAACGGCAGCTGCAACCATAAAAGTTCCAGCTTCGATACGGTCTTGCATGATTGAGTGTTCGCAACCATGCAAGGAATCTACACCATTGATCCGAACGGTATTAGTTCCGGCACCAGTCACTTCCGCACCCATTTTACTCAAGACATTAGCCAAATCGACAATTTCAGGTTCTCTAGCAGCGTTATCGATCACTGTTTCACCATCTGCCAATGTTGCGGCCATCATAATGTTTTGCGTTGCACCAACACTTGGAAAGTCCAAATAGATGTTGGCTCCGTGTAAACCATCAGTCTTAGCATCGATATAACCGCCATTTTGACTGAAAGTTGCACCCATGGACTCTAATCCTTTGAGGTGTAAATCAATTGGTCGAGAACCGATAGCACAGCCACCAGGCATCGCAACGTGTGCTTCTTTATTTCTAGCCAAAAGTGGTCCTAAAACTACAATTGAAGCACGCATTTTCTCAACTAATTCTTCTGGTGCAGTTGTCGAAGTACCCTTACTTGTATCAACGGTCAATACTTCGTCCACTTCATCATATGAAACATCGGCATCTAACGCCTTTAAAACTCTAGACATTGTTATTACATCGGATAACGGAGGGATATTAGTTAACAAAGTTTTACCTTCAGATGCTAAAATAGTCGCTGCTAAGATTGGCAAAGCGGCATTCTTGGCACCCTCAACTCTGACTGTTCCCTTTAATTGCGTAGGTCCATTTACGATTATTTGTTGCACAATATTCTCCTCCAAAAACCTGGAATCATTTAAAAAGTAAAGTTATATTTTGAGATAGACTAAAAATGCTCATAAAAAAAGAGCTTACTGTATAACCAAGAGCGATTGCAATAAACGCTACAAGTAATTGTAACATTTTAGGGTTGGTTTTGTTATATATCTTTTTCCAATCAACAACTTGTAATAAATTAAAACTCAACCAAATGAATATCACATGGCTCACAAGCGTAATTATTGCATTGATTCCAATATTTGTCATTTTTTAAACCTCGCTTTTTTTAAGAATAACACCTGAAAAATGTTGCCGCCTTCTTTTGATTAATTCTTTAAAATAATTTAACGCAAAAAAAAGAGGCCGAAAAATCAGCCTCCCCGTTTTTAAACATTTCTATGTGAACTAACATTAATTCTGTTAATTGCTTTACGTAAGGATACTTGAGCACGAGCCAAGTCATCAACGTTGTGTTTCTCTTCCGCAACCTTGATTGTTTCTTCAGCTCTTTGCTTAGCGTATTCCGCACGTCTTAAATCAATGTCTCTAGCTCTTTCGGCACTGTTAGCGACGATTGAAACTAGATCATTGCTAAACTCCAAGAACCCGCCATTTACAGCAATTGAGTCTTCATGATGAGGCTTGTCGACACGACGAACACGCACTTCATCAATTATCAATGGTGCAATAATTGGAGCATGGTGAGCCATGACACCAATTTCACCATCAATCGTACTTAAAACAACGAGTTTTGCATGATGATCGTAAACAACACCATCGGGAGTAACAATATTGACCGTCATAATATTTTCAGCCATATTATCTCCTCCTATCCTTAATTGGCAACAGCTTGTTCAGTATTTTCATCTTGTCCATCGGCTGGTTTCCAACCCATCTTCTTGGCTTTGTCGATAACATCTTGAATTCCACCGACACCGTTGAAAGCATCTTCTGGAATATCGTCATATTTACCATCCAAGATAGCACGGAAGTCCTTAACTGTTTCAGAAACTGGAACATAAGAACCTGGTACACCAGTAAATTGTTCAGCAACACTGAAGTTTTGTGACAAGAAGAATTGAATTCTTCTGGCACGAGCAACGACAGTCTTTTCTTCATCAGATAATTCATCCATACCCAAGATAGAAATAATATCTTGCAATTCATGATATCTTTGAAGAACTTCTTGAACCTCTGTGGCAACATCATAATGTTCTTGACCAATAACATCTGGATCAAGAGCTGAAGATGATGATGCTAGTGGATCAACGGCTGGATAAATACCTTGTTGTGTCAATTTACGTTCCAAGTTAGTTGTGGCGTCCAAATGGGCGAAAGTTGTAGCTGGAGCTGGATCAGTATAATCATCAGCAGGAACATAAACGGCTTGAATTGAAGTGATTGAACCCTTCTTTGTAGAAGTGATTCTTTCTTGCAATTGACCCATTTCTGTAGCCAATGTTGGTTGATAACCAACGGCTGATGGCATACGACCAAGCAAGGCTGAAACTTCTGAACCGGCTTGGGTAAATCTAAAGATATTATCAATGAACAATAGAACGTCTTGTCCTTCAACATCACGGAAGTACTCAGCAATTGTCAAACCGGTTAAGGCGACACGCATACGAGCACCAGGAGATTCGTTCATTTGTCCATAAACCATGGCTGTCTTAGAAAGAACACCTGAACCCTTCATTTCATAATAAAGGTCATTACCTTCACGGGTTCTTTCACCAACACCTGTAAATACTGAAATACCACCATGCTCTTCGGCGATATTGTGAATCAACTCTTGAATCAGAACGGTTTTACCAACACCGGCACCACCGAACAAACCAACTTTACCACCACGAACATAAGGTTCGAGCAAGTCGATAACTTTGATACCTGTTTCAAGAATTTCTGTTGATGTATTTAATTCATCATATGCAGGTGCTTGACGGTGAATACTATTTCTTGGGAAGTCAGCAGGGAATTCCTTGCCTCCATCGATTGATTCACCTAAGACGTTAAACACACGACCCAATGTTTCTTTACCTACTGGTACAGTGATTGGGCCTTCAGTATTAACGACTTCAGCACCTCTTTGAAGTCCATCGGTAGAACTCATGGAAATAGCACGCAAGGCGCCATCACCTAATTCTAGGGCAACTTCAAGGGTAATCTCATTTCCAGAGCTGTTTTTAACTTTTAAAGCATCGTTAATTTCTGGCAAATCTCCATCAATTGGAAATTCAACATCAACAACTGGTCCGATTACCTGAATAACTTTACCTTTGCTACTCATTAATTTGGCTCCTTTCTAAACTATTCAAGTGCAGCAGCACCACCGATGATTTCAGTGATTTCTGTAGTAATTTGAGCTTGACGGGCACGGTTATAATGCAATGACAAACTTGAAATAAGATCGTCGGCATTATCAGTCGCACTCTTCATCGCTGTTACAGAAGCAGCATGCTCTGCTGTTTTTGCATCCATCATTGCTCCTAAAACTAAACACTCAATATATTGAGGCACAATTGCAGATAGAACTGCTTTAGGGTTTGGTTCTGTGATATATTCACTAGCAACTTGTTGCTCTTCAGCTGTAACATCATCTGGTTCTGTCAAAGGCAATAACTTATCAGTCGTAAAGTTAGAAACCAATGAGTTAACGTGATGATTATGACAAATATCAATTTCATCGAACAATTCTGCTTGATACATTTGTAGAATCGTCTTCATAATTGGTGTTATATCTTTTACAGTTGGAATATCTGGTAAACCACGATATTCATAAGAAACATCGAAGCCACGTGCTTTAAAGAACTCTGTTCCCGTTGCACCAAGTGAAATAATTGTAAATTGACTCTTGTCGCCATGATGCTTCTTTTGAATCAGATCCATCATCGCTTTCAAGATATTACTATTATATCCACCAACAAGACCACGGTCTGATGTAATAACAACATAGGCAGTCTTTTTGACTTCACGAACTTTGAGCAGACTATTTAAACTGAGCGGATCAGTCGAATCATCAGCAATTGACAATTCTTTGAAAACATCAGCTGCTGTTAAATGTCTAACAATGTCCTCAACCTTTTTAGCATACAATTGATAAGCAATAGATTTCTTTTCAATACGAGAGAGTTTAGCACCAGAGACCATTTGCATGGCTCTTGTAATTTGACCGGTTTTCTTAGTAGAAGAAATTCTTCTTTTAATATCCATAAGGGACTCAGCCATTTTTTAAACCTCCTGTATTAGTTTGCTTGCTTGCTATCTGAATTATCAGAACTATCTGACTTAGATGCCAAGAAGTTTTCTGTAAATTCTTTTACAGCAGCTTTCAATTGATCTTCATCAGGTAAAGTACCTTTTTCTTTGATTGTTTGTAATAGATCTGAATGATTTGCATCGAAGTATTCAGAAAGTGAAGCTTCATATTCTTTAATATTCTCAACTTTAATGTTATCGAGGAATCCTCTTGTCAAAGCAAACAAGATCAAAACTTGTTTTTCAACTGGAACTGGTGAGTGTACTGGTTGTTTAAGAACTTCTTCAGTACGACGACCACGATCTAGTTTTGCTTTAGTTGCTTCGTCAAGGTCAGATCCAAATTGGGCGAATGATTCCAATTCATGGTATGAAGAAAGGTCCAAACGTAAAGTACCGGCAACTTTCTTCATCGCTTTGATTTGGGCATCCCCACCAACACGAGAAACAGATGTACCAGCATCGATAGCTGGACGTGTACCTGAGTGGAACATATCACTACTCAAGAAAATCTGTCCATCAGTGATAGAAATAACGTTTGTTGGAATATAGGCAGACACATCACCGGCTTGTGTTTCAACGATAGGTAGAGCAGTCATTGAACCGCCACCTAAATCGTCACTCAACTTAGCAGCACGTTCTAGTAAACGTGAGTGCAAGTAGAAAACATCACCAGGATATGCTTCACGCCCAGGTGGTCTACGAAGCAATAGTGATATTTCACGATAAGCATTAGCTTGCTTGCTTAAATCATCATAGACGATTAAAACGTGCTTGCCGTTATACATGAAATATTCACCCATTGCTGCACCAGCATATGGTGCAAAGTAAAGCATTGGGGCTGGTTGACTTGGACCAGCTTCAACGACGATCGTGTAATCCATGGCACCATGTTTTCTCAAGGTTTCAACTTGTGCTCTGATTGTTGATTCCTTTTGTCCGATAGCAACATAGATACAGATCATGTTTTGATCTTTTTGATTTAGAATTGTATCAATAGCAATTGATGTTTTACCTGTTTTACGGTCACCAATGATCAACTCACGTTGACCACGACCAATAGGAACAAGCGAGTCAACAGATTTCAAACCGGTTTGCAATGGTTCGAAAACTGACTTACGTTGCATAACACCAGGTGCAGGTGATTCAATAGGACGTGTTTTATCAGTCTTGATTTCGCCTTGACCGTCAACTGGTTCACCCAATGAATTTACGACACGACCAATCATTTCTTCTCCGACTGGAACTTCCATGATACGACCTGTTCTCTTAACAGTATCGCCTTCACGGATCTTATCGTAAGTACCTAAAATGATGATACCAACATCATCACTTTCAAGGTTTTGAGCCACACCAAAAGTACCGTCTTCGAATTCTAGCAATTCATTTGCCATAGCATTTTCAAGGCCATTAGCACGAGCAATACCATCACCGATGTATGTAACTGTACCTACTTCATCAACTGAGAGTTCATCTTTATAGTTCTTTAACTGTTCTTTGATCAGCGAACTAATCTCTTCAGTTTTGATGCTCATTCTTTTCACCTCGACTTAATTATTAACCAATAGCGTCTTCTTGATGTCATTAAATCTCTTAATAACACTACCATCGATAATTTGATCTCCAACACGGATTATAACCCCACCGATGATAGATGAATCAACTATTTTCGTTAAATTTACTTTATTTACTGAAAATCTACTCTTGATCACAGATTCAAGATTCTTAACTTGAGCCTCATCCAACTCAATAGTCGTAGTAACTGTAGCTTCCACAATCCCGTTTTCCTCATCATATCTCTTGATGAAAGCATCGGCGATTTCTTCCACACAGTCCATGCGGTTATTGTCAAAAATCATACCCAAGAAATCTTGCATTAATTCGCTAAATTGGCTCTTCAATGTATCCAAGATCTTAGCCTTTTCAGTGCGAGAAATAGAACGTCCTGCTAGAGCAAAGCTCAAACTAAGATTTTCTTCGTAAACCTGCTTTAAAGACTTTAAATCATCAAGCATTTCGTCTACAGAATTCTGTTCTAAGGCGACTTCATAAAGTGCCTTACTGTAACGCTTTCCCACTTGTTCTTTACTTAGATTCATTTGCCGTCAACTCCTTAATATAAGAGTCGATCAGTGACTTTTGATCGTCTGCATTAAGCTCTTTAGAAATAACTTTTGAAGCAATTTCCAAAGATAAGTTTGCTATGTCATTTTGTGCACTAGCCATAGCATCCTCTCTAGCTTTAGCTGCATCCGATTTAGCTCTTTGTCTTAATTCTTCAGCTTCGCTATGTGCATCGGAAACGATAGACTTCTTTTGAGTCTCGCCACTTTCCTTTGCTTTATTAACAATTTCCACTGCTTCAGCACGTGAATTCTTAAGTGCATCTTCACGTTCTTTTGCCAACTTTTCAGCACGAGAGCGTTCTTGGTCCGCATAATCAAGATCTCCACTGATCTTTTCAGATCTAGCATCCATCATCTTGGTTACAGGTGCCCAAGCAAAACGCTTTACTAATAGTGCTAAAACGATGAAAGAAATAAGAATGAAAAGCATGTCACCCAAAGCTACTTTACCAGCTCCGAGAACTAATAAACCTGCCATTATTCTTCACTCCTTCCTTTCTTAATAAACATATAACGTAAAAAGGCGTCTATCATAGATCGCCAAGTTTTTGGTTGTATGTATTAAACGAAAAGAATAACGAACGCAATAGCAATTGAAATGATAGGAACAGCTTCAATAAGACCAACACCAATGAACATTGTTCCTCTTAATTTGTCAGCTACTTCTGGTTGACGGGCCATACCTTCAAGAGTTTTTGAAATAACAAGTCCGTTACCGATTGATGCTCCAAGAGCAGCGATACCAGCTGCAAGAGATGCTGCAAGATACTTCATAATTTAAATCCTCCAATAGATGTTATTCTTGTTCCATTTTACGTGAAATATAAACCATTGATAAGGTGGTAAATACGTACGCTTGGATGGCTCCAATAAATACTGAAAAGCCTTGCCATACCATTTCTAATGGCATTGCTCCAACAAATGTCACAGCACCAAGACTATTAGCAACAGTTCCAATAAGTGCAAGAAGTACTTCACCGGCAAAAATATTACCGTAAAGACGTAATGACAATGTTAGGAAGTTGGTAAACTCCTCCAGAAGGTTAATTGGGAGCAAAAACTTAACAGGTCTCGCATAATTGGACAAATAACCACCGAATCCAAACTTCTTCACAGCATAATAGTGTGAAAGCAACAATGAAATCATCGCAAGTCCCATTGTAATCAAGGGATTAGATGTTGGTGACTTTAGATATGTGAAACCGTCGACCTTTACTTCTAAGATTAAACCTAATTGGTTCGAAACGAAGATAAATAGGAATAATACAAATGCGTAAAGATTGAATTGCTTACCTGAACCGTCTGGCATTGCTGATTTTACGATACCGTTCGTAAAATCGATCATCCATTCGAGTACATTCTGTGCTTTACCTGGTCTCATTGTGATCTTACGAGATAATGCAAACACCAAAATGAAAACAAGGACTGCAGAGACTAGAATTGACAAGTCATTTGCAACATTGAATTTTAAGCCTAAGAAATTGACATACTTATAACTTTCATTCAATTATAACCCTCCTTTCTTTGCTTATTGAAAACAATTGATACCTCAAAATAATAACACTAAATTTTATATATTCAAACAATGAAATGTTTATTTTGTCCCAAATAATCTGTCGCCAGCGTCGCCTAAACCTGGGAAAATATATCCACTGTCGGTAATCTTTTCATCAAGCGAAGCAGCGTAGATATCAACGTCTGGATGTGCTTCTTGAACAGCCTTTACACCTTCAGGAGCAGCCACTAAAACTACCAAACGCATGTGTTTGGCGCCACGTTTCTTCAAAGCTTCGATCGCCATATTGGCTGAACCACCAGTAGCAAGCATTGGATCAACGATAAATAGTTCACGTTGGTCGATGTCGCTAGGCAATTTAACGAAGTATTCATGTGGCTTCAAAGTCTTTTCATCACGATACATACCGATATGACCAACCTTAGCAGCAGGAATCAATTCAAGAACACCGTCAACCATACCAAGACCAGCACGGAGAATTGGAATGACAGCCAATTTCTTACCTGCTAATACCTTTTGAGTAGACTTACCCATTGGTGTCTCAACTTCCACATCCTTCAAAGGCAAATCACGGGTAATTTCGTAGACCATCAATTCACCAATTTCGTTGGCAACTTCACGGAATACCTTAGTACCTGTGTGCTTGTTACGGATAATTGTAAGTTTGTGTTGGATCAATGGATGGTTTAATACTGTAAATTTAGACATTTTAAATCTCCTTAGTTTTTATAATGTGCATTTCCTGCTGATTTATTCAAACGATTGCTATAGGCAGCTCCATGGCCTTCATCAGGGAAACCTTGCGCCAAAATATATTGAACGTGGTCATTATCTAATTGACGCAGACCCGCAAATAATTGCCGTGAGGCACTGATAACATCATCACCCAATGAGAAAGTTTCAATGTCGTCAGGTACCTGACTCAAAACTTCATCAGTGGCTAGAACTGCCATGGGAACACCCTTAGCACTGTATTCAGCAATCGCTGCCCCAAAGTCATTTTCGTCATTGACGATGACCACCTGAGCGTTGGGAGCATAGTGTTTGTATTTCATACCTGGTGCCTTTGGAACTTCGGTGGCGGTCACTTTATGATGATCAGAATTAACGTTATCGATCACTTTCAATAAGTCATCTGAATCGATCATCCCCGGGCGGAGAATAGTTGGAATATCAACTGATAAGTCGATTACCGTTGATTCAACTCCTAGCTTCGTTGGTCCATCATCTAAAATCGCCGCAATCTTTCCATGCAAGTCATGATAAACGTGTTTTGCTAGGGTTGGACTAGGTTTACCACTGGTATTAGCAGATGGCCCAACGATTGGCTTACCAAATGTTTTAATTAAATTCAAGGTAGCTTGGTTGTTAGGCATTCTAAAAGCTGCAGTTGACAATCCACCTGTCACTTCTTTAGAAAGCTTCCCCGGTTGAATTGGCATAATGATCGTCAATGGACCAGGCCAAAATGCTTTCATCAACTTTTCAGCCAATGGACGATAACTGGTATCGGCGTATTCCCACACCATCTCCGGTCCGGAAACGTGCACGATCAACGGATTATCGCTTGGGCGTCCCTTAGCAGCATAGACATCTTTGACAATATCTGGTCTGGTGGCGTCAGCACCTAAGCCGTAGACAGTTTCAGTTGGAAAGGCAACTAATTGCCCTTTGGCTAAAAAATCTGCCGCTGCTTGAATCTGTGTACTCTCTAGTATCTCAGTATCCAATACTACATCTCCTTTTTAGCTTTTAGATATCGATAATTTCCACTCATATCTTTATGAAATTCTACAACATAATCAGGCAAATTATCACGAAAAATCTGATTTATTGCATTTTTTTGTCGAAAACCAAACTCCATATACAAAATTCCATCATCGGCTAAATATTTTGGTATTTTTTGCGTGATAGCTTCATAAAATTCCAAGCCGTTATCTTGACCATATAAAGCTAAATCAGGCTCATATTTGATAACGCTAGTATCCATATCAACTTTTTCTGATTCAGCAATGTATGGTGGATTAGAAACTATGACATCGAATTTTTGTTCAGGAATATCTGCAAATAAGTCGCTTTGTT
This sequence comes from Companilactobacillus sp. FL22-3, assembly GCF_054881455.1. Classification (NCBI taxonomy): domain Bacteria; kingdom Bacillati; phylum Bacillota; class Bacilli; order Lactobacillales; family Lactobacillaceae; genus Companilactobacillus; species Companilactobacillus sp. FL22-3. The sequence goes on along the minus strand of NZ_JBTYYZ010000004.1, from coordinate 36,016 downwards.
TAAAAAAGACATTGTTAGTTTGGTAATTATCGGCATTGAGCTGAGCAACTCGGAGTGCCGATTCAGAAATATCGGTTGCTAAAATCTCATCGTCAGGAAACTCCAACGCGAGACTGATAGCGATTATTCCTGAACCTGTCCCGATATCGCAAATTGATTCTACTTGACTCGAGTGCTCGTCGATAATTTTTTGGACCATTTCCTCGGTGTCTTGTCTAGGAATCAAAACGTGCTCGTTAACTGTAAAATTACGATTCATAAAATAAGCGTAACCTAAAATGTATTGAACTGGTTCATCCAACAATAATCTGCTTAGACCATCACGAAATTTACGTTTGACATCACTAGGCAATTCATCATTTCGATGCAATTGTAATTGCGTATAGTTAAAGCCTGTCAATTCTTCCATTAAGTACTGTGCGTCTTCCGGAAACTTATCATGGCTCTTTAACATAGAAAAAGCCCTTTTCAGGGCATTAGAATAACTTAGCTTCTCCACTTTGAATCTGCTCCAACTTCTTGGTTTGGTCATCAACGATCAAGGCATCAATGATTTCTTCCAATTCACCATTCATAATTCGATCAAGTTTATTCAAAGACAAACCAATTCTGTGATCAGTCACACGATTTTGAGGATAATTGTAAGTTCTAATTCGTTCTGAACGGTCACCTGTACCAACAGCAGACTTACGTTGCTCATCATACTCGCTTTGATTTTGTGATTCATAATAATCATAAACACGTGACTTCAAAATTTGCATCGCTTTTTGACGGTTTTGTTGTTGTGAACGTTGATCTTGCATGGCAACAACAATACCAGTAGGCAAATGGGTCATTCTAACAGCTGATGAGGTCTTATTGATATGTTGTCCACCGGCACCAGATGAACGATAAACGTCAGTTCTAATGTCTTTTGGATCGATATCAATATCAACTTCATCATATTCGGGCATAACAGCTACTGTGGCAGTTGAAGTATGCACACGACCCTGTGATTCGGTTGCGGGGATACGTTGAACACGATGTGCCCCATTTTCGTATTTGAGTTTTGAATAAACATTAGTACCAGTAATCATCACGGCCACGTCTTTGTAGCCTCCGACTTCGGTATCAGTTTCATCAATTATGTCAAAATTCCAGCCTTGCTTTTCAGCATATTTGCTGTACATACTCAATAGATCTGCGGCGAACAGACTGGCTTCATCTCCACCAGCAGCTCCACGGATTTCCATAATGATATTTTTGTCATCATTAGGATCTTTAGGCAACATCAAAAGTGTAATCTGATGTTCAACATCATCAAGTTCTTTTTTCGAACTCTCCATTTCGTCTTTAGCCATAGCCTGCATTTCAGCATCATCAGTTTCACGTAAAATCTCATCACTATCGCTAATACTTTGTTTTAACTCTTTGTAACGCTTAAAAGCAGCTACGACATCACGCATATCAGCTTCTTCTTTTGAATAAGCCATATATCGCTTCGTATCATTAATAACTTCAGGGTCACTCATTAACTCTTGAAGTTCTTGATATCTTTCAAGCAGTGTTTCTAGTTGTTCAAATATTTTATCCAACTTAACTATCCTTTCTTAATTAATCTTTTTGAAGCATTGGAGGATGGTTATAATGTCGACGGCAAACTGGATAATACATTTCGTTTCCACCAATTGCGACTTGTTCACCCTCAAAAACCGGCTTACCATCAAGCATGCGCATATTCATTGTAGCTTTTTTGGTACAGAACCAACAAATAGTTTTCATTTCTTCTAACTTATCAGCATACAATAGTAAATACTTTGAGCCCTCAAATAATTCATTGCGGAAATCATTCTTTAAACCAAAGGCCATCACAGGAATTCCTAAGTCATCGACGACTTGTGTTGCTTGAATCACTTGCTCTTTAGTCATGAATTCACATTCATCAATTAACACGCATGATGCATTAGGATTCTCTGATTTGACAATGTCAAAAACGTTTGAATCATCTTTTAAAGCAATAGCTGCACGGTCTAACCCCATACGACTGACAATTTTTCCAGCTCCTGATCGAGTATCCACAATACTGGTCATCAGAATAACTGACTTACCTTGTTCCTCATAATTATGTGCCACTTTCAAAATCTCAACTGATTTTCCACTGTTCATAGCACCGTATTTAAAAAATAATTGAGCCAAATTTACGCCTCCAAAATTATGTCCTACAAGATTATAACGAAAAAACGTCTCCTTGAACATATTAAACATTTTTCATTTTCAAACAAAAATGGCTAAAATGGTTGGTAGGTGTGATAATATTATTTTAATTAATTTAATTTGGGGTTTTGGTAATGACATTCAAATCAGGAATAGCAACACTTACAGGAAAGACATCTTATTTCATTTTGAGTAAGTTTTTCAACGGTGGTTCTTCATATCCCGGAAAAATTGCTTACAAAATTGATCCAGATATTTTAAAGAGCCTGGGCAAAGATTACGACTTGATCGTCGTTACAGGTACAAATGGTAAAACATTGACGACATCTTTGATCAACAAAATGTTGATTCAGAAATTTGACGACGTATTAACTAATCCAATGGGATCGAACATGATTCAAGGTATCGTCACAAGTTTTGTCACTCATCACAAGAAAAGTAAACGTCCACTTGCCGTTTTGGAAGTTGACGAAGCTAACGTTCCCATTATTTGTAGCTACATTAAACCAAAGTACTTCGTTTTGACCAACATCTTTCGTGACCAAATGGACCGTTACGGTGAGATCTATACTACCTATCAAAAGATTCTCGATGGTATCAAATTAGCGCCTGAAGCAACGATCATTGCAAATGGCGACGCTGCTATCTTCTCATCTAAGAAATTGCCTAACAAGGTCGTTTACTACGGCTTTTCTGATAAAGGCCATGAAAATGAAGATTTCAAAGTACCAACTAACACTGATGGCGTCCTTTGTCCTCAATGCAACCACATCATGCACTATCATATGATTTCTTATGCAAACTTGGGCAGCTACTTCTGTCCTAACTGTGGCTTCAAGCGCAATGAGTTGAAGTATCAAGTTACTGATATTTCAACCCTACTACCTAATAAAACGGAATTTTCGATCGACGGTCATAAGTTTACAATGAATATTGGGGGAAAATACAACGTTTACAATGCCTTAGCTGCTTATGCTATTGCTTCTGAAATGGGTATCAGCATTGAACAGATGCAAAAGGCCTTCGCTTACGATGAAAAAGTCTTCGGTCGTCAAGAGACAATCGATGTCGATGGCAAAGATGTTAATATCATTTTGGTCAAAAATCCTGTCGGTCTAAATCAAGTTATTGAAACGGTCCTGAGTGATAAAGATCCTTATACTTTAGCCTTTCTTTTGAACGCCAACTATGCTGATGGTATCGATACGAGCTGGATCTGGGACGCTAATTTTGAAGATTTTGACTACGATAAATTACCTTTAGTTATTACTGGTGGTAAACGAGTTAAAGATGTCACCTATCGCTTTAAGATTGCTGGTCTCGATATGAAGAAGAATATCGAAACGGTTGAAATTGAGGACTTCGTTAAAGAAATCCCTAAGATTCCAACTAAAAAACTCTATGTCTTAGCAACATACACTGCCATGCTAGGATTACGTAAAGCTTTAAAAGATAAAAACTATCTCAAATAATAATAACCTCTGAATTCGCATATTATATGCCGACTCAGAGGTTATTTTTGATTACGATAAAATTATTTAATTACTTTCTTGCAAAAAAGTATTCAAAATTGTCTCCCGACGCTTTAAGAATAATTGATTATTCTGTATCGGATGAACTCGATTAGTCATGACGACCATGGCGTTTTGATGTTGAAAGTCAACGGCAATAAATTCACCAGTATAGCCTGTATGGAACAAAACATGACCAAAACCATCAGGTTTAACGTCCCAGCCCAAGGATCGACCAGGATTTAAAGATGTGAAATTATGGTACAAAAACTGCTTGTCCGGCAACAGCATATCTTTAGCAAACTGCAAAACATCATCTAAGTTAGCAAACATTCCTGCCGAACCACAATCTTTTCCAAGTTGGCGTGCTTTAGGGTCATTGGCGATTCCCTGCAACATTTGCCCGTTCACTTCATAAGTTGGTAGACAAAGATCTGGATCTGGATCAAAAGTTGCACTCGTCAAACCTTCTGGTTCCATGACATATTTCATAATCGTCTTTTGCACTGGTATTTGATAAAACTTTTCAATAATAAATCCTAAAAAGATCAAGCCGGTGTCAGTGTATACCACTTTTGTATTAAAAGTATCAGTTACTGGTAACTTCAATAATGCACTGATCAACTCATCATGGCTCAAAGAATCTCGATTAGGGATATAGCCATGAATTCCGGAAGTATGTGTCAACAAATGAAAGATTTCAACTCGCTTGTCACCAAATTCTGGTAAATACTTGTTGACTGGGTCGTGCAAAGTTATCTTTTTTTCGGCGAGCATCTTCACTATCAAAGGAACAGTCCCCATCACCTTAGTTAAAGACGCCAGATCGTACAATTCATCACCTTTAAGCGGTAAAATTTCTGGGACCCATGATTTATTACCATAGATGAATTTTTGGCTCTGATGTGAATTAATGAAGCCAAAACTGGCTCCTGGAACAATTCGTCTATTCACAAGATCAATAATCTGTGCTTTCGTCTCTTCAAATTTTGCCATACTAGCCCACCTTCATAAATTTCAAAAAAAGAACGTGCCAACAGCGACACGCTCTCATTATATAGCTATTAATTTTACAATGCGACATTTCCAGCAAATTGAGAATTGTAGAGATCGGCATAAAAACCATTCTTGGCCATCAATTCTTCGTGATTACCAGTTTCAACAATTGAACCATGGTTCATCACGATAATCTTGTCAGCATTTTGAATAGTTGAAAGTCGATGAGCAACAACGAAACTGGTCCGATTCTTCAGGAGTCGTTCCATCGCATGTTGAATATGCAATTCAGTTCTAGTATCGACTGAAGAAGTAGCTTCATCCAAAATCAAAATTTCAGGGTCAGCCACAAACGCACGCGCAATTGTGATCAACTGTCTTTGACCTTGAGAAATATTTGAAGCCTCTTCGTTCAAGACGGTATCGTACCCATCTGGTAATTGACGAACAAAGTTATCCACATGAGCTGCTTTAGCTGCTTCAATGATCTCATCTTTAGTGGCGTCTTCACGACTATACTTCAAGTTGTCGTAAATTGAACCTGTAAAGAGCCAAGTATCTTGAAGCACCATTGCGTAATGACTTCTGACATCCTCACGAGTCATGTTACGGATATCTTTGCCACCAATTTTGATCGAACCACCATCTACATCGTAGAAACGTTCTAGTAAGTTGATAATGGTTGTCTTACCGGCACCAGTAGGTCCAACGATAGCCACCATCTCACCCGGCTTGACATTGAGATTATAGTCCTCAAGCAATGTAGGACGACCTTCATAACCAAATTTAACGTGATCTAAGGTTACTTTGTCATCAGTCTGGACATCAGGAACATCGACCGACTCATCTTCCATTTCTGGTTCATCAATGATTTCAAAGATACGTTCGGCAGAAGCCACTGTAGCTTGAATGGTATTAGTCAAGTTTGCTAGTTGGGCGATAGGTTGCGAAAATTGATTCATATACTGCAAGAAGGCTTGAATATCACCTAAAGCAATTCGACCATTGGCAACTTGAATACCACCATACATAGCAACGAAAACGTAACCTAAGTTATTAACGAAAGTCATCAATGGCATTACGATACCAGAGATTAGCTGAGCTTTCCAAGAAGCCTTGTAAAGTTTGGCATTCTCTTGTTCGAACTCATCGATCGACTCTTGTGCATGGTTAAAACTTTTAACGATTACATGTCCAGCATAATTCTCTTCAACTTGGTTATTCAACAAACCAAGTGAGGCTTGTTGACGCTTGAAGAATTTTTGTGATTGTGGTGCGATAAGTCCAACAACAATCAAACTCAAGGGCACCGTAGCCAAGGCAATCAGCGTCATTTTCCAACTGATGGTAAACATCATCCAAATAACACCGATGAAAGTGACCGTACTAGTAACAAACTGCGTTAAACTCTGTTGCAAAGTTCCGGCAATATTATCCATATCGTTGATCGCACGGGACATAATATCACCATTTGAATGTGAATCATAATAACTGATTGGTAAACGACGCATCTTAGATTTCAAATCGCTTCTTAGTTTGTAAACGGTTCTTTGAGAAATTCTCGTCATCATGAACTGTTGTACAAAACTAAAAGCAGCCGAAGCAAGATACATCAAGATTACGATCATAATTATTTGTTCGATCTTATTAAAGTTGATGGGCAGGCCATTGATCTTCATACCCGCTTTTTGTTGGGCCAGACCAGTCATCAAACCTTTATAGATCTCTGTTGTTGCTTCACCTAAAATTTTAGGAGTTTCAATTTGGAAAACTGCTGAAGCAATCGCTAGTGCTAGAACTGCGATTAAACCGATGACATAACTCGACATATAACGAGCAAGACGTATAGTAGTTCCCCAGAAGTTTTTGGGTTTCACCACAATTGCAGGTCCACGATTACCAGGACCATGTCCAACTGAAGGTGAAGATTGAGGTTTTTTATCAGCCATTACTTAACCTCCTTGATCTGTGACTCAATAATTTCTTGATAGGTCTTATTATTTTCTTTCAATTCTTGATGAGTACCCAAACCGACCATCTTACCTTCATCCAAGACGACGATTTGATCAGCATCAGCTACAGTTGAAATACGTTGTCCAACAATTACGATGACTGACTTGTTGATTCTTTCATCATTCTTCAAGGCTGTCCGTAAATTCAAATCAGTCTTGAAATCAAGTGCAGAGAAGGAATCGTCAAAGACATAGATTGAAGCATCTTTAACTAAAGCACGAGCAATAGCTAAACGTTGCTTTTGACCACCTGAGAAGTTATCACCAGCTTGTTCAACTTCGCCATCTAATTGACCATCTAAATCTCTGACGAAATCAGCTGCTTGGGCAATATCTAAAGCATGCCAGATCTCTTCATCAGTGGCATCTTCTTTACCATAGGCCATGTTGTCACGAATCGTACCTTTGAACAAAAAGGCTTGTTGTGGCACCATTGAAACTCGGCTATTGATATCATCAGTACTCAAAGCCTTAACATCAGTACCATTGACACTGACAACACCAGTTTCGGCATCATAGAATCTTGGAATTAAGTTGATCAAAGAACTCTTACCAGAACCAGTTCCACCAATGATTGCTAGTGTCTGTCCTTGAGTTACCTTGAAATTCAAATTAGACAAGGCCAAGTTTTCAGCGCCTTGATATCTGAAGTTCACATCATTAAAACTCAATGAAGCTTCATCGCCAACTTTAGCTGGTTTAGCCACGACATCAATTTTACTTTCAGTTTCAAAAACCTCTTGAATACGAGCTGCTGAAGCTGAAGCACGAGGAACGAAAACAAAGACCATTGATAGGATCATAAAACTCATCAAGATCTGCATAGCATAAGTCATAAAGGCAATCATATTACCAATTTCCATAGATTGGTTAGCAATATAATGTGCACCTAACCACGTGATTCCAACGTTAGTACCACTCATAACCAAAGTTACGACTGGGAACATGATCGCAACGATCGTGAAAACTTTGACCGCATTGTTAGTGTAGTCAGCGTTAGCATCTTTGAAACGATCTTGTTCAAATTGATCCTGACGGAAAGCCCGGATAACACGAACACCAGTCAATCCTTCACGAAAGACCAAGTTCAAACGATCAGTTTTCTTTTGCATAGCTTTAAATAGCGGCACGGCAAAATACATAACCAATCCAACAACAATGATCAAAATAGGGATTGAAATCAAGAAGATCTGTGTCATTTCAGTGTTCTTCTGATATGCCATAAAACTAGCACCAATCAACATAATTGGAGCCATGATCATCATTCTTAACATCATGATCATAACGTTTTGGATTTGCACAACATCATTGGTAGTTCTAGTTGTTAATGATGAAGTTTCAAATTTATCGAATTCATCATGAGTAAAGTTTAATATCTTGTTGAATAAGTCAGAACGAAGCTTTTGACCTAAACCTTGTGAAGCTTGTGAAGCCATCAAAACATTTCCAAAGGCGGCGACAACCGTAATAAGTGAGACAATAATCATCTTTATCCCAGCATTTACGATATAATTAGTATCACCAGTGATAACACCTTTGTTAACAATGTCAGATGTAATATTGGGGATATATAATGTTGCAACTACTTGGAAAATCATGAAAATGACTGCACCAAGAACTTGCCAACGATTAATCCTACCTCGAGCAATCTTGAACATTTATTCACTCCCTTTAAAACTCAATATAGCATTATAGTATTAAAGCACTAATCGCAAAAAAATTCTAATAATTCTGTTCGAAAAGGCGGTATTTCTATGAATAATCAAAAAAATACTTATCAACCTATAAAAGCCATATCTCATATTATAGCCTTTTTGGGACTGTTTTTGCTGGAACAATTACCACTAAGTTTCTTGATTTTAGACAAAAAAGATCTCGGTAAAAATTACTCCATCTATGAAAAACTTGCTCCAGTTGCTACTATTATATGTCTAATCATCTCTGCAGCCATAATTATTTATACTTTTAAAAGGGTCAATAAGTTCCCAAATTACAAATTCACCAAGAAAACTTGGACAATAATTTTGGTGGGAACACTGTTAACCGCGCTGATTAATTTAGCTACGGTACCATTTATTCACGGCAAAATTGACAATGTGGACGCTTTGAATCAAGTCGCAGGAAAAAGTATTATTATTTTACTAATTTTTTCTATTCTTGTAGCACCAATTTTGGAAGAAATTATTTTTCGGGGGATATTCATGAATTGGTTCTTCGTTAAACAACCGCTGATAGCAGTAATTGCCAGTGGCTTGGTTTTTGGCTACGTTCATGCGCCATTCAATGCCCAGACAAATTGGTTATATGCCCTCTCAAAAATTCTTCTTGGAATAGTTTTGGCTGGCGTTTATTACCGCACTAAAAATATCAAGGCAAATATTACAGTCCATTTTCTCAATAATTTATTGGCCATCCTTAGTGGCCTTGTTATGTCAGGAGTAATTTTATTTTGAAAAATAATAATCAAAAAAAATTCAATGAAATATATCAAGATTTGCTAAGACGAGTCGTGATGTTTGGTGTCTTAGCAATGCTTCTGATTGCCAGCGCCCGAGTAACTGGTTGGATTATTATGGAATATGCTGGTTTCGCTAGTGCGATATATACGATTGTTTTAATTGGAATGATGATTTACGTGCTGATTATTAAGGAAAAAGATAAGAAATGAAGTCGTTAATTATATTTTGTGATTTTTGGAAATGACTTTGCTTTCAGTTTGGTTACAAAAAAGCCGTAAACTCAACGTTTACGGCTTTTTTATAAAGTAATTGTGTTGGATATTAGTACAAAATCACCCGTATGGGAATCGAACCCATAACTCCACCTTGAGAGGGTGGCGTCTTAAACCATTTGACCAACGGGCAAATTTAACAACATCCATAATTTTAACTGTAAAACATGGTTTCTGTCAATATCAATATTGATTTTATTTTCTAGAATTTTTATTACACGCATAATCAATAAAAATATCTACCAATTCTTCAAAATAACATACACAAATACAACCCGAATCTTAAAACTATTCTGAACCTCTGTTCTGAACCTCTTTAAGATAATGAAACTCAAAAATTCATTGTCCTTTTCCTAACACAATATTCAATCAGAGTAGTAAACACCATTAATATCTTAGTTACTTCTCAATCTAATTATTGTATAAACATACAACTGTTCCATATGGAGATAAATTAATCTCTGAACGGGTAATCTCATTATCAAAGTTACTGATAATTAGATTACCTTTTTTAAATTGTAAATCATCAGGTAATCTAACTACTTGTTTCTTATTCGTAAAGTTACCTGTCACTAGTAGCGTCTGTTTATCCGTTTTTCGCAGATAAGTATAAGTATCTTCATTTTCCTTATCTAACAGAATATATTTTCCAGTAGTTATAATTGATAACTCATGTCTTAACTTAATTAACTTTTGATAGTAATAAAACACGGAATTCTGATCTAAAAGCGTTTCTTTAACATTTATCTCTTTATAGTTTGGATTTACTTTTATCCACGGTGTTTGATCGGAGAAACCCGCATTTTTCTCTTTTGACCAAGGCATTGGCGTTCTGGCATTATCACGAGATTTTAAATAAATAGACTTCATCGTATAGTCTTCGCTGAACTTTTTATTATTTATAAAGTCGTTATAAATATTCTTTGTTTCAATATCCTGATAATCTGTGATAGCATTGAACCTTGCATTTGTCATACCAAGTTCCTCACCTTGATAAATAAAAGGAGTTCCTTGTTGCATATGCAAAATCGTACCCAACATTTTAGCAGATTGCTCGCGCCATTTAGTATCATCGGCACCAAATCTAGTGACAGGACGTGCTTGATCATGATTACTCCAGTACAAACTGTTCCAACCATCATTTTGAGACATACCATCTTGCCATCTTGTGAAAACCTTTTTTAATTCGGATAATTTAAAACGTTTTGTTGAAAATTTACCATTTTCATCATAGTCTAAGTGCATATGATCAAAATGAAACACCATATTAAGTTCATGGCGCTTAGCATCTGTATACTTCACAGCCTCATTTATATTTGTATGAGGTGTTTCTCCAACCGTCACAATATCATATTTACGTAAAACTTTTTGATTCATCTCTTGGATATACTTATGAATCTTTGGACCATTCGCAGCACCTTTGTAATAACTTCCATACTCTTTATTTTGAATTACTGGTCCATTTGGATAGGATGGATCTTTTGATAATAGACTAATAACATCCATTCTAAAACCGTCAACACCTTTATCTAACCAAAAGCGCATGATGTCATATACTTCTTGACGAACCTTAGGATTTTCCCAATTTAAGTCAGGTTGTTGTTTGGCAAACAAATGCAAATAATATTGTCCTAATTTATCAACATACTCCCAAGTTGATCCACCAAAAGATGAGCCCCAATTATTAGGCAGCTTCTTGCCATCGCCGTTCTTCCAAATATAATAATCATGATATGGATTATTTTTGCTAGTTTTTGCTGATTTAAACCATGGATGCTGATCCGATGTATGATTTACAACTAAATCTAAAATTATTCTCATATGTCGTTTGTGAGACTCATCCAATAAATTTTTAAAATCAGCCATTGTTCCAAATTTTTCGTAAATTTCCCGATAGTTACTAATATCATAACCATTATCAACTTGAGGAGATTTATAAATTGGATTTAACCAAATAATATCTACTCCCAATTTTTTTAAGTAATCTAACTTTTCAGTTATTCCCGGAATATCACCAACCCCGTCGTTATTACTGTCATTGAAACTTTTTGGATAAACTTGATAAACGATACTTTTACGCCACCACTCTATATTATTCATCGTCATCATCAACATCCACCTTCATTTCATTGACATAAACAATGGCTTTCTTAGCTTCCTCAACAATTTCATTCATTCTCTCAGAAGTAATTTCGTGATCTTGCGGTTCCAATGCGACTGCTAGAGCCAATGGTAAGTTCATTCCGCTAATAATGTGTGTATGTGGGCGATTGCGATAATTAAAGAATTGTTGATTAACACTACCAGATAACATATCGGTTAAAATGACTACCTCAGTTTCATTAGGAATACTATCCATAACTGACCTAACTTGTTTATCAACTGGTTGATTATCCATATAAGCTGAAAGATCTGTTACATCGGCTATTCCATTAGAAATAAAATTAAGTGTGTCCGCTAAACCCGCGGCTAATTTGTGGTGTGATGCTAAAATTATTTTACGTTTCATTTTTACTCCCCTATGCCTTAAAAATTCCAAAGAATGTGCCAACTAACGAAATAGCAATAACAAGAAGAATTATTCTAGTTGGCGTCCATTTCTTATTACCCAATAACTTGTAAATCAGTAAAGTTAATAATGCAGGTAAAAGTGCTGGCATAATTTTGTCAAAAACACCTGTTTGCAAATTCAATTTAACTTTTCCAAATTGGAAAATTACGGGCATTGAGATTTTAACTACTGTTGCGACCAAAGCACCAACGACACTTAATCCAACAATCGACGCAGACTCAGTGAATATATTTAATCGCTCACCTAAAGATGTAATTAATTTAGTACCAGAGGTAAAACCAACATCGAACATTTTTAATTTGACAAACCAGAAAATTATATTGGCAATCAGCCATACAATAGCACCTAAAGGATTTCCTTGTAACGCCATATATCCAGAAATCGAGCCCATAATTATTGGCCACAAAACCCAAACTAAGGTATCCCCAACTCCGGCTAATGGACCCATTAAACTAGTCTTAAGTGATTGAACCGCATCTTTAGCACCAATTCCATCACGCTCTTCCATTGCAAGAGATGCACCTAGTATAAGTGATGACATCACGGTTGTTGAATTATAGTAATTAAAATGATTCTCAAGAGCCATTTGATACTCATCATCATCAGGATATATTTTTCTCAATGCTGGTGCTAAGGCCCAAGCAACTGCTGGTCCCATTTGTGACTCGTAATTAAAAATATTACATGCCATAAAATTATAACGGACTGCGGCATGACGACGATCCTTTTTTGTCAATTGAACTTTCTTTTCATCACTCATCATAATCGTCTCCTTCATCTTCAGTTTCATCTGCCGTTACAGCTGATGCTGTGACTTTCTTTGACTCACTGATGAAGTACCAATATGCGGCAGCAAAACCAATCAAAGCTACTCCTAAAACACCAACTTTTAAATAAGCTGCTAATACAAATCCAACAATAATATAACTGAGAAATTTTCTTACTGGCATATATCTTAATAACATACCAACACCAACGACTGGCAACATACCACCTGCGACTGTTAAACCATCAGTAACCCAAGATGGAACAACATTCAAAATAAATTTAACTACATCTGGGCCAAAGAAAACGATCAGAATTGCAGGAAGTCCAGTTTGTAAACTGAACAGTGCTGGTCCCCACCATGCTTCACGTTGCATCTTTTTAAAATCATGATTTTTGACATCAGTTAACATTCTATGTGCCAGAAAGTTTACAATAATTCTAGCAACTACCTCTAACTGAATGGCTAACAAACCTACTGGTAATCCAACAGCTATTGCAGATTTGATACCCGTACCGGTTCTAACAGCAACAAAAATACCAACAATTGTCGCCAAACCATAATTTGGTGCAGAAGCACCACCTAAAGCTGCAACACCTAACATCATTAATTGAAAAGTACCAGCAATAGTTAGAGCTGTCGTTAAATCACCCATGATAATCCCAGTAATTGTTCCAACAATAACTGGGAACCAGGACATGATAACTAATCCATTTTGATCAATGGTCATATATGCCGCTAAAATAATAATTAGTATATCTTGAATAAGATTTATTCCTGACATAATTCGTATCTCCTCTATGCGTTAAATGTTTCCTCATTGTCTGTAGGAACATATTGAATAACTAATGGAATTCCCTCAGATTGAATATTTTTTAAGTCCTGACGCTCTTTATCATCTAAAGCCACAAATTTTGAAACTGGTGTACGTCCGTTTTCATTAAAGATAATTCCTAAATCGACCTTTGGTATTTTAACTCCACCGTCAATTAACTTAATTAAAGTTTCTGGTTCTTTTACTAAAACAAAAACTCGTTGTGAATCGTACTTCCCAGCATTAAAATTAGTGATAGCTTTTTGAGTATCAATAATTGACATACCTGTACCAGTTGGTTTTGACATTCTCATACTTGCTTTAATGGATTCATTAGTGCTTAATTCATCATCCACAACCATAAAACGTTTAACATGTAATGATTGAGCCCACTGATTAACAATCAATCCATGAATCAATCTTTGATCTATTCTTGCTAATACTACTGTCATAATTAAATCCTCCATTTTTTGGTATCGATACCAAATTTCATTTTTAAAAAAGAGCTTCTATATAGATGCCCTTTTGACAATTTTTAATTTAAGTACTTTTGGCTTCTCAACCACATCCCCTGACATCAACTCCAGCATGGCCATAGCTGATCTAATCCCCATCTCATTGACAGGTTGTTTAATAGTCGTCAGTGGAATACTTAAGTTAGCTGAAACGGGTTGATCATCAACCCCAAGTACTCCTAAATCGTTTGGAATCTTTATTTGTCGTTCTTGTGCTTGTTGAATTATTCCCATTGCTACTTCATCACTACCCGCAATTATTACATCAGGCCGATTTTTTAAAAGCATTATTTCATTTAAAATTTTTTTTCCATCTTCTGCCGTATGAGCACCTGTAAACAGCCAATCATAGTTGAAACCTGTTCCATGTTCATTTAATGAATCCTGAAATCCTGCAAAACGGTCAGAATCAAAATTTTCACCTCTTTTCATAATTGTTATAGCTTTTCGACCAGTCGCATAAGCTATATTTTGATATCCATTTTCAAACAAAAAATTAGTAGCCTGATAAAATCCGGAGTATTGATCTGCTTTTATTGTGGGCACTTTTATATTTTCTTTAAAGTATTCATTAACTAGAACAATTTTTCCATATTTTAAATAATCTTCTATAACAGACCAAGGATTTTCGATTGAACAAAGAATCACTCCATCAACCTGCTGATTCTTCAATAGATTTAAAGCCGTAATTTCCTCTTCAGGTCTACTGAATGTCTGTACGATCAATGTACTATAACCTGCTTCATCTAACTTCTGTTCAATTGCATCCACTAGGTACGAAAAAAAAGGATTAACAATTCTTGGAATTGTAACAGCCATGGTATTTGTTTTCGAACCACGTAATTGGCGAGCTGCGGGAAGTGGTACATATCCGAGTTCTTGCATTGCTGACTCAACTAAACTTCTTTTTCTTTCGGATACGTGAGGACTATTATTAATCACTCTTGACACAGTTGAAACTGACAATCCTGCCAACTTTGCCACATCTGATATTGTTGTCAAAAAGCTCCCCCCTTTTTATTGAAATCGTTTCCATATGCATATAATATTAGCTTCTTACTTGTTTGTCAAACATTTTTTGATATCGTTACCATAATTTTTTAACTATTCTCAATATCTTGAATTTCTACCTCCATTCTTTAATCATTAATATTAAACAAATTTAGAATTGGGTTAATGAATGAATAAAAATACTTGGTAATTATCTCAAAACAAAAAACGCTCAACATGATAATTCTGAACGCAAAGAAGCATCAAAATCACCATAATGATTTTGATGCTCCTTTTAGACGAAGTTTTTATTTTAAACAAACCCGAAATATTATTCTTCAGTTTTGTTATTTATCTTTCCAGCAACTTTATCCAACATATCGTCAGCTTTTTCCTTAGCTTGTCCGACCTTTTCTTGGACCTTGCCTTTCAGTTCTTTCTTTTCATTACCAGTTGCCTTACCAACTGTCTCATTTGTTTTACCTTTGATCATGTCTTTTTTACTTTCAATACTCATTTTGAATTCTCCTTTAAAATATATTTTAATGAATCTTTTTTTGTAACTTATCGCCTACGTTATCAATACCTTTAGCGGCGACAACGGTCCCTCCAATTAATACGCCACCAACGATCAACGTACTAACGGCCATAAACTTAAAAACATTCTTTAATACATCCATGGGATTATCCTCCTCAAGTACTCTTTTTTAAGAAAAATGATGCAATCAATACTAAAATTATCGCACCGACTAAAGATGGAATGATTGCCATTCCTGCAAGTTGTGGACCCCATGATCCTAGTATTCCTTCACCAATGAAAGATCCCACAATACCGGCAATTATATTAGCAATCCACCCCATCGATGCTCCTCGATTAGTAATTGCTCCAGCAAGGGCACCAATGATGGCACCGACGATAAGAACCCATAACCAATGCATATAATCACTCCTTTTTTTTAGTAATAATAGCGTAATATATTGCGAAAACTTTAACAAATTATAAGCACACGAATAAAGTCTACTAATATGATTTTAAAAAAATATTATGTGTTAGAATAATCACCACTTTTAAACAAGATACAGCCTTAAATAGGCCATACTTTCAGTGGTTGTATTACAATTTACTTGATACAATTGCTCAAATTACGAAGGGAGAACTATCTTGGCATTTAAAACACCATTAGCCGACCAGATGCGGCCCCAAAAATTAGCACAAATGGTCGGTCAACAAGAACTGTTAAAAGAAGGTCAACCACTCCGTCAAATAATCGATCAGCACATCAACATCCCATTAATTCTCTGGGGGCCTCCTGGGACTGGTAAGACTACTCTAGCCAAAATTATCGCCACCCAAAATAATTATCCGTTTGCTTCCTTTAATGCGTCGATTGACAATAAAGCCAAATTGGTTCAACAGATCGAACAGTATCCTGATGATTCATTCGTATTGCTGATTGATGAAATTCATCGTATGACAAAAACTTTGCAAGACTTTCTCTTGCCACATTTGGAGAACGGCCATGTAATGTTGATTGGTTCGACGACTGAGAACCCAATTATGTCAATTGTGCCCGCAATTCGTTCTCGCTGTCAGATTTTTGAATTTAAGCCCCTTAGCGACAAAGATATTTTGATCATGCTACAGCGTGCTGGAAAGGATGTTTATCAACTCGACGACCAGCACCTTGAAAGTGACGCCTTAAATTTAATTGCTATTTCAGCAGATGGCGACTTGAGGGTTGCCTTGAATATGTTAGAAACAATTCATGCCATTAATCCGAATGAAATCACCGTCGCTGATGTAAAAAACTTTGCCCAACAACAACACTTTAGTTACGATAAAAAGGCTACTAAGCATTACGATTATCTTTCGGCTTATTCCGATTCTATGGCTGGTTCAGATACTGATGCCGCCCTCTATTATTTGGCTGTCCTCTTGAAAAATAATGATTTACCCTCAGTAGTTAGAAGATTGCGTGAAATTCCGTACACTTATATCGGTTTAGCCAATCCCGAACAAGCGACCCAAATTGTGATAGCAGCTAATCAAGCGGAGAAAGTCGGTATGCCCAAAGCTAAATATCCCTTGATGTTTGCGACTATGTTTATGTGTATTTCTCCTAAGTCAGGTGCCTTCGATGAAATTTGGGAGAAGGTTGATCAAGATAGCGAGCATCCTAATGAGCATCCGATGCCTAAAGGTTTACGAGATATGCACTACAAGCATTCTGAAGAAATAACTGGTGGTGGGCTTATCCAATCACCTTTCACTGCACCTCATCAAATTGCGTCTCAAAACTATATGCCTCAAGGACTTGAAAATCGCCGCTATTACTATCCCAAAGATAATGTCAATGAGAGAAAACTAGGTGAACAATACCTGAAACTACATCGTCTGATTTATCAAAAAGATTATCCAGATGAACAATCTGAAAAACATCACTAAGAGTTTAAAAGCAATCCCATTAGTAACAAGTGTTATCATACTAAGATATGTAAAAATATGGGAAGAGGTTTTAAAATGAATCCAACTATCGAAAAAATGCTTCAACACGTTTCGGTCCGTGACTTTACCGACCAACCCGTGACAGTTGAGGAGAAAAATGCTTTATTAACAGCTGCTCAGCATGGTTCATCTTCTGAATATATCGAGGCTTTTTCTATCATCGAAATTACGGATCAAAATTTACGTAACAAATTGGCTGACATTACTATCAGTTCCCCTCACGTCAGAAAAGCTGATACTTTCTATGTCTTTATTGCCGATCTACACCGTCAAGCAACGATTTTACGAGCACACCATCAAAGTGTCGACAGTTTAAAGAACATGGAGTCTTTACTAGTCGCCACGATTGATACTACGATTGCTGCTCAAAGTATGGCTTTGGCTGCTGAATCAATGGACCTTGGAATTTGTTATATCGGAAGTCTTCGCAACAATATCAAACAAGTAGCACAACTTTTGCAGTTGCCTGACTTTACAATTCCTTTATTTGGAATGGCAATCGGTCATCCCCAAACCAAAAATCAATTGAAGCCTCGTATGAAAAAAAATAATCAAGTTGCAACTAATTCTTATAATGAGACTCAATTCACAGATTTAACTGAATTTGATCAAACAGTAAAAGACTATTATTTAGAACGCAAGACAAATCCCGCCACAACTACTTGGTCTGAAAAAAAGTCTCGGCATTTTTAAAGATATTCGTCGCGCTGATGTGGCGGACTTTTTGAGGGAACAAGGTTTCTCATTAAACTAATAAAAAGGTGAAACAACATTCATAAAAAATATGTTGTCTCGCCTTTTTTAATTTTCTTTACACAATTGATACAAACCTTTACATTAATTGAACAAAAAATACACACTACTTTCTTATCATTAATTTATAGCAATTAATAAATTATTTCACTGATAAGTAGGTGCAGAAAATATGGATAATTTAGGTGATATTTTAAAAGAGACCCGGCAACAACGTCAACTTTCTCAACTGGAAACATCTGAAGATATTTGTTCGCAATCCACGCTCTCCGAAATTGAACACAATAAATACATCCCCAATACCAAACTATTGATCAATCTCTGTGAAAGACTTTCAATTGCATTCGATGATTTAACCTTAGCTTCTAATTTCAAAATAAGTAAGGAGAAATACTTCAACCAAAAAGTAAATTACTTCTATAAAAAACACGACTTTCGACAATTACAATCATTTCTAAACCGCCCCACGGTGACGGAAACGGTCAAAACCGGCAAACAAACTCAGGCCTATTATTTCTATCTTGCCTTATGTTCTTTAAAGCTCGAACGTAAATTCGATACTCCCAAAGAGTTCTTAAAATTATCTTTGGCCAGTGCTAGTCACAGTCGTAAGCAAACAACTTTAACCAGATTGGGAAATATTGCTCTAGCTTACGTTTATGCTCAACAAGGTTTCAAAACTTTTGCTTTATACCAGATTCATCTAGCTTTTGATGATCTACTGTCAGTTGAATACGAAGAAAATCTCAACCTAATTTTGTATGTCGCTGCCCTATCATATTTTCAACTTTCTAAATTCGATTTGGCCTTACAAACGATTCAGCAAGGGATAAACTTCATCCGTCAACACGATTCACACTTCATGTTGCTGAATTCACTTTATCTGATGGCTAACATTGAGGAAGATATTCATCGCCACAACCCTCAGTTAACTATTAGTAGTTATGCCGATTTCGTACACCGCTTAACTTTTGAAAACGCCAATTGATGAAAGCGTTCTAATGTTATAATCCCAATAAGGGGTGGTAACGATGGATGAAACAGAATTATTGTTAGAGCAATTGCAGGCGATTGCTCAAAGTGGCAAACACTATGGAAAAGACGTCTTTGACTTGGAAAGATATCAGCAACTAGAAACAGTGGCTAAAAAACTGACGGCTAGACTAGTTAAAAATTCCACGCCCAAAGCTTTGGACATATATTTTGATGCTGACACTGGCTATGTAACTCCTAAAGTCGATATTCGAGCTTGTACTTTCAAAGACGACAAAATCCTGCTGGTTAGAGAAAAAAGCAGTGGCCAGTGGTCGATTCCCGGTGGTTGGGGCGATATTGGCTACTCGGCTTCAGAAATCGCTGTTAAGGAAACTTTTGAGGAAGCCGGTATCAAAGTCGAACCACTCAAATTAATCTCCATTAAAGATATGCAAAAAAATCATTATCCAAAGAAAAATCTCAATTATATTTACAAACTCTTCTTTGAGTGTGCTCCTAAAGAAGCTGATATTCACAGTGGCGTCGAAACATCTGATGTCCGATACTTCACACTAGACCAGGCATTAAAATTGGACTTATCTTTAGCCCGAAATATGCCAGATGATTTTCACCGTGCTTTTGAGTGTCACCACCAAAAACAATGGACAACTTATTTCGATTAAAAAGGGCCCCTCTGATTCCGCAGATAGAATCAGAGGGGCTCTTCGTTTAATAATTGAAAACCGATCTTTTTAATACAGCTTTCTTCAGGCACATATTATTTAGAGAAGGTGTGCATCCTTCAGTAATTCTTCAATATAAGTACCATGGATCTTCTCCATAGCTTTCTTTTCAACCATTCTTTCCTTAAATGGCAACTTGATATCAGTCAATTTCTGCTTGCCATCCAAGTAGTAGATTGCTCTCATCAAAGTCCGGGCATCAAAGGCTGAAGCAAATACCTCTGGCACTCCACGGTCGACATCGAGCAAAGTGTATACAGCTTCCATTGCTGTTCTAACTGAATATTCAGTTGTAAAGACGGTGTCACGTTCTGTTTCAGCGAAGTTACCAATAAAGGCTAAATTCTTTGAGCCTTCAGGTACTACCAATGGACGGTCGCCGACTTTTCTAGGCATGAAGTAGGAAGTGATGTAAGGCATATGAGCTGGAATCGTATTAGCATGATTTTCAGCAATATCTTTGATCTTATCTACTGGCACACCGATATGATAAAGCCACTCTTCACAAAGTTCATCACCAGTACATTCAGTAATCTTCTTGTGAACATAATTACCTGGTTTATCTGAGAACAAACCATAAACCCAAACAATCAACTCGTTATCCTTTTGTTGCTTAAAATGCTTCTGACGACTAATTGAATAACCATAAAGCCAATTAGAATCCTTAATACTTACGGGTCCACTAGTTACAATGGAACCGCTGTGAGGATCTTTTTGACTGATTTTTTCGATATATGGTGTTACTTCATCGTCTGTTAAAGTGATCGTTCCGGAAATTGTCCAGTTAGCTTCAGGAATATTCTTGCAAAAAGCATCAGGATTACCAAAGGCTTTATCTTGTTTAGCCAAATTTTCCCACAATGACCAACTGCTGCCGAGTTCATGCTCTGTTGGTGCTGGATGAGTTTTATCACCATAAGTTGTACTTTCAGTAATGGAACCATTGGTTACAAAGACTAAGTCATTTTCAGTCAATTTGACCGTGCTATCTTTACCATCAGTTGTCATATCAATTTCTGTAGCAACTTTAGATCCATTTGTCGTATCAACTTTAATGTTATCTACATGTGTATTGTAAGTAAATTGAACTCCTTTACCTTCCAAGAATTTGATCATTGGTTGGATCAAAGATTCATATTGATTATATTTAGTAAATCTTAGTGATGACAAGTTGGAAAGTGAGTCGATATGGTGAACGAAGCGCATCAAATAACGTCTCATTTCCATGGCACTAGCCCAAGGTTCGAAAGCAAACATCGTTGACCAATAGAGCCAGAAGTTTGAATTCAAGAAGTCCTCTGAGAATACCTCATTGATCTTCTTACCATCCAAATCTTTTTCAGGAGTCATGACTAAATCGATCAATTCTTTAATTGCAGTTGGTGTCAAAGTCAATTGCCCTTCTGTTGGTAACTCCTTACCTTGTTCCTGAATAACACGGCCATGTGAATAACTTGGGTCTTTCTTATTCAACCAGTAGAATTCATCCAAAACGGAAACATCAGGATTTTCAAGTGATGGAATTGATCTAAATAAATCCCAAAGTGTCTCAAAATGGGGTTCCATTTCACGTCCACCACGAATGATATAACCTTTCTGTTCATTCCAAATACCATCCATACTACCGCCTGGTAAAGCTAATTCTTCCAGAACATGGATTTTATCGCCTTTCATTTGACCGTCACGAATCAAAAATGTCGCAGCTGCCAAACCTGCCAAACCTGAACCTATGATGTAAGCCGATTTATCATCGACCCCAGCTGGTTTCAAAGGTTTTGCGAAAGCCTCATAATTACCATTACTTCTATACATAAGAACCACCTCTTGTTTAAATAGTATCCGTTATGTAACTGCTTACAGGTAGAATATAGTTCTTATTTAGTTAAAATTCAATAGAGAATCTGTGACTTTTTTGTGAATTTTAGATTTAATATTTATCATATTTTGAGACAATTATTTAAAAATGTAGTATTTAAGATAAAACGAAACATCAATCTCTTTTTATTAATGCTTATACAACTGGACTATCCACTCTTTTGTATTAGAGCAATGATTCAAATGATCTCAAAGCGTTAAGGCCCAGGTTCAAATAACAAAACTTTTAAATTAAAAAAAACGACAAAAAAAGTCCCACATCAATCCGTGATGTGGGACTCTAGGCTACTTTGCAGTAAATCTTTGGAATGTACAAAGCAGTCATTTTTAATTCACAGGTAGGCTACCTGCACATACAATCATACAGACTTTTCACCTAAAATACCAGTTAATATTTCTCTGTTTGAACCATTTTATAAATTTGTGAAACCATAGGTTTAGCATCTGCGGCTGTTCGTGAATAGTTTTGTAACGCTATGACAGCATTATTGCCATCATCAGAAAGATGGACAACGGCTTGATAACCATAACCCCAGCCATTAGCAAAATTATCATTTTTGAGATGATACATCCCACCGCCATAAGTACTGCTGCTACCGGGCGTAAACAAAGTCTCTCTCGACTTCTCAGTCAACATACTGCCGGTTGCAATATACTTCTCTGTCTTATAGAGATCATAAGCACTCATATAAACCTGACCAGTACCTAATTCATCATATTCAAAATACTTCTTATAGTCGAAAGCATTTTTATAATCCAACTTGCTAGACAATGGATCTATATTGTTGTAACCCGTAGCCTTTAAGAGACCGGAACGTTGGTTATAAGCAAAGATCGTATGCTTCAATTTTAGTTTTTTAACGTAGGTTTCTTCAAACAACTTCTCATACGATTTACCCGTCACTTGTTCCAAAATTCCACTCAATAAGTTGAAGTTGATCGGTTGATAATTCCACTTATTGTAATAAAGTCTCAAAAAGTGAATCTTACTAATATCAGCTTTAATTATATCAGGGTCTGATAAAACTTGGTTCGGACCAGCATCACCCATCGTCAAGCCAGAAGTCATATCTAGCATCTGTCGAATCGAAATATTTTGACTATTTGGTACTTCAGGATAAAACTTACTCAACTTATCACTGAGACTTAGTTTGTTTTCCTGTACTAATTTCATGATCATTGCTGCAGTCATAACCTTTTGTACCGAATCTATTTCATAAGCCGTATCCTTATTATTGTAAGTTCCCGCGGAAAAATCTGCATGGCCACGACTGGTCAGATAAACTGGTTTGCCGTCTTGAATAACTAATAATGTACCAGAGTAGCCTTTTTGGGCAATCAAATTGTCAATATCTGATCCCAATTGGCTACCAGCAGTTGAATCAACCGAATCATCAGCTAAAACAGTGACTGGCATTGAAGCCGAGCTCACTAAAAAAGCCATTAAAACGGACAAAAATAATTTTTTCATATCATACTCCACCTATGAAACCTGTTTCCCAGAACCTCTCTATTATTTAATTATAAATTATTTTTCAAAAAATCTATACTAATTAAACCAACTTAATCAAAGTTGCTTAGCTTTATACTTGCTAACTTTCGATATGGTAAAATAGGCATATTAAGAGAAGAAGGAGATTTACATGAAAACCATTATAATTATTATCGTTATACTATTAGTAATCTTCATCTATGCTGGTATGTATAACAGTTTAGTTAAGTATCGTAATCGGGCTCGTGAATTTAGTTCTCAAATTGACGTACAACTAAAACGTCGGACGGATTTGATTCCTAACTTAGTTGAAACGGTCAAGGGTTATGCTAAGCATGAAAAAGAAACTTTGGAACAAGTTGTTGAATTGAGAAATAATGTTACTAATGCAAGTTCTCTTCAAGACAAAGTTGACGCTGATAATCAACTGACGGGAGCCTTACGTCAAGTCTTTGCTTTAGCTGAAAATTATCCTGATCTAAAAGCTAATCAAGAATTTTCACAATTAATGGAAGAACTCTCCAACACTGAAAATAAAGTTTCTTATGCTCGTCAAGCATATAACAGTCAAGTACAAGCATACGATACGGCAATTCAAACTTTCCCTCGCAATATCGTTGCAGGAATTCACGGTTTCAAAGAAATGGACTTCTTGCAGATTCCTGATGTTGAAAAAGAAGCACCTAAAGTTAAGTTTTAATCGAGGTAGCCTATGATCTATGAGCAAATCGATCGCAATAAACGTAAAACTTACTTGATATTCTTCATTTTCTTTTTGATTCTAGCAGCAATCGGTAGTTTTTTTGGTTTGTATTTTTTTGACAATTTGTACGCTGGTATCGTTATTGCCTTGATCATTGCTATCGTCTACACTTTGATCACTTATTTTCAATCGACAAGCATTGTCATGCAAATGAATCGAGCTAAAAAATTAAACTCGGAAAAGGATGCCCCCGACCTGTGGCACATCGTAGAAGATCTGTCGATGGTCGCTGATATTCCGTTGCCTGAAATCTACATCATCGAAGACGACAGTCCCAATGCTTTTGCGACCGGACGTGATCCTCAGCATTCGGCAGTTGCCGTCACTAGAGGACTTTATAAAATGATGAACCGTGAGGAACTTGAAGGTGTCTTAGCTCACGAAATTTCACACGTCAGAAACTATGACATTCGTGTCTCCACGATTTCCGTGGCTTTGTCATCGGCAATCATTCTCATCTGCTCCATTATCGGAAATGCATACCGTTGGTGGATTCCCTCTCGAAATGATCGAGATGATAGAAATTCTGGAGCGATTCAAGCAGTCTTATGGATCGTGGGATTGCTGTTTGCAATTCTCGGACCATTGATTGCTAGTTTAGTTCAAATGGCAATTTCTAGAAACCGTGAATACCTGGCAGATGTTTCCGGCGCTGAATTGACGAGAAATCCACAGGGATTGATCAACGCTTTAGGCAAATTAGAGACCAGCACTAAGCCAATGAAACGAGTTGACGATGCCAGTGCGGCACTCTACATCGATGATCCGACTAAGAAAAAACATTTTTCAGGATTGTTCGACACACATCCACCATTGGATAAAAGAATTGCCGCTTTAAAAAAGACTTTTGAATAATATCAATTATCATGTCCAGTCATCTTGGATCAAATCCACTGATTATTGACTAGAGACAACAAAAAGGCCACAAGAACTTGCTAAAAGTCCCTGTGGCCTTTTGAATTAAGAGTTTATCCACTTATCAATTCAAATTACTTCTTTAAATTCTCTTTTCGTTTCAAATAATCATCATCAGAGACATTACCCTTGGCATATTCTTGATCCAAAATATCCAGAGCACTGTTAGTAGTAACTTTTTGGCGGTGATTATTCTTGGTTAAAGATACGACGATCAAGACCAAAAAGGCAATAATACCAATCACGTACCAAAAACCTCCACCCATGAATCCTAGACCCATGGGTCCACCACAACTCGCAAAACCCATCATATCAATCATCTCCTTTTTATAACAAAGTATAAGAATTAATTTTCCCACCATCAACAATCTTGCCCACTAGTCAGTGGAAACTTTTGAGGAAACGTAATCCAGAAATCAACTAAAAATAGTGCCTGTTTTTCAGAGAAATATTACAAATCTTATATGTTTTTACCAATTATATATTATACGAATAAAAATTAGCAATTTTGGAAATATAGTTCTTGATTTCTGAAAATCTATGCTAAAATCAAACATGAAGATAACAAATCTTCATAGTGAGGGGATATTTTATGTATATGTTGTTAATGGTTGTTTTAGGGGCAATCGTTTTGTTTACAACTTTTATGGTTAAACCAAAACGACGAGTTCATCGCCGTTTAGTTTCCTTAGGTATTTTACTGGTTGTTGTTGGTGGATCTGGTATTTACGAATCGTATCAGAACCAAGTACCTGCGGGTGACAATCCACGACAATCAACCACGGAGCCTAATTCAACCAACACTGATTTGTCGAAGTTGAATTATAATGGCAAACAAGAAATTGTCGTCAACAACAATACGCCTACTTTCACAAAATCCGAACTAAATGTTTCAAACGGTCCTTGGCAACGTTTCGCTGATTTGGATAATCTCAACCGAGCAATTCAAGCTGATGCCTTATTGAGTAAAAGCTTGATGCCTACAGCAAAACGGGAACCTCTTTATGTCAATCCTACTGGTTGGCACAACAAGAAACTCAAGGATGGCTGGCTATATAATCGTTCACATTTGATTGGTTATCAATTAAGCGGGCAGAATAACAACCCCAAAAATTTGATGACTGGAACTCGCTCACTGAACTCTCCCGAAATGCTCAAACACGAAAATGACATTGCTTATTATCTTAAACAGAATCCTAATAATTACATTAGATATCGGGTCAAGCCAATTTATCGTGGTAATGAGCTTTTAGCTAGAGGTGTTCAGATGATGGCAGAATCGTTAAATAGTAATGGTCAAGCTGATCAGCAAGTTTCCTTCAATGTCTATATTTTTAACATTGAAAAAGGTGTACAGATTAATTATAGCGATGGTACTAGTGTAGTTAATAACAATTATTAGGGAGATGGTCGTAGTGCAATACAGTACAGGTGATAAAGAAATATTCGATCTTATTAAGAAAGAAGAAAATCGACAAAATAGAAATATTGAATTGATTGCTTCTGAAAACATCGTTTCTGACAATGTTAGAAAAGCCCAAGGTTCTGTTTTGACTAACAAATACGCTGAAGGTTATCCAGGGCACCGTTACTATGGTGGCTGTGAATACATCGATCAAATTGAGCAAATTGCCATTGATCGTGCTAAGAAACTTTTCAACGCTGAATATGTTAACGTTCAACCACACTCAGGCTCACAAGCTAATGCGGCTGCTTATCAAGCTGTTCTAAAACCTGGCGATTCCGTTCTTGGTATGGATCTTAATGCGGGTGGTCACCTAACACATGGTTCCAGAGTCAACTTCTCTGGTAAAATGTATCAATTCCATTCATACGGTGTTAATGCCCAAGGTTTGATCGATTACGATGATGTTCAAAAGATTGCACAAGAAGTCCAACCAAAACTTATCGTTGCTGGTGCTTCAGCTTACAGCCGAATCATTGACTTCAAGAAATTCAGAGAAATAGCTGACTCCGTCGGTGCCTACTTGATGGTCGATATGGCTCACATCGCTGGTTTAGTTGCCGTGGGATTACACCCTACTCCAGTTGGTGTAGCTGATATTGTTACTACAACTACTCATAAAACTTTACGTGGACCTCGTGGTGGTATGATTTTAGCCAATGCTGAACTCGGCAAAAAATTGAATTCGGCCGTTTTCCCTGGTACTCAGGGTGGTCCTTTGGAACACGTAATTGCTGGTAAAGCTGTTGCCTTTGGTGAAGACCTTCAACCAGAATTCAAAACTTATATGGAACAAGTTATCAAAAACGCTGCTGCCATGGCTAAGGTCATCAACGACGCTGACAACCTTTCCGTCCTAACTGGCGGAACTGATAACCACTTGCTCAACGTTGTTTTGACAGACTGTGACTTGAACGGTATGGAAGTTCAAAATCTTCTCGATACAATTCATATCACAACTAACAAGGAAGCAATTCCAAACGATCCATTGCCTCCAAAATTGACATCTGGTTTACGTCTTGGTTCTCCTGCCATTACCTCAAGAGGATTTGATGAAGAGGATTGTAAAGAAGTAGCACGTATTATTGTTGATGCTATCAAGTATCATGATGATGCTGAAAAGCTTCAAGAATTGGATGCACGTACTAAGGCTTTAACTGACAAGCATCCCGTTGAATTTAACTAAAATAATAACCAAAGAGACCGGTTTGAAATTAATCAAACCAGTCTCTTTTTTAGTAATTGATGGAAATTTCATTAGTCAGATGATGACCTATTCAGCAACGGCATCTTTTGACACAAAATTAGTATCAGGATTTGATCCTGTATAATTGTAAATATCCCGGAATCCTTGGCCAACTTCTTGATTCCATTTTGCCTCAAAGGCTGTTGAATTATCTGACATGCCCAACGAAGCTGGTGAGCCACTATAAATCAATTCAGCACGATGGCCGAAATGACCAACTTCACCTAGATTTGCCGATACATTATTATTATCGTCGTACCAGTCTTTTAAGAGATAATAAGCGACATCCCTGTCCGATGTCATGCCTTCGTATTGGCCGTATTTAAGAATATAACTATAACCAAATCCGCACAGATTTTCTTCAGATGCTAAAGGTGAATCAGTATCGTGGTTCATAGTGTCACCCACCTGCTGATAAGCTCTCAAGTTTGCGTACTCAAACAACTCTGGCGTTGAATAAATTGTTGGAACGTTATTTGCAACATGTAGCGCATTAATATATTTCATAAAATACTCATTGATTCGCTGAATATTAGGTGTGTAATTCAATGATTCATTCGCATTGTCAAACAATTTCTCCGACTCATTTGCCTTCAAGTATTCATTGGTAGCCACTTGATAATAAGTTTCATTGTTATGAGTGAAAATTCTACCAACTGCCCAATCAGTTTTTGGAGCTAAACCACGGTTGGAAATCTCCTTACCATCAACAGTATACAAACGATAATAACTTGCATCATTATTTGTTCTGGTAACTGTCTTCGCATCTGCTTGTCGTTGTGAACCCATTATTGCACCTGTCGCACCAATTAAAAATGTTGCTACAAGGATAACTGTTTTTTTAAACTTCATAAAATAACTCCCCCTAGAATATATGTATCTGTCTACATTTACAAGGTATCAAATTGGCATGTCACGTTATGTCATTATAATGATTTATCAAAATTAACTTTATTCTGGCACAACATCTTTTGACAAAAATTTCGTATCTGGATTTGATTCAATATAGTTATGTATACCATTAGTGACAAACATCCTGTTGAATTTAATTAAAGATAATAGAAATAATTCCCGTTGTAATTATTCCAAAGTGGAAATTAATTACAGCAAACATCCTTTATTTTTTGCGATAAATGTCTACGATTTTTTTATTTATTGAATATCACTAGCCGCTACCCATTCATCAGTAGCAACACGATACATCTTTTGACCATTGATTGTAGCTGATCTGTCCGTAAACCAAACAGTATTCTTGGCTAAGGCACGGTTAGTTATTTTAATACCCTTTGAATTATATAAAATGGCTTCCGAACTTGTTGTTACTGTTCCTTTATTAGGAATAACCTCCAAACCATCATCTTTTTTGACCCACTCATCTGTGGCTACTCGATAATAAGTTTCGCCGTTAAGCGTCATCGTTTGATTAACTGCCCAAACAGTGCCTTTAGCAAGAGCACGATTTGAAATAACTTTACCCTCTGAATTGTACAGTAAAGCCTGAACAGATGGTGAGTAAACCTTTGTCACGTTTGAAATATTGGTTGGTTTATTATCGTTATTCTCCGTAACATCAGTAGTTGGTGTTTTATTGGTTGAGGAAGTATTGCTTCCAGCATTCGTATGATGATTGTGATTTGTTGTTGGTGTATTTATTTTTGTATAAACTATTGGCGCACTAACTAGGGTCACTCCATTATAATTATAATAGCGCAATGCAATTGTAGCCTCTGGATACTTCAATGTATAACCTTCATATGTTGGTAGAGTGAATGTATAACTGTCTATGTTACTTAGATGATTAGCACCTTTAACTGGGATTTCAATTTTCTTACCATCCTTTGTTGCTGGAATACTGCCATTGAAAGTATATGAACCATCTTCATTCTCAGTTATGCCACCATCGATATAAACATAATGCTTAGGATCATAGCCACCATCGTTTGGAATTCTATCAATGATTTGAGTTGCGACATAATTACCATCATCCGTCTCAGAAGCCTCACCGGTCTTGTTATAAACAGGTTCATTGCTCAAAGTAACAAATCCGATAACTTTTCCTTGAGCATCATATTTCAATCCCATCAGTTCAATCGAATAATCAACTGATTTTCCATCACCAATGGTGTACCCCTCAATAGCAGGCAATTGTAATTTAACTTCTTCATAATCTTTCTTATTATCAAACATAATAGGATTGAACTTAACGTTCTCGAACTTAATTTCAATTTGTTTACCATCTTTTTTAGCTGGAAATGTTCCGCTAACCGAATAGGATCCATCTTGATTACAGACTAAATTTGTTACGCTATAACCATTAGTGCTCTTTGCTTCTTCAGCCTTAACAGTATTTTCAGTACTACTTTCAGCGTTGACATTCATAACTGGTGCAACAGCTAACAACACAGCTGCTGTAACTCCCATATATCTAATCCCTTTTTTCAAAATCCATTCCTCCAATAACATTTAAATTACACCTTTAGGTTAACAAATCAGAGTGACACCATCTGACACTGCAACTTTTTTCCAAAAAAAAATAGACCTTATCAAATTGATAAGATCTATTTTTTTACTTAGTTGCTGATGCATCAATACTTTCAGCATTTTTAGCATGTTCTTTATGTTCATATCTGTAATAGAGAATGAATCCAACTAATCCAAAGACTACTGGTCCAAGAATTGTCCAAAGAGCGTCAGTATAAGCACCCTCCATTAATGGTTGTAACAAGGTAAAGATAATTGCGAAAGCTAAGACTAAGAAGACAACGATTGAAACAGTCCACATAGCTTTTTTATTCTTATAGAATAAGTATGGCTTTTCGATATCTTTATTCATGTTAAAGAATGGATAAGCACCAACTAAGAATAAGTAAGGTACAGTTGTTGAAACATTAGCCATCAGTGTCAAAACATTATACAAGGCTTTGGCGTTTTTACCACCCATATCGACAATCAAAATTAAAACGATAACCACGATAGCCTGAACCCACATTGCGTAAGCGGGCATACCGTGTTTGTTCAAACGAGTAACTTTTTCTGGCCAAAAATCCTTTGGCGTACCCATAACGAATGATTTCAATGGTGAATAAATCAAGACGAAGAAGGCACCCATATAAAGAATAAACATGTCAAAACCAGTAAAATGAGCTAACCATTCACCCAAAGTGATGGCAGCTGCACTGCCTAAACCGATATGTGTTCCAAAGGTATAACCAAGGTTACTCATCATAACATAAGTAATATTACCCAAGTTAACGTTACCTTTAGCAATAACCGCATTCCAGTTAGCACTCATTGACCAACAGAGAATTGTTAGTGAATAAAGTAATGTGATAACAACCGCTGAGATCAAGACACCACGTGGGAAATCTTTCTTAGGGTTCTTCATACTATCGGTCACACCACCAACTGATTCCATACCACCATATGCAAAGATTGCATAAACGATGAACGATACCATCCCTAGTGGTGAAGCGAAGGCTGGATTAGCTGAATGGATAAAAGTATCCAAACCAGAAATTGGTTCAGCTGTATGGAAGCCTGACATAAATAGAACTGATAAACTCAATAGGAAGAAGACAACTTGTAAGACAATCGTCATAATTCCCCCGAAACTTGAAACTTTTGATATCTTATCCATACCTTGACTAGCAGTGTATGTAACAAAAATGATCCAAAGTACCGCTAAAAGACCGATTACTTGAGTAGCTGAAAGTCCAAACATTCCCCAAGTTTGCGTTGTATCATGACCGGCAAACATAGTTGAAAGTGGAATCCAAACTTTAGAAGAAGTTGACACCAGCCATACTTCCCAAGAAGCTAACCACATAAATGTACCGATGAAAGCCCATTTTGCACCCACAGCTCCATCGATCCAAGAATAAATTCCACCTTTAGCTTCATTAAAAGCGGAACCATACTCTGCCATCATAAATCCTACGGGTAGGAAGAAGAATAAAGCAGCGAAAACATACCAAACAATACTTGCTAATCCCATCTGTTCGTAAGCAACAGTAGTGTTAGCAAATCCAAAGATCGCCGTGAAGATCATCA
Organism: Companilactobacillus sp. FL22-3; assembly: GCF_054881455.1. Classification (NCBI taxonomy): domain Bacteria; kingdom Bacillati; phylum Bacillota; class Bacilli; order Lactobacillales; family Lactobacillaceae; genus Companilactobacillus; species Companilactobacillus sp. FL22-3. Next base: position 4,133 of record NZ_JBTYYZ010000004.1, on the reverse strand, counting down.
TTATTAAGCCAAACAATGTGATTGTTTTTGTCGGCGAATTACCATCATTCATTTTTATAAACCCCTCAGTTAATATTCAATGTATAAAATTATAATTTCTATAAATTCATATCTGTCTTGAAGTTTAGAGGTGAAAAATCAGTCGAGTCCGTAATTAATTGAGCAATTAGCTCTTTATAGCCATCAAGTGAAATTTTTGCCATTTCAAATGAAGCTTCTGTTAAATAATTAGGTAATTTATCATCATCTTTGCTCAAGGCTATTTGATCAAAATCATGCAACTTTTTACGTAACGTGATATTGATTTCCTTTTGCTTTGCTTGAAAATCTTTGCCAAGCTCTTGGTAATGACCGTCTAAAAGAACTCCGGCCAACTTATAAGTCCAATAGGCTGACTTACTATCGTATGGCAACTCACCAAGTTTGTATTCTTCCGGAGTATCGTTGATCCCCATATAAAATGGAACGTAAATACTCTGTGAAGCTACGCCCATGGCTAACCATTGCACACAAGCTATCTCAGGTTTCATGTTTGGTCTAATTTGTAAAACATGTGACTCCTGAGTCTTAGCCAAACTTATTGGACGATAGCGTTTGTTATTAGCTGACTTGTTCAAAGGATCGAACTCGGTCTTTTGATAATGAGAAGCTAGATAATCTTGCGCATCATCAACACTCAACAACCGATTAGCTTTTTTGATAAAAGCTAAGTCTTTACTTTCGGGACTCTCTGAAGTTTTCCCAGAAAATTGTTGTTGACCCCACCAAACACGAGGCGTGCTGTAAATCTCATCAGACAAATCATGTGTGCCAAAAATTTGTCTAAAGTTAAAACTATCAGGTCGGTTGTTCAAATGATTTTCTTTCACAAAATCCTCGATACCTTGGTGATACATAAAATTGTCAGTATCATTGAAATCAATCTCTTGAATCGCCAATTGATTAGCAACCACGGCATAACTATCGTCGGGGATACGTTGTGCCACCCAATAGTGCCCTGATCCACTTTCGAAGTACCAAACTTCTTCTTTATCAGAGAAAAGTACCCCATTCGTTTCACAAGTACCATAATCTTCAATAATCTTACCTAAGCGTAAAACGCCTTCCCTAGCGTTTTTGATATAAGGCAAAACAACTGTGATCATGGCTTCTTCACCAATACCATTTTCAACTAGAGGATCGACACCTAAAACACGCTGATTGGAATAAGCACTTTCTGTAGCACTCATCCCAACCCCGTATTCATTAAAACCATCCTCTTCAAATAATCCTTCTTTGAAGGTCCATTCTGGAGTAGCAGAATATTTATAGCGAATTTTAGGCAAATCTAATTGAAAGTCATTGGCTTTAGAGATAAAACGTTGATCCTCGGTAAATTCTTGATGCTGATGAACCACGAAATGTTTAGGCCAAGAAGCTTTGGCATCCTCATTTCTACCTATAATAGTTGATCCATCGACGGTTGCTTTTTTCCCGATCAAGATACTAGTACAAGCTGATAAAGAACTCTTGTTATATTCCAATGCCATTCTAACCACCTTACTTAAATTTGACTGCAGTACCATAGGCTGCAACTGTTTCCATGTCTGTGCTGATCGAGTCAGAATCAAAACGCATCATTACCACTGCATCGGCTCCCATATCAGCAGCATTACTTCTCAGACGTTCAATTGCAATATCACGGGCCTCAGATAAAAGTTCGGTATAAGCTTTTATCTCACCGCCGACGATATTCTTTAATCCAGCACCAATATTTGAACAACATTTTTTGATTGAGTGGTTAAACCAAAAACTTCACCAATAATCTCATAATCTTGTCCAGGAATATTTTCAGTTGTAGTTACTAAAATTTCGCTTTTCTCCATAAATTCACCTCACAAAAATAATTATTTCACTCCATAAATAATGTAACACAATTAGGCTCTAAATTGGCTATATCCTAAGAATTAAAGCTTTTAATTTACTCTAATTTTTATTGAATATTTGCCACAAAAAATGCCCCTCACCTTATGACTTAAGATGAGGGGCTTGAACAGTTTATTTATCGGCTGATTAGAATAATTTTAACCTAATAATATTCTTACACCTTTGCAATTAACGTTACGCAGACTATTTACAAGTCATTTCTATAGATGAAAACACTTTTTCAGAAAATTTATTGACTATCCTATTTCAAGGTTCTAATATAAATACAGTTACAATTGATGAGATTAAATACAATATATGTGTGAATTATATCGGAGGATCTTTTTAAATGAAAATATCTAAAATTTTGACGTTGTCTGCCATTTTCCTAATGGCAGCATCTTCTTCTGTTGCCATGACACAAGAAGATGTCAAAGCTGCGTCTGTCGCAACCACAAATGCCAGTGGAATTGCTCGACTATATACTGCTGATGGGAAGCTCATTTCCAATCGTGCCCTTGCGCCAAAAACTGACTGGGCCGTTGGGAAGGTTATCACTATTGATGGTACAAAGATGTACCAAGTTGCTACCAGCGAATATCTGAAAGCTAGTGATGCCACACTAACTGGAGATACAGTTCAAACCGCAGCGACAAATAGTGCTGAAATCAATAATGCTGAAACTGCTCCTGCCAAGAACGGTCAATATACACCCAACATCAGTAATATAAATAAATACTTCGTAGCTTACGTAAATGCCTTACACCAAGCTAACGGAACTAGTCCAGTTCACTCTACCAATGACCTTATTTCCTATGCTGGTCAAAGAGCTGACCAACAAGATGGGAATCATTTAGATCACAGTACCGCTGCTAGAAATATGTCAGAATGTCTATCTGGCGCCGGCTATAACTATATTATCAATCACAACGGTGCTAAGTCTGACAAGGAAGTGGCTTACTTCCTATTAAAAGAATGGTATGACGAAGATAACTGCGTTGACCCATTAGGTACACTAGGACACTTTGGCCACCGTTCTTCACTAATTTATGGTGGGCCCAACGTTGGATTGAACATTAATGACAAAAACTCTGCCTATGAAGCAGATTGGGACATTAATACCCTTGATAAAGCAAAAGCACTTTATAATTTTACTGGAAGCAACCCAAATACGAAGTTTATCTCTGAAGATTCCGTTCAATAAACTCCGCATTAACTACGACCTAGGAGGACTAAACTCTGCCTTGGGTCTTTTTTATTTATTTTAAAATTTGAGATCATCATCTGATCTAACTCTAAAAAAATTGATGAGATTAAATTAGTGTGTAATATCGGATGACTTCGTTTAACTATTTTTAAATACAATTAGTATTGTACTAGTCATTTTTACAAAAATAGTTCCACTTTAGAAAAGAATTCTTTTCCAAATATGGAACTACTTTTAGAAAATAACTTTGGCACATCTAGAACACTTCATTAAAAACATCATCACAGGGGCATGCTATTCTTTATACCTATTTTTCTACGGCAAGCTTTATAATCAAGTTCACCACTTTGATTTTTGTAGAATTGTTCCTGTTGTGGCAATAATATCGACTCTTACAACCATCAAATTTCATAAAAACAAATCTTTATTGACAAAAAAAGAAACTGCAAAAAGTTCTCAAGTTATGTGAGTTTTTAAGCTCGGACAATAACTCGGATGCTTTTCCAGTTTCAAGTGTTGAAACCCTTGAAATAATAAGGGTTTCTTGTTGTATATATTGGGCATATTGGGTTCGAACCAATAAATTGCGGATTCAGAGTCCGCTGCCTTACCATTTGGCGAATGCCCATTAACAATAAATCGATAACAGTAAAATGTTATAAAAGATTGAGTTTATTGTCAAGGGCTGAATCACCTTATCGAGCAATAAATTTATTAAAAATGCCTCAAGCAAAAATTAGCAGTAAACTTACGATCACTATCACTGCCAAGCAGATTTTTAAATTATGACGATTACGTATCGAAACAATAATTTCTTCATCCCCATTAAAAAGTTGTGCTCTAACTGGCCAAAAAACTCTCACAATGTATGCAAAGGCCATCAAGAATAACATCAATTCCAGAATAGTTGCTACTCGCATGCAAATTAATCCCCATTTCTTCTAAAATACTTTTTCAATTATATCTGAAAGGATAAATTTCCGGTGTAGTTTTTTAGAATTCAAGCATTGTTATTCAATAT